>JAHDVS010000011.1 GCA_023382435.1 Thermoleophilia bacterium
CAGATCCACCGCCACCGCGACGAGTTCAACCGGCTGCTCGGAGAGGAGCTCGAGCACCAGGGCGGCGAGGCGCCGGCCGGGGAGGGCGTCGCGCGCCCCGGGAAGCCGGACGACCGGCCGCCCGGCGAGGAGCCCGGCGAGGAGCCCGGCGAGGCGTAGCCGCGGTCGCAAGAGCACGAAGGCAATACGAACGGGCGGGTCAGGGCCCGCCCCCACGGAGGCTCGGCGCCCGTGACGCTACGCCGCTGCGAGAGCCTTGGCCAGATCGCTCACCTCGATCTGCCGCTCCGGAAGAGTGATCACGATCTTCCCCTCCCGTTCGAGGATGCTGCGTGCGTTGACGATGGTGATGCCGAAGAGGGCGCCGTCCTCGTCGTACCGGAGGTAGTGGCCTTCGGGCGAGGTATCGAAATCGACGGCAGCACGCTCCCGGCCCACCTGGAGGTAGAGGACGTCTGCTACCCGATCGTAGAGGACGTTGTCGAACTCGGTGCCGCCGATGGTGACGCTCACGGGAATGCTCTCCGAGGGAACGCGGTCACGATGATGCCTCGCTTCTTGTCGAAGTGTACGACCACCCTGATCCACAGGGTGGGTCCTGCACCGCAGCGGTAGAACCACTCCTCACCCGCCTCCCGCCCAGGCACCCGCCGGTCTGGGCGTGCGACAGCGGCCAGCAGGGCCTCCGGAGTGACCCCCAGCTCGAGGTGTCGGGTGACGATGTGCCGCCAGCGTTGCCGGCTCAGAGTCACGCGACGACCCTCCGGATCAACCGTCTCCCACACCCCGCGATGGTGTCTGCAGGCCGGCCGCGGCGCAATGCGCCCTTTCAGCCACGGCCGCGGTGGACAGCGCGGGGTCCGTGCTGCGCTGACTCGCGCCCGCAAGCCCCGACGGCGTCTGCGGCGTCTTCGGCCTCAGTACGGGAACGGTTCACGGGGGCGGGTCATGACCCGCCCCTGCAGGGCAAGACCCACGCGAGCGTCCCGCGAGGTTCCGCGTGACTCCGTTCCGCGCTCCTCGTAGCCAGCCGCACCTGATCCCCTACGACTCGCAGCTGACCTTCCGCCCGCTCCGGCAGACGTCGACCCCGGCGCCGCCGAGGAGGCGATCGTTCCCGGCTCCCCCTTTGAGCCGGTCGTTCCCTGCTCCGCCGCGGATCACGTCGACGCCGCCGCGACCGAGCAGGACGTCGTCCCCGCCGAGACCGCGGATGACGTCGCCGGCGGCAGGGGTCAGGTCCCGGATGTTGCATGTCCCCGCACCATGGCTATCCACAGCGGCAGATGGCCCTCCGCCTCAGCACCTTCGGTCGACAAGAAGGGAACCTGACCTCTGTTCCTGTTCCGACGGGGACGAGCACGACGCTGGTTTCCTCACAGCGCGGGCCGATCGTGACGCGAGGGTCGAGATCGCGGATCGGGCGCCGAGACGAGCTCGACCGTGTCGTCGAGCGGGACCGCGTGCGTCCTGGGCGAGGAGCCAGCTCCGATGGTCTTCTCCGGGAGGTTCTGGGGCACGCCGAGAGAGCCGGTCACCGCGAAGCCCGGCCTTACGCTTGTCGCTCAGAAGAGCCGCGTCTCCTCGCGCGGTCGGCGGACTCGCTCGGGGAAGCGCTTGAGCCCGACGCCGTCGAGCTCTCCGGTGGCGGGGTGCGTGGCGAACCTCGGCAGCAGGGTCTTCAGGTAGCCGCGAGCCTGGCCGTTGCCGCGCTCGGCAGCGGCCGTGATGGAGCAGACCAGGTCGGCGCACTGCAGGCCGATCGAGAAGTGGCTCGGGCCGAGGAAGAGGCCCTCGACGATCCGGTCAAGGCGGGAATAGGGGGTGCCATCCTGGGTCAGGTCGGCGAAGAAGCGGCGCAGACGTGCGTCGTCCTCGCGGAAGCGGCTGTCGACGACGATCATCCCGACGTCGTCGGCATCCTGGAGCAGGAGCTGGAAGCGCTCAGCCAGGAACATCAGCCCCGTCGAGTAGGCGTCCTCGTCGGTGGCGAAGAACTCGGGGGCGACGCTGGCGCCGAGCTCGATGTCGAGCAGGGTCACGTAGCAGCGCAGCGGTGAACGGGCGAGCATGCCGATCACCGCGTCTGCGAGTGACGGAGGCACCGCGCCCGTGCGGATGCCGTGCCACTTGATCTCCTTGGCGGCCGGCCAACCGTGGGCGGCGAGCGTCTCCTGCCAGAGGCCGCGCAGGTGGTGCCAGTCGGTGTCCCGCAGCGCGACGCCGCCGAGCGCGAAGAAGCGCCGCTCGGACAGCTGCCCGGACTCGTCGAGGAAGAGCAGGTTCATGGCCGTATCTCACGCGCCTCGGGGCGGCAAGTCAACCAGGCGCCGTACGTTCGCCGTCCGACTTGCCGGACATGCTTGATACATGTCCACAACGGCCGATATCGTGGGGCGCGTCCGCCGCAGGGCGGAGGTGCCGAAGCCGGCGGCATACGCCGTGTTCGACTGCGAGACCACCGGAACGACCCCTGGCGTCGACGAGATCGTCTCGCTCGCCGTCGTGCGGCTCGACGCCGACGGTGTCGAGACAGACCGCTACGCCCGACTCGTCCGCCCTTCGCGGCCGATCCCGGCCGAGGCAACCGCGGTGCACGGCATCGGCGACGAGGACGTCGCCGGCGCACCCCGCTTCGGCGAGATCGCCGGTGAGCTGCTCGGGCTGCTTGACGGGGCAGTGTTTGTCGCGCACAACGCCGAGTTCGACCTGGCGATGTTGCAGCACGCGTTCGCGGGCGCGGGGATCGACTACCGCCCTGCCGGGGTTGCCTGCACCCTCAACGCGTTCCGGCTGCTCGAGCCGCTCGCGGAAGACCATCGTCTCCAGTCGATCTGCGAGCGGCGCGGCATCGTGCTCGAGGACGCACACGAGGCGCTGAACGACGTCCTCGCAGCGGCCGCGCTTCTCCGTGTGCTCCTCTTCGACGAGGAAGTCGCACCGGAAACGGTCGAGCTCGACCACCCGGCGTTCATGCGGCTCCGCGCTCGAGGAGACACGAGGCCGGCGTCGGAGCGGCAGATCCGGAGAGTGTTCGGCATGGCACGGTCGGCAGGTTTGCTCCGCTCCGACGGCGGCGTCGACCGCGACCGGGTCATCGCGATCGTCGAGCGCGTCACCGGCACGCAAGATGTGGACGGGCTGACCCGCGAGCAAGTACAGGATGTGTATGACGCACTCGATCTCCTGATCGGGATCGAAGAGCAGCGAGCGAGAGTGGGACAAGGCCCCGCGGACATCGCAGCGTGACCTGCCCCGCTCGGTAGCGTCCCCGCTCGTGGTGCCCGCCTCCTCGCCCGGGGAGGCCGAGCGGATCGCCGCCGAGATCGACCGGCTGCTCGGCGGCACGTTCACCGACGAGGACGGGAGCGCACGGGCTCTCCGCGACAGAGACTTCACGGTCGTTGCCCCCCACAGCGCGCAGGCGCACGAGCCGCGGCTCGCTCGGGGAACTGGTGCTCGTCAACGCCCTCTGCCGGCTGGTCGAGGCCGCGGGCGACGAGCCGGCCGGCTAGGCGTCCTCGCGGCGCATGACGACCGTGCGATGCGGGAAGGGGATCTCGATCCCCTCGGCGTCGAAGGCCACCTTGATCCGCTGCCGCAGCTCGCCCGCGACCTCCCATTGCTTCATCGGCTTCGTCGTCGCGAGCACTTTCAGGGCGATCCCGGACTCCTCGAAGGCGTCGACTCGCAGCACCTTCGGCGGCTCGAGGATGAGCGTCGCCCAGTCTGGGTCGGCAGCCAGCTCCGCTCCGACCCGGTCGATCACCGCGCGGGCCCGGTCGAGGTCCTGGTCGTAGCCGACGCTCACGTTCAGATTCACCCGCGACCAGCCGCGGGTCATGTTCGAGGAGATGACGATCTCCCCGTTCGAGACCGAGTGGACGATCCCGTCGATGTCGCGCAGCACCGTGCGGCGCAGCCCGACCTCCTCGACGGTGCCCGAGACCCCGGCCACGGTGACGACGTCACCGGCGCGGTACTGGTTCTCGATCAGGATGAACATCCCGGCGAGCGTGTCGCGCACGAGCGACTGGGCGCCGAACCCGAGCGCGACCCCGACGATGCCGGCGCTCGCGAGCAGCGGGCCCAGCGGGATCTCGAGCTCGCCGAGGACGAGCAGGACGGCGACGAAGACGGCGACGATGTCGAGCACCCGGACGAGGACGCGCGAGAGCGTCTCGGCCCGCTTGCGCTGCTCGTCGAGCGCGATCGAGTCGCTCACGTCGACGAAGCGGTCGGACGAGACGGTCATGCGGATCGCCCGCGGCAGCGTGCGACGCACGAGCCACATGACCGTGAGCGCGAGGACGACGACGAGCGCGATCCTCCAACCGTGATCGAGAAGCCAGTCCTGCATCAGCAATCGGACCCGGCACGCGTCGCTGCCGGCCCGCGAGCCAGACTAGCGGGTGTCACGCCGAGCCGGGACAACGCCCCGCGCGGCGTCCGTGGCCCGATCCGATCCGGTCTAGACTGTCGACGCGTAGTGCCTGCAAAACAGGCGTTCTTTGCCCCCGTAGCTCAGTGGATAGAGCAGCGGTTTCCTAAACCGCGTGCGCTGGTTCGATTCCGGCCGGGGGCATCGTGCGAGGTTGTCCGTCGGGCCGAGCCTCGGTCGCGCCGGTTTCGCCGCTCAGCCCAGCTGGCGGTCGAGGTTGTAGGCGGCGGAGATGAGAGACAGGTGGGTGAACGCCTGCGGGAAGTTGCCGAGCTGCTCCCCCGTCGGGCCGATCTCCTCCGAATAGAGACCGAGATGGTTCGCGTAGGTGAGCATCTTCTCGAAGACCAGGCGTGCCTCGTCGAGGCGGCCGGCGCGGGCGAGCGCTTCCACGTACCAGAACGTGCAGATCGAGAAAGTTCCCTCGCTGCCGTCGATGCCGTCGGGTGACGCCTCCACGTTGTAGCGGTGGACGAGGCTGTCGGAGACGAGCTCGCGCGAGATCGCGTCGAGCGTCGAGAGCCAGCGCGGATCGGTCGGCGCGACCAGCTTGACGAGCGGCATGAGCAGCACGGACGCGTCGAGCACGTCGGTGTCGTAGTGCTGGACGAACGCGCCTCGCTGCTCGTGCCAGCCTCGCTCCATGATCTGGCCGTAGATCCGGTCGCGCGTCCCGAGCCAGCGGGCGAGGTCGGCAGGTAGCCCGCGGTGTCGGGCCATCCGGATCGCTCGCTCGATCGCGACCCAGCACATGACACGGGAGTAGGTGAAGTCCTGGCGGCCGCCGCGCGTCTCCCAGATCCCCTCGTCCGGCCGGTCCCAGTTCTCGCAGACCCAGTCGACGATCTTGCAGAGCCCCTGCCAGGAGTCGTGGGAGATCGGCTCGCCGTGCTTGTCGTACAGGTAGATCGAGTCCACCAGCTCGCCGTAGATGTCGAGCTGGAGCTGCGTGGCGGCGCGGTTGCCGATCCGCACCGGGCGGCTTCCCTGGTAGCCGTCGAGGTGGTCGAGCTCGATCTCGTCGATCTGCGAAGAGCCGTCGAGGCGGTACATGACCTGGAGCGGGCCCTCGCCGCCGTGCTCGTGCCCCCTGACGTGGGACTGGAGCCACCCGAAGAAGCGCCCCGCCTCCTCGGTGAACCCGAGCCGGAGGAAGGCGTAGAGCGTGAAGGCCGCGTCGCGGATCCACGTGTAGCGGTAGTCCCAGTTCCGCGATCCGCCGACCAGCTCGGGCAGGCTCGTCGTGGGCGCCGCGACCATCGCGCCCGTCGGGTGGTAGGTGAGCAGCTTGAGGGTGAGCGCAGAGCGGTTCACCGTCTCGCGCCACCGTCCCCGGTACGTGGATCGGCCGATCCACCGCCGCCAGAACTCGACGGTCTCCTCGAACAGGGCACGCGTGTGCCCCTCCGGGAACCGCTGCGGCACGTGCCCCGGCTCGACTCGCTCGAGCACGAAGGCCGCGCTCTCGCCCGCGCGTAGGCCAAACCTGGCGACGACGCCGCTGCCGTCCCGCTCGAGAGGAACCCCGCTCGAGACGGAGAGGCTCAGGCTGGGGGAGATGAACACGGCGCCGTCCGGGTGCATCAGCAGCTCGTGCCGCTCACGTGCGTAGTCGAACCTCGGCTGGATCTCGGCCCGAAACGTCATCTCGCCGCGAACACACACGATCCGGCGGACGAGCCGGTGGCGGTGGACGTTCTCCGTGAGGCTCTCGATCGGCATGAAGTCCGCGACCTCGCCGACGCCGGCGGTCGTGAGGAAGCGCGTGATGAGGACGTTCGTGTCGGGGAGGTACAGCTGCTTCGTCGTCCATTCGCAGTCCGTCGGCCGGACGCGGAAGTACCCGCCGTCGTCCCGGTCGAGAATCGACGCGAAGACGCTTGGCGAGTCGAAGTGCGGGCAGCAGTACCAGTCGATCGTGCCGTCGGTGCCGACGAGCGCGACGGTGTGCAGGTCACCGATCACGCCATGCTCCGCGATGGGGAGGTAGTCGCTCATCCGCACGTGTCCAGACCCGCCGCGCACGCTCCGGGGGTTTGGCGCGGCAGGGCAGACTCTAGCCTGGGACAGCGGCCGGGGCCGCCCCGGTCAGGCCCCCTGCGCAGGCGCCACGGCCAGCGTGGGTTCGAGCTCCGTCTCCTCCGCGACGTGCTCGTCCGAGACGGGCCGGATCACCGCCCAGCCGACGAGCGCTGCGAGCGCCAGCCCGGCGAGCGCGGCGCGGCTCGCACCGAGAGCGCTCAGCCAGCCCGTCCGCTGGTGCAGCACCCAGACGGTGGCGCTCCAGATCAGGAGCGGGCCGAACGCCGACGCGAGCCGGCTCGCGAGGTTGAAGAAGCCGAAGAACTGGCCACGTAGCGCGGGCGGGGCGAGGCGGAGCATGAACACCCGGTCGGCGGTCCAGACGAAGCCGAGCGCGACCCCCACGATCGGCCCCGCCACCCAGACCGTCCACGGCTGCCCGATCCCCGCGGTCAGGAAGACACCGCCCGAGAACAGGGGCAGCACGAACAGCAGCGGCCGCTTCGGCCCGTGCCACTCGACGAGCCGGCCGGCGGCGATCGCGCCGCCGGCCGCGGCGAGCACGGCCAGCCCGACCACGAGGTTCTTCTCTCGCTCGGAGAAGCCGCCGAGCCGGGTCATGTAGACCGTCAGGAAAGCGCTCAGCGTCGCGATTGCGTCGGCGTACAGGAATCGTCCGAGCAGGAACCGCGCCGCACGCGGGTGGCGGCGTACCTCGCGCAGGCTCCGGGCGAACTGCGCGAACGACGCCCGGGTGACCGAGCCGCGTGCCTCGACAGGCGGCCGCGGGCGCTCGCGGATCAGCACCAGTGCGGGCAGGGCGAACACGAGAAACAGGAGCCCGGCCGGCGCGAACGCGCGCTGCTTGCTGCCGTCGCCCACGATCAGCTCGGCAACGACGACCAGCGCGACGATCGTGCCGAAGAACCCGAGCGCGACTGCGAGCCCGGACACGCGGCCGCGGCTGCCGGCCGGCGCCACGTCGGCGAGCAGCGGGTCGTACTGGGCGAACGCGAGCTGCGCGAACAGGACACCGATCCCCGCCACGATCAGCAGGGGCAGGATGCTGCCGCCGGACGGCAGGACGCCGAGGACCGCGCTTGCGCCGCATGCGACGAGCGTGAAGGCCCCGAGCAGCGGTCGACGGTGCCCCAGCTGGTCTGCCAGCGCGCCGGCCAGCGGCATCGCGACGACGACGATCACGACCACGACGAACTGGGTGACGCTGACGTACCAGTCCGGCCGGCCGAGGTCGTTGATCACCCAGGTCGGGAAGAACCGGACCATGAGGAGGAACGCGAAGATCGAGTAGGCGAAGTCGTAGAGCGCCCAGGCGAACGGCGCCCCCCGCCACTGGGACCACGACGCGTCGCCCACACGCGTAGCGTACGGCGGCGGCGTTACCTGCCGCGCCCGCTGCTAGGCCGCGGCGCGGGCGAGCGCGAGCGCGGACTCGACTGCCCGCTCGAGCTCGGCGATCCGAAACGGCTTCGTGATGACGGCAACCGGCCCGAGCTCGAGCGCGCTGTCGTCCGGCGCGAGCGTCGAGACGTACACGATCGGCAGCTCCGGGCTCTCCTGGCGAAGCGCCCGTGCCCATTCGAGCATCGGCCCGTCCTTCGGGTTCAGGATCAAGGCGTCGATCTCGCCCCCGTGCGCGCCGGCGGCCCGGCACGAGACGGGTGTGTGCCCGAGATGCTCGAGCGTTCGCAGGAGCAGCGCGCGCAGCTCGGGGTGGGGCTCACAGACGGCGATCCGGGCGGCGCGACTCATCGCCCGGATTATGTCCAACCCGAGCGGGAGGCGGGTTTGGACTGTGTAAGGATCGCGTGTGGGAGGCCGGGGCCTCCGCGGTTCCCGACCTCCCGGTGGCTCAGCGGCTCCTGGGTAGGTCAGCGGGCAGCCCGGCCTGGGTGCGCGCCCGCTCGAGCGACGCCGTCGCCGCCTTCGCCTGGCTCTGGAACGAGCTCGCGATCTGCGCGTAGTTGCGCGCAAGCGCCTCGGCGGAGCGCTTCGACGCCGTCTGCAGCGCCTGCTCGAGCGAGCCGGCGGCGCCGGTATGCACCTCGGCCAGCGTCTCGTACTGGGAGAGCGCCTTCGCGAGCAGCTGCGAGCCGGTCTCCTCGGCCGCGTCCGCGAGCTCGTCGAGGTCGCTCGCGGCGTCCGCGCACGCCGACTCGGCCGCCGCAGCCAGTCTCGCGATCTGCGCGTAGCTCTGCGCCGAGCCGTCGTAGCTCGCCGCTGCCGCGATCAGGGCCTCGACCGCGTCGCCGCAGTCGCCGTAGGTGTCGTAGATCGCCACCGAGATGTCGTCGACGTCGATCTGGATGTCCGTGTTCTCGGTCGTCTCGACGTGCGTCTCCGTCTCCGCGACGGTCACCGTCTCGGCCGGCTCGGTCTCGGTCTTCGTCTTCTTGACCGTCTCCGTCACGACCTCCGTCTCACCCACGTTCACGGTCTCCGTCACGGCCACCGTCTCGTCGCGGTCCGTTTCCGGCGCGACGGGCGCTCCCGAGCCCTCCCCGTCGCTGCCTCTCGACGCGAACACGGCCGCGCCCGCGCCGAGAGCGACGACCGCGATGCCGACGACCATGAGCAGCAGCACCTGCTGTATGCGACTCATCACCACCTCCGTGGGGGCCTCCGGCGATCACCGCCGGCCTCCGCTGTATCGGCCGCGATCGCGGCCGCCTTGAGTGCGCGCCCGGGTCAGGCGGAAACGCCGAGCGCCGCGCGCACGAGCCGATCCTGCTCGACGAGATGCGCCGTCGGATACGCCTCGCTGGTCGAGGCGCGCCAGGGACGGCCGGCGTAGCGCAGCGTGACCCCGGCCGGCAGGGAGTCCTCGAAGCGGTGGCGCAGCGAGCGGAAGATACCCATGTTCTGCGGCTCCTCCTGAACCCAGACGAGCTCCTCGATCCGGGGGTAGGAGGCCAGCAACTCGACGTACGCCGGAACCGGGAACGGGTAGAGCTGCTCCAGACGCGCCACGGCCAGGTCGTCCGTCGCGCCGTATGCCGGGTGACCGACGATGTCGTAGTAGACCTTTCCGGTGCAGAGGAGCAGGCGGCGCACGCGCCCGCGCGCATCGGGCGCGAGGGCCGGGTCGTCGAACACCGGCCGGAACCAGCCGCTCGTCAGCTCGTCGAAACCCGACGTTGCGGCGCGGAGGCGCAGCAGGCTCTTCGGCGTGAACAGGACGAGCGGCCGCGGCGTCGACCCGAGCGCCTGGAGGCGCAGCAGATGGAAGTACTGCGCCGGCGTGGAGCAGTTCGCGATCCGGACGTTCCCCTGCGCGGCGAGCTGGAGGAAGCGCTCCACCCGGGCGCTCGAGTGCTCCGGCCCGTTCCCCTCGTAGCCGTGCGGAAGCAGCAGGGTCAGGCGCGACGTCTGGCCCCATTTGGCGAACCCCGACACGATGAACTGGTCGACCACCACCTGGGCGGCGTTGACGAAATCCCCGAACTGCGCTTCCCAGACGACGAGCCCGTTCGGGAGCGCGATCGAGTAGCCGTACTCGAAGCCGAGCGCCGCGAACTCCGAGAGCGGCGAGTTGAAGACCTGCATCGACGCGCGCGCTCCCGTGAGGTGCTGGATCGGCGCGTGGCGGGCGCCGGTCTCGAGGTCGTGCAGGACGAGGTGGCGGTGAGAGAACGTCCCGCGCTCGGTGTCCTGGCCGGTCAGGCGAACGGGGACGCCCTCGCAGACGAGGCTGGCGAACGCGAGCGCCTCCGCCTGCCCCCAGTCGATCCCACCATCGGGCCCGAGCGCGTCCAGGCGCCGCTCGAGCTGCCGCGCGAGCTTCGGGTGCACGTGGAACGATTCCGGCACCTGCAGCAGCTCCTGGTTCAGGCGTTCGAGCGTCCCGGCGGGGACGCCGGTGTCCTGCGGCGTCGAGCGCAGCCGCTGGAGCCGCGGCTCTTCCGGACGGACGAAAGCCGACGCCCTGAGCGCGTCATGTGCCTCCCTGGCACGCTGTTCGACCGCCTCGACGAGCTCCTCGCTCTCGCGCTCGTGCGCGAGCTCCCGTGTGACGAGCGCGGTGCCGTAGAGCTGCCGCACCGTCGGATGGTGCTCGATCGCGCGCACCATCACCGGCTGCGTGTACGCCGGCTCGTCCTGCTCGTTGTGCCCGAAGCGCCGGTAGCCGACGAGGTCGACGACGACGTCGTGGCGGAACCGCTCCCGGAAGGCCATCGCGAGGCGGACGGCGGCGAGCGCCGCCTCCGGGTCATCCGCGTTGACATGGACGATCGGGCAGTCGAAGCCCTTCGCGAGATCGCTCGAGTGGCGCGTCGAGCGGCCCTCCTTCGGGTCGGTCGTGAAGCCGACCTGGTTGTTCGCGATCAGGTGCAGCGTGCCGCCCGTCGCGTAGCCGGCGAGCGCCTGGAGGTTGAAGGTCTCGGCGACCACGCCCTGGCCCGCGAACGCGGCGTCGCCGTGGATCAGGATCGCCAGGGCGCCGCGCGGATCGTGATCGCCGGCGGGCGTCGAGAGGTCGGTCTGCAACGCCCGGGTGAGCCCTTCGACGACCGGGTCGACGGCCTCGAGGTGGCTCGGGTTCGAGGCGAGCACGACCTCGATCTCGCCGGCGCGGGTCACCCGGACGCCCTCCGCGCCCTGGTGGTACTTGACGTCACCCGTGCCCTCCTCGGCGCCGAGAGCGACCGCGTCCAGGAGGCGCTCGCCCTCGAACTCCCGCAGCACGTGCTCGTAGGAGCGGCCGACCGTGTGGGCGAGCACGCTGATTCGGCCCCGGTGGGCCATCCCGATCACCGCGGTGGTCGCGCCGGCGCCGGCAGCGAGCTCGAGCGTCTCGTCGAGCATCGGCACGATCACGTCGAGGCCCTCGATCGAGAACTGCTTCTGGCCGAGGAACGCACGACGCAGATAGCGCTCGAAGCCCTCGACCTCGGCCAGGCGCTCGAGCAGGCGGCGCTGCTCGTCCGGCGCGAGCGGCCGCCGATACCGGGACGACTCGATCGCCTGGCGAAGCCAGACGCGCTGCTCGTGGCTCGAGATGTGCTCGATCTCGTAGGCCAGCGTGCCGCAGTAGGTCTCCCGCAGTCTCGGCAGGGCCTCGGCGAGGGTCTCCCCCGGGACGGCAACCCGCAGCACCGAGGCGGGGATCCGGGCCTGGAGAGCAGGGGTCAGCGGCGGGTGGAGCCGCTCCGGCTCGAGCGCCGGATCCCCCGGGGGCTCCGAGCCGAGCGGGTCGAGCCGGGCGGCGAGGTGGCCGTGCATTCGGTGCGCCTTCACGATCGCCATCGCCGCCGCAACCCCTCCGAGCAGCTCGGCGTCGGGAGCGAGGGCCGGCGCTGCGGCAGCGGGAAGGAGCTCCGGGTGCAGCGCCCGCAGCCGGCGCACGACCGGATGCTCCGCGACGATGCCGTCGCCGGTCTCCTCGAACACCCGCCGCCAGTCGGGGTCGATCGAGTCGGGGGCGGCGAGGTAGCGGTCGAGGAGGTCCCGGACGTAACCGAGGTTGAAGCCATCGACGGGTTCCTGGGACACGGGTGCGCTCTCACAACAGCGTAGCGCGCCGCGTCTCTGGCTATCGACCGGTCCCGTTGCGCCGAGGGAGAGCGGCGGTGCGGTTACGCGACCCGGCCGCCGGGCGGCTCGATCGGTAGGCCGGCGGCGACCCAGGCGTGCAAGCCTCCCGCGAGGTTCTCGGCCTCGTAGCCGGCCCTGACCAGAGCTTCGGTCACGGCCGCGCTTCTCTGGCCGCTGCGACATACGACCACGATCGGCATCCCGGCCGGCAGCTCGTCCTGCCGCGCGACCAGCACGCCCATCGGAATGTGGCGCGATCCGGCGATCCGGCCCGCCTCCCATTCGTCGAGCTCGCGCACGTCGAGCGCGACGCTGCCGCTGGCCAACCTGTCGGCGGCGGCTCGCGCGTCGACCTCCGGGATCCGGCGCAGCAGGGCCATGGTCAGGCGGACTCCGCCCGCTCGAGGCGGGAGGCCTCCCACGCCTCCATGCCGCCGACGAGCGCGGTCACGTTCCCGAGCCCGTGGTGCTCGAGCAGGCTCGCGGCGATCGAGGCGCGGTAGTCGGTCTGGCAGTGGACTGCGATCTGCCTGTCCGCCGGCAGCTCACCGATCCGCCCGGGCAGGCGGTTGAGCGGGACGTTGAGACTGCCGGCAATGCGGGCGCCCCCCCACTCGGGCTCGGTGCGGACGTCGAGGACGAGCGGCTGCTCCCCGCCGGGCCCGAGCCGCTCGGCCAGGGCGGTCGCGCTGATCCGCTCGGTGCGCACGACCAGATCGGGGCGAGGCTCGAGCGCCGTCATGCCGAGAGCCAGGTAGCCGGCGATCCGTTCAAAGCCGATCCGGCCGAGGCGCGTGACCGCCTCGACCTCGCGCCCGGGGTCGACCACGAGCGCGATCGACCGGCCAGGGTCGAGCAGGGTGCCGCACCAGGTCGCGAAGCTGCCGGCGAGGCCGATGTTCAGCGCGCTGGCAAGGTGGGCCCCCGCGAAGTCGGCAGGCTCGCGTGCGTCGACGATCTGCGCGCCGGCCGCGCCCAGGTCGAGCAGCTCGGCGAGGTCGAGCGGCCGGAGCGAGCGCTCGAGCGAGGCATCGAGCGTGGGGCGCTCCCTCGTGTTCATGACCGCGTCGTACGTGAAGTAGGCGGGCGAGTCGGGCTGGTCGGCCGTGACGATCCGGACGAACGTCTCCTTCGTCATCGGCTGGAGCGCGTAGTTGTAGCGCCGCTGCTCGCCGATCGTCGACACCGTCTCGCTCGAGATGCTCTTGCCGCAGAGCGAGCCGGCTCCGTGTGTCGGGTAGACGAGCGTCGCGTCCGGCAGCGGCAGGAGGCGCTCCCGGAGGGAGTCGTACAGCAGCCCGCCGAGCTCCTCGGCCGTCCAGCCGAGTGCTGCCCGCAGGTCGGGCCGCCCGACGTCGCCGATGAAGAGCGTGTCGCCGGTCAGGACGGCGTACGGGGCGGTCTCGTCGTGCCCGGCGTCGTGAACCAGGATCGAGATCGACTCGGGCGAGTGGCCGGGCGTCTCGAGCACCTCGAGCCGAACATCCGGCCCGAGCTCGATCGTAGCGCCGGTCTCGAGCGGGCGGAACGGGTAGTCGGCCGTGCCGCGTGCGCCGACGGCGATCTCCGCGCCGCAGCGGTCGCGTAGCTCGAGATGGCCCGCCACGAAGTCGGCATGGAAGTGGGTCAGGATCACGTGGCCGATCTCGAGGTCGAGCTCGCGCGCGTCCGCGAGGTACCCGTCGATGTCCCGTTGCGGGTCGATCACCGCCGCGGCCCCGCTCTTCCGGTCCGCGACGAGGTACGAGGCGTGCGCAAGGCAACCCAGGTAGTACTGCTTCAGGATCATGCCGCCTCCCCGGTAGGCTGGCGGGAAGTCTACTCCGCGACGGCGCGCTCCACCACCCGCCCGAGGCGGTCGCGAATCTCGACCGCGACGCCGTCGAGCTCCGGGTTGCCCACGATCGAGAGCATCCGCTCCGGGTCGACCGCGGACACGTGCGTTACGTCGCCGCGCACGTAAACGACGACGTTGCACGGGAGCAGCACCCCGAGGTCCGGCTCCGCCTCGAGCGCCGCGTGTGCGAGCGGCGGGTTGCAGGCGCCGAGGATCACGTAGGGCTCGACGGCGACATCCAGCTTGGCCTTCATCGTCGCCTGCACGTCGATGTCGCACAGGATGCCGAAGCCCTCGGCGGCGAGTTCAACGCGGACCCGCTCGACGGCCTCGGCGAACGGGAGCGGGGTGGTGCTCGTGATCGTGTAGGCGGCTGTGTCGGCGGGCACTGGGGTCCTCCTATGTGAAACTACGGGCTCGTAGAGTTGTACAACGCGGGAGCCGCCGCCGCATTCCGGGGCGGGTCAGGACCCGCCCGTACGGACTCCACGGGACGGATCGCGCGGGGGTTGCGCGTGGCGCCCTAGCGGCCGGTAGGCCTTCACGGTCGTTCCGCGGGAGGCGCGATCACGAGCAGGAGGTCGCCCGGCTGCACCTGGGCGATCGGCTGGACCGCCAGGCGCTCGACGGTTCCGGCGACCGGGGCGCCGATCGCCGACTCCATCTTCATCGCCTCGATCGTCGCGAGCGGCTGGCCCGCTTCGACCTCGTCGCCGGCGCTGACCGCGACGGTGACCGCGCCCGCGTAGGGGGCCGCGACGTGCCCGGGGTTGCGCGGGTCGGCCTGCTCCGCCGCTGGCTCGGCCGCGGCGGCGGACAGGTCGTGAACGTCGAAGGGACGTAGCTGGCCGTTGACCCGGACGAGCACGGTGCGGATCCCGCGCCCGTCCGGCTCCCCGACCGCCTCGAGCTCGAGGATCAGCCGGACGCCGGGGGCGAGATCAACGACCTCCTCGCGCCCGCGTTCGAGCCCGTGCAGGAAGAGGCGCGTCGGCAGCACCGAGACGTCGCCGTGACGCTCGGTCGCCTCGCGCTGCTCCTCCGCCGGCCCGGGGAAGAGCAGCTCGCTCAGGGCCGCTCGGCGGTCGGGGCCCGCGAGCGCAGCCTCCTGCTCCGCGGTCAGCCCGGCAGCCCGCGGCGACCAGGCGCGGCCCTCGAGGGCGCGCGAGCGAAACGGCTCCGGAAACCCGCCCGCGGGCGTCCCGAGCTCGCCCGCGAGGAAGCCGATCACGCTCGCGGGCAGGTCGAAGCGCTCCGGGTGCGCCTCGAGCTCGGCCGGGTCGGCGCCGGCGCCAGCGAGCGCGAGCGCGAGATCGCCCACCACCTTGCTCGACGGCGTCACCTTGACGGGTCGTCCGAGGATCCGGTCGGCGGCCGCGTAGAGCTCCTCGACCTCCTCGAAGCGGTCGCCGAGCCCGAGCGCCTGCGCCTGCGCGCGCAGGTTCGAGAGCTGGCCGCCCGGGATCTCGTGACGGTAGACGGTGCCGGTGGGCGCGTCGAGGCCCATCTCGAACGGGGCGTACAGGCGCCGTACGGCCTGCCAGTAGGGCTCGAGCGCGTTCAGCGCCTCGAGCGAGAGCCCGGTCGCGCGCTCGGTGCCATCGGTGGCGGCCACGATCGCGGCGAGGCTCGGCTGGCTCGTCATGCCCGCGAGCGGAGCGGCGGCGCCGTCGACCGCGTCCACTCCCGCCTCGGTCGCGGCCAGGTAGGTCGCGAGCGAGGCGCCCGCCGTGTCGTGGGTGTGCAGGTGCACCGGCTGGTCGAAGCGCTCGCGCAGGGCGCCGACGAGGATGCGGGCGGCCGGGGGGCGCAGCAGACCGGCCATGTCCTTGATGCAGAGGACGTGCGCCCCGGTCGCCGCGATCTGCTCGGCGAGGCGCAGGTAGTAGTCGAGCGTGTACAGCGTCTCGTCCGGGCTGGCGAGGTTGCCCGAGTAGCAGAGACAGCCCTCGACGAGCGCGCCCGCCTCGATGCCCGCCTCGATCGCGGGACGCATCTGCTCGACGTCGTTGAGGGCGTCGAAGACCCGGAACACGTCGACCCCCGTCGCGGCCGCCTCCCCGACGAACGCGCGGCAGACCGAGTCCGGGTAGGGCGTGTAGCCGACGGTGTTGCGTCCGCGCAGGAGCATCTGGAAGAGCACGCCCGGAACCTCGTCACGCAGGCGGGCGAGCCGCTCCCACGGGTCCTCGGCCAGGAAGCGCAGCGCCACGTCGAATGTCGCCCCGCCCCAGCACTCGATGCTCCAGAGCCCCGGCAGCAGGCGCGCGAGGTGCGGTGCGGCAGCGACCATGTCGAACGTCCGCAGCCGCGTCGCGAGCAGCGACTGGTGCGCGTCGCGAAGCGTCGTGTCCGTGACCGCGAGCGCCTCCCGGTCGCGGAGCTCCCGCGCGAACGCCGCCGCCCCGACCTCCCGCAGCCGGTCCCGCGAGCCCGTGGACGGTCGCCCTTCCGGAAGCGGCGGCAGCTTGGCTCTCGGGTCGAGCAACGTCGACGGCGGCCCGTGCGGTCGGTTGACGGTGCGGTCGGCGACGAGCGACAAGAGCCGCGTCGCCCGGTCCCCGCCCGGGCGGGGGCGCAGAAGCTGCGGGCGCTCGTCGACGAAATCCGTCGTGGCCGCGCCCGCGACGAAGTCGGGCTCCGCTAACACCGCCTGGAGGAACGGCAGGTTCGTCGCCACGCCGCGGATCCGGAACTCGGCGAGCGCGCGCCGGGCGCGCGCGACCGCGGTCTCGAGGTCGGGCCCCCGGCAGGTGAGCTTGACGAGCAGCGAGTCGAAGTAGCCCGAGATCTCGGCGCCCGCGTAGGTGGTGCCGCCGTCGAGGCGGATCCCGGCGCCGCCGGGCGAGCGGTAAACCGAGATCCGGCCCGTGTCGGGGCGAAAGTCGTTGGCCGGATCCTCGGTCGTGATCCGGCACTGCAGCGCGGCTCCGCGTTGCGCGATCCGCTGCTGGGTCAGCCCGAGCGACGCGAGCGTCTCCCCGCTCGCCAGCCGTAGCTGTGAGCGGACGAGGTCGACGTCGGTCGTCTCCTCGGTGACCGTGTGCTCGACCTGGATGCGGGGGTTGAGCTCGATGAAGACGTGCCGCCCGCTCGCCGGATCGACGAGGAACTCGACCGTGCCGGCGTTCGCGTAGCCGATCGCCGTGCCGAGGCGGACGGCGTCGCGGCAGAGCGCGTCGCGAACAGCGGGGTCGAGCCCCGGCGCGGGGGCGACCTCGACGACTTTCTGGTGGCGGCGCTGGATCGAGCAGTCGCGCTCGTAGAGGTGGATCACGTCACCGGTCGCGTCGCCGAGGAGCTGCACCTCCACGTGCCGCGGTCCGGTCAGGGCCTCCTCGAGGAACATGCTCGAGTCGCCGAAGGCGGTCTGCGCCTCGCGCATCGCGGCCTCGACGGCGGTCGGCAGTCCCTCCGGGCTGTCGACGCGACGCATCCCGCGCCCGCCCCCGCCGGAGGCGGCTTTCACGAACAGCGGGAAGCCGACCTCCCCGGCGGCCCGGACGGCCTCGCGGGCTGACGCGAGCTCGCCGGAGCGGCGCAGCACCGGCAGGCCCGCCGCCTGGGCGGCGGCGAGCGCCCTGACCTTGTTGCCGGTCAGGCGTAGCGTCTCCGCGGACGGCCCGACGAAGACGAGACCGGCTTCCGTGCACGCCTCGGCGAGCGCGGGATTCTCGGCGAGGAAGCCGTAGCCCGGGTAGATCGCGTCGGAGCCCGACTCGAGCGCGACGCGCACCATCTCGCCGACGTCGAGGTAGGCGTGGACGGGCCGGCCGCGCTCGCCGATCTCGTACGCCTCGGAGGCCTTCTGGCGGTGCATCGAGCTGCGATCCTCCCACGGGTAGACCGCGACGGTCTCGATCCCCAGCTCGTAGGCGGCCCGGAACGCGCGCACCGCGATCTCCCCCCGGTTGGCGACGAGCAGCTTGCGGATCATCGCCTCACCGCCGCGCGCCCGCGAGCAGCGCGCCCGCGTCGAGGCCGCGGATCGAGGCGTCCACGAGCTCGATCGGGTGGAAGGCGGGCAGCGGCCGCCCAGCGCGGCGCAGGGCGGCCGTGACCTGGATCAAGCAGCCCGGGTTGGCGCCCGCGTAGACGTCTGCGCCGGTCGCAAGTACGTGCCCTGCCTTCCGGTCGCCGAGCTCGCGGGCGGCCACCGGCTGGACGAGGTTGTAGATCCCGGCCGAGCCGCAGCAGAGCTCCTGCTCGGCCGGCTCGAGCAGCTCGAGGCCGGGGATCGCGGTGAGCGCCGCGCGGGGAGCGCTGCGCACGCGCTGGGCGTGGAGCAGGTGGCAGGGATCCTGGAACGCAACCGAGAGCCGAAGCGGCGAGCGCTCCGCCCGCCCGCCGCCCTCGAGCAGCTCGGAGACATCCCTGACCGACGCGGAGAACGCTGCGGCCCGATCCGCCCAGCCGGGGTCGCCGGCGAGCAGGTGGACGAGGTCTTTCAGGTGCGAGCCGCAGCCGGCCGCGTTCGTGACGACGAGGTCGACGCCGGCCCGCTCGAATGCTTCGATCAGCCGACGGGCGCGCGCGAGCCCGTCCTCGAGGCGTCCCGCGTGCACGGACAGCGCCCCGCAGCAGCCCTGCTCCGGCACCGCCACCTCGTAGCCGTCGGCGGCCAGCACGCGCGCCGTCGCCGCGTTGACGTCGCCGAAGACGACGCGCTGGACGCACCCGGTCAGGAGCCCCACCCGCGCGAGCCGCTCGCCCGCGGCGGGGGTCAGCGCCGCCGGCGCCTCGCCGGAGCGCCAGGGCGGCGCCACGTCCAGGAACGGGCGCAGCGCGGCGGGGACGGGCAGCCGTCTGCCGAGCGGCTCGAGCGCGAGCGCCAGCCGCACGCGCCGCGGGTACGGGAAGATCCCGAACACGAGCGAGCGGAGCACGCGCTCCGGGAGCGGCCGCCGCAGCTCGCGCTCGACGTGGTCGCGCGTCAGCTCGATCAGCCGGTCGTACTTGACCCCGGACGGGCAGGCGGTCACGCAGGCCATGCAGCCGAGGCAGCGGTCGAAGTGCCTCGTGACGGTCGGCGAGAGCTGCACCGTGCCGTCGAGGAGCTGCTCCATCAGGTAGATCCGCCCGCGCGGCGAGTCGGCCTCGGCTTGCCAGAGCGCATAGGTCGGGCAGGTCGGCAGGCAGAAGCCGCAGTGGACGCACTCGCGCACGAGATCGCGGTTCACGCCCAGGTTCCCCGCTGGTCGAACGCGGCCCGCACGCGCTCGAGCAGCCGCAGCGCGGCCGGATCGGACGGGTCCGGTACGGGCTCCGGCACGTACGCGCAGCCGACCCCGGGACGGACGAGCGCCTCGGCCCGGTCTTGGAGCAGCGACTCGAGGTCGCCCGGCGCGAACGAGAGACGACCCCCGGCCCGGGACTGCCACGCGCGCGTCTCCTCCCAGACGGACGCGTCCGCTTCGTCACCGCCGAGCAGCTCGCGCGCGGCGGCGAGCTGGGCGGCCGCTCCCGCGGCGGAGCCCTCGAACAGGACGAGGAGCCGGGAGCCGCCGCCGGCGCGCCAGAGCAGGTCGACCGCGCTCGGCTCGAGCGTCGAGAGCCGGATCGCGAGGGCGAGCCGGGTCGCGTCGGCGGCGCTGGCGACGTCGACGGCGAGCGTCCGCTGCGCCTGCGGGCACGGGTGCAGGCGGACGCTGACGCGCGCGATCAACCCGAGCGTGCCCGTCGAGCCGCAGAAGAGCTTCGAGAGGTCGTAGCCCGCGACGTTCTTCACGACCTTGCCGCCCGAGCTCGCGATCGTCCCGTCCGCGAGCACGGCGGTGACGCCGAGGACGAGATCGCGGGGGGCGCCGTAGCGGTGCCGCCGCGGGCCCGAGAGGTTGGCCGCCACGCAGGCGCCGACGGTCGGGTCGCCGGGCGGGTCGAGCGCGAGCATCTGTCCCGCTTGCGCGAGCCGGGCAGCGAGCGCGGACAGACGGATCCCGGCCTCCACGGTCGCGGTCAGGTCGCCGGCCTCGTGCTCGAGCACCCGGTCGAGCCGGCGCGTCGAGAGAACGACGTCGCCGTCCCCGCGCTCGATCGAGACGCGCAGGCCCGCCGCCCGAGCGCGCTCGACCTCGGCGGCTGCCTCGGCGACGGTTCCGGGCTCGACCCGGCTAGGCGCCACGGGCGAGCCGCTCCAGCGGATGCACGCCCCACGCGTCCGGGGGGACGTCGGGCGGGAAGATCTTGTCCGGGTTGCAGAGCCCCTCGGGGTCGAACGCGGCCTTCAGCCGCAGCATCGCCTCGACGTCGGCGCGCGAGAACATGAGCGGCAGCTTGCCGCGCTTGTCCAGCCCGACCCCGTGCTCCCCGGTCAGCGCCCCGCCCGCCTCGATGCACACGGCGAGGATCTCCTCGGAGAGCTGCTGCGCGCGCGCCGTCTCGTCCGGGTCGCGCCGGTCGTAGAGGACGAGCGGGTGCACGTTGCCGTCGCCGGCGTGGAAGACGTTGCCGACGCGCAGGCCGTACGCGGAGCCGAGCTCGGCGATCCGGCGCAGCACGGCCGGCAGGCGCGTCCTCGGCACGACCCCGTCCTGGACGTAATAGCTCGGGCTGACGCGGCCCATCGCCGCGAACGCGGCCTTGCGGCCCTTCCAGAAGAGCGCCCGCTCGGCCTCCTCGGCGGCGATCCTGATCTCGCCTGCGCCCCGGCCGCGGCAGATCGCCTCGACCCGGGCGAGGTCGCCGTCGGCCTGGGCTGCCGGCCCGTCGAGCTCGACGATCAGGATCGCCCCGGCGTCCGGGTAGCCGGCGCCGACGGCTGCCTCGACGGCCTCGAGCGTCAGGCGGTCCATGATCTCCATCGCGGCGGGCAGGATCCCCGCGGCGATCACCTCCGAGACCGCGCCGCCGGCTGCCTCGGTCGAGTCGAACCCGGCCAGCAGCACCCGCACGGCCTCGGGCCTGCGCACGAGCCGCAGCGTCACCTTCGTGACGATCCCGAGCGTTCCCTCCGAGCCGATGAACGCGCCGAGCAGATCCGGCCCGGGCGGGTCGAGGCCCTTGCCGCCGAGGGTGACGAGCTCGCCGTCGGGCAGGACGAGCTCGAGGCCCGTCACGTGGTTGACCGTGAACCCGTGCTTGAGGCAGTGCGCGCCGCCCGAGTTCTCGGCCACGTTGCCGCCGATCGTGCAGACCTGCTGGCTCGAGGGGTCGGGGGCGTAGTAGAACCCGTGCGGCGCCACCGCCCGCGAGACCTCGCTGTTCGTCACGCCCGGCTCGAGGACGATGCGCGCGCTCTCGAGGTCGACCTCGAGGATCCGGTTCAGGCGCGCGAGCGAGATCACGATCCCGCCGGCGCAGGGCACGGCCCCGCCGGAGAGGCCGGTGCCGGCGCCGCGGGCTACGAAGGGGACTCGGTGGGCGTGGCAGAGCCTGACCGTCGCCTGCACCTGCTCTGCCGTGCGCGGCAGGACGACCAGCTCCGGCACGACGCGGTGGCTAGTGAGGCCGTCGCACTCGTACGTGCGCCGCTCGTCGAGCTCGCCGATCACGCCGTCGGCGCCGACGGCGGCCTCGAGCTCGCGGGCCAGCCCCGCCGGCAGGCTCACGGCGCGGCCCGCCAGGCGGCCGGGTCGAGAGCGTTCGCGGGGCAGCGACCGTCGAGCAGCACGGCCTCGAGAGCCTCGACGCAGAGCCGGCCCATCGCGACGCGGGTCTCGACGGTGGCGCTGCCGAGGTGGGGGGAGAGCACGACCTGCTCGAGCTCGAGCAGGCCCGGGTGCACCTCGGGCTCCCGCTCGTAGACGTCGAGCGCCGCGCCGGCGATCGTGCCGGCCCGCAGCGCGTCGACGAGCGCGGCCTCGTCGACGACGGGTCCCCGCGTCGTGTTGACGAGCACCGCGCTCGGGCGCATGGCGGCGAGCGCCTGCGCGTCGACCAGGTGGCGCGTCTCGGGCGTGAGCGGGCAGTGGAGGCTGACGACGTCCGCCCGGGCCAGCAGCTCCGCCAGCTCGAGCCGCTTCCAGGGCGCCTGCTGCGGCCGGGGGCTCGCGTAGACGACCCGCATCCCGAACGCCTCGCCGAGCTGCGCGACCGCGCGGCCGATCCGGCCGAGCCCGACGATCCCGAGCGTCTTCCCGTCCAGGCCGGAGCCGAGCATGAACACGGGCGACCAGATCCACGGCCCGCGCCGGCGCAGGAAGCGGTCGCCCTCCGTGACTCGCCTCAGCAGGTCGAGCACGAGCGTGAGCGTCAGCTCCGCGGTCGCCCTGGTCAGCACGCCAGGGGTGTTCGCGACGACGACGCCGCGTGCGGTCGCGGCGGCCACGTCGACGTTGTCGTACCCGACCGCGTGGTTCGCGACCACTCGAAGCCGCGGCCCGGCGGCGTCGAGCAGCTCGGCGTCGATCCGCTCGAGCGGCGTCACGAGCAGCCCGTCACGCCCGGCGCTGCCCGCCAGCAACTCCTCGCGGGTGGGCGGCAGGTCACCCGGGTGCGCCGTGACGTCGAACGAGCGGGCGAGCTCGGCCGGGATCGGCTCGGGCAGCCGGCAGGAGACGTAGACACTCGGCACAGGTCCTATCTTGCTATAACTATCCGAAATGAAGCAACGGACAGCGGATCCGTACACCGATTCGGGCGTGATCGACGCCCGGGCGCCTCGCTTCAACCAGGCGACGATCGGGACGCTCGCGCTGGTCGCATTCCTGACCGGCTTCTGGCCGCTCGTCGCCGTTCTCGCGGCTCAGCTTGCGGTCGGGCTCGTGTTCGGACGGCGCTTCTGCCTGCCGTGCCTCGCGTACTTCGAGCTCGTCCAGCCGCGTCTCGGCGAGGGTCAGATCGAGGACTCGCGCCCGCCACGGTTCGCGAACGTCGTCGGCGCGGTCGTGCTGTCGGGCTCCGCGCTCGCGCTCGCCACGGGGCTCGCGACGCTCGGCTGGGCGCTCGCGCTGCTCGTCGCCGGCCTCGCCCTGTTCGCGGCCACCAGCGGGGTCTGCGCCGGCTGCGAGCTGTACAAGCTCGGCGCGCGGCTGCGTGGGATCCGCGCCCACCTGCTCGACCGGATCGACCTGGACGAGCTCGGCTTGCGCCCCGACGGCGAGGTGGTCGTCCAGTTCGGCCATCCACTCTGCACCGGCTGCCACGACCTCGAGCGTCGCCTCGCCCGAGAGGGGCTGCGGGTCGTCACCGTCGACGTCTCGAAGCGCCCGGAGCTCGCCCGCAAGTACGGCATCGCGGTCGTCCCGACGGCGGTGGCGGTCGGGCCCGACGGCGCGGTCAGCCTGCGGCTGGCAGGATAGGAGGGTGTCGATCCGTCGACGCCTCCGGCGCGCGTTCGTCGCGACGAACCGTGTCCTCTACGAGCTGAGCGGTGGCACGCTCGGCGGGAAGCTCCGCGGCGCCCCCGTCCTCTTGCTCGCGACCACGGGACGCAGGAGCGGGGGGACGCACACGGTGCCCCTGCTGTTCCTCGCTGACACGAACGACTACATCCTCGTCGCGTCGAACGGCGGTTCTCCCGCCCACCCGGACTGGTTCCTCAATCTCGAGGCGAACCCCGACGTCGAGGTTCAGATCAAGCGCGACCGCCGGCCCATGCGGGCCCGCCTCGCGACGCCCGAGGAGCGCGCGCGCCTCTGGCCCCGTCTCGTCGCCATGTACGGGCCGTACGAGCGCTACCGCGCGCGCACCGACCGGGAGATCCCGATCGTCATCCTCCAGCGCCGCCAGGCGGGATGACCGCCAGCCCGGTGGCGACGACCCGCCGGCCGCTCACCTCGTAGACCACGTCCACGGCGTCGTGGCGGCGATAGGTGCCGGCGATGCCGAGGAAGATGCTCGCCCACCGCAGCAGACCGAGCCCGCCCTCGTGGGCGATGGGCTTCGTGAAGCGAAGCTCGCGTCCCTCGAGCGTGAAGTCGCGCCCTCGCTCCTGGAGCACGCCGTTCACGTACACGTCGAACGGCTCGCTCACGTCAGGCGGGAGCGGTACGGCCCAGATCTCGTCCATCGCCCAGATCGTAGAAGGGGGCGATTGAGACGTGCGGCTCGAAGTGGTGATCGGCCGCCCCCTCTGCTTAGGCCCGATCCGCACCGCGTGTTCCCGAACCCGGTCAGGTGGAGCACGTGATGAACTTGAAGACCTCGACCGGCTCCGAGACGAGCTCCCATACGATCAGCCCGACGGCAAACCGCCCGTTGCCGGACTCGTTGTCCCACGCGGTCGCCTTCGTGAAGTCGCTCACGCCGTCCATCGTGTACTCGCCGTCGTTGTCGACGTGCTTGCAATACTCGTTCGCCGCCTGGCTCGGCGTGTAGAGCGCTTGCGGCCAGAGGATCAGCCCGCTGCCTGTCTTTCCCGTCGACGGAACGGTCACCGTCCCCCTCGGCGAGTAGAAAGTCCGCGTCGTGGGCTCGGAGCCGCCGCCGCCCGATCCACCGCCGCCGGACCCGCCGCCCGTCTTCTTCTTGTGCACCTTGAACGACATCGACGCCTCGCGCGGGCTCGCGAAGACGTCGAGGGGAGGATCGAGCCCTTTCTTGGCCAGCGAAAGCCGGAAGCTGATCTTGATCGTCTTTCCCAGGAAGGCGGCCGGGATTGTGAGTCTCAGGTTCGTGGACATCCGATCCGGGGAGACGTCCGTGACGTAGAACGGACCGACTGCGCTCAGCGTGCAGGTGATATAGGTCGAGTTCGGGGTCGCATGTTTCTTGCACTTGGCGAGGTGATTGCCGTGTCTGATCGTCCTTGCCTGCTTCTGAAGGGCCTTCGGGAAAACCACGACGAGCTGCACGAGCCCCGGCTCGAGCCCGCGGGGCCCCTGGTTCGTGAGCGAGAAGAAGAGATCGACGGTGTCGCCCACGCGCACGACGTCCTGCACGTACTGGCCGCCGCGGACGGTGCGCCGCTTCCAGTCGAGGTCGAGCGCGAGCCGGTCGGAGCCGCCACCGACGTACTCGTAGAGCTCCGACGAGGCCTCGGAGTAGAAGAGCCTGAGGGTCCGGTAGGTAGCGACACCGGTCTTGAGCACGACCTGTGTCTCACCGCCCTCGCCGAGCAGAAGTCCCGCCGCTTCGACGCCGGTGTCCTCGTCGACGACGCCGACGAAGTCCGGGAACTCCGGGTCGAGCGTTTGCGGATCGGGCGGCTTCGCGCTCGTCTTCCAGACGATCCCGACCAGCGAGCCGTCGAAACGCTTGCGAAGGACGAGCCACGACGGCTTCGCGCCCTGCGGCGCCTGCCACTCCCAGATCCCGGTCCAGACGTCGAATCGACTCGGGTCAAGGGTGCCCGCTGGAGTCCGAAGCGACATCGCGCCCGCGCCCGGTGCTGCAATGAGCGCGGCGAGCATGGCCGCGCCGAGCGCACTAAGGAGACTAAGCGGGCGCCCGGAGCGCATCCGAGCGGGCATCTTAGCAACCGCTGTGACGCGCATCCGCAAGATCCCCGTTCGGGCAAGGTCCATAGCTGGATCCACCGTGCAGCGCGGGCGGTGCGCTTCACGCTCGGGACGCGTCGGACGGGCGCCCCGCGATCACGCTGAACGGTGGATCCAGGCTAAGGGCCTATCCCGGTTGGAGAGACGTGCCGGTTGAGATCGAAGTCCTCGCCGTCATCGACGGGGGAGGCGACGATGGATCTTGTGGGGGGACGACGGCTGCCGGATGCCGGACTGGTTGTGGGAGCGGATCGAGCCGTTGTTGCCGGGGCGGCCGGCGCATCCGCTCGGTTGTCACAACCCGCGGGTGTCCGACCGTGCGGCGATGGACGCGATCTTGTTGGTGCTGAGGACGGGGATGCAGTGGAACGCGCTGAACGGGATCGGGATCTGCTCCTCTTCGTCGGCGCACCGGCGCTTTCAGGAGTGGGAGCAGGCCGGCGTGTTCCACGAGATCTGGCGTCAGGGGCTGTTGGACTACGACGAGGTCGTCGGTATCGACTGGGAATGGCTGGCCGCCGACGGGGCGATGGGAAAGGCACCGCTGGGCGGGGTCAAGAAAGCCCACGTCGCCCGGCTCGCCCTCACCCAACCCGGATATGTCCTTAGAATCGATCTGCCGTGAGCCGCCGCCGTCTGCTACTGGCCGTTCTCCTCGTCGGTGTCGCGCTCGCCCTGCCGCACGCGGGCCTCGCCCAGTACAACGGCGGCATCGCGCCACCGGACTCGGCGACGGAGGGCGGGAGCCAGATCAACGATCTCTACTGGATCGTGATGGGGGTAACGATCGCGATCTTCCTGCTGGTCGAAGGGGCGATCGTCTGGTTCGTGCTGCGCTTCCGCCGGCGGCCGGGGACATCGTTCGAGGCCGACGCCCCCCAGATCCACGGCAACACGCGGCTCGAGCTCGTCTGGACCGTCGTCCCGTTCCTGATCCTCGTCGCGATCCTGGTCGTCACGATCGTGAAGGTGCCGAGCGTCGAGGCGCGCCCGGACGCGGGCGACGAGTCACTGGTCGTCCGGGTCGCCGGCCACCAGTTCTACTGGGAGTACACGTACGGAAACGGCGTCGTCAGCGTGGACACGCTGCGGCTCCCCGTCGACCGGCCCGTGCGACTCGAGCTCGTCGCCTACGACGTCATCCACAGCTGGTGGGTGCCGGAGCTGACCGGCAAGCGCGACGCGATCCCGGGCACGACGAACACGCTCGACTTCACCGTCACGAGGATCGGGTCGTTCCGCGGTCAGTGCGCCGAGCTCTGCGGCGTCCAGCACGCGGTCATGCGCACGACCGTCGAGGTCGTGCCCCCCGACGCTTTCGACGGGTGGCTTGCCGCCGAGGCGAAGGCCCAGGCGGCCGGGGCGTCGGAGCTCGGCCGCCAGACCTGGGAGGGCGTGTGCGCCAAGTGTCACGGTCTCGACGGCAAGGGCGGCTACGGCCCGGCCATCGCTGGCAACTCGCTGCTCGCGGATCCGGCCGGACTGGCGGCGCTCCTCGCCGAAGGCCGCGACAACCCGCAGGTCGACGGCTACATGCCCGCCGTCTCGGGTAGCTGGCCCGGGGACGGTCGCCAGCTCGAGGCGCTCCTCGCGTACATCGCGTCGACTCCGGAGCTCGCACCGGCGGGCGCCGACGGTCAGGGAGGCTAGCGTGGCCGTCCGGGTCGAGGAGCAGGTGCTGCCCACCTGGAAGGACGGCGCCGTCATGCGCTGGGTGACGAGCGTCGACCACAAGAAGATCGGGCTGATCTACATCTGGAGCGCGTTCGTCTTCTTCGTCGGGGGCGGCTCGATGGCGCTCGCGATCCGCCTCCAGCTCGCCCAGGCCGACCAGGAGATCGCCACCCAGGGCTCGTTCAACGCGCTCACGACGATGCACGGGACCGTGATGGTCTTCCTGTTCGCGATGCCGCTCCTCGCGGGGATCGGCAACTACCTCGTGCCGCTCATGATCGGCGCGCGGGACATGGCCTTCCCGCGTCTGAACGCGCTCTCGCTGTGGATCTACATGATCGGCGCGATCGTCCTGCTCGGTAGCTTCGGCGCCAAGGGGGGTGCGGCCCAGGCCGGCTGGACGGCGTACACGCCGCTGTCCGGGCCGGATTACGCGCCGGAGCTGGGGCAGGACCTCTGGATCCTCGGGCTGCACCTCGTGGGCATCTCGTCGCTGCTCGGCTCGATCAACTTCCTCGTCACGATCGTGAACATGCGCACGCAGGGGATGTCCTGGACGCGGATCCCGCTGTTTGTCTGGTCGATGGTCGCGCAGTCGATCCTGATCCTGCTGACCATCCCGGTGATCGCCGCCGCGCTGCTCCTGCTCCTGCTCGACCGCCAGGCCGGAACGAGCTTCTTTTTGCCCGACGGCGGCGGCAGCGCCGTCCTCTACCAGCACCTGTTCTGGTTCTTCGGTCACCCGGAGGTCTACATCCTCGTACTGCCCGCGTTCGGGATCGTGTCCGAGGTGATCCCGGTCTTCGCGCGCAAGCCGATCTTCGGCTACAAGGCGGTCGCGTTCTCGAGCCTCGGGATCGCGTTGATCTCGATGATCGTCTGGGGGCACCACATGTTCACGGTCGGCCTCGGCGACGGGCTCAACGGCTTCTTCATGGTCGCGACCTACCTCGTGGCCATCCCGACCGGGATCAAGGTCCTGAACTGGACGGCGACGCTCTGGCGCGGCAACCTGACGTTCCGGACGCCGATGCTGTTCGCGGTCGGGATGGTCGCGCTGTTCCTGATCGGAGGGCTCTCGGGGGTCGTCGTCGCCAACTACCCCGTCGACTACCAGCTCCACGACAGCTACTACATCGTCGCGCACTTCCACTACACGATCATCGGCGGGATGGTGCTGGGGATCTTCGCCGGCCTCTACCACTGGTTCCCGAAGATGACCGGTCGGATGTACGACGAGCGGCTCGGCAAGTGGCACTTCTGGCTGTTCACGCTCGGCTTCAGCCTCACGTTCGTGCCGCAGCACATGCTCGGGTTGATGGGCATGCCCCGGCGGGTCTACACGTACGACCGGGAGGGGCTGTTCGAGGTCTACAACCTCGTCTCGACGATCGGCGCCTGGCTGATGGCGCTCGCGGTGCTCATCTTCATCGTCAACGTGGTGCGAAGCTGGCGCTCGGGCCCGCGAGCCGGCAGCGACCCCTGGCTGGCGGATACGCTCGAGTGGTATGCGTCCTCGCCGCCCGCCGAGCACAACTTCGACAGCGTCCCGTACGTCGCGAGCCACCGGCCGCTACGCGACCTGCGTCGCCGGCTCGGCGGGGAGCGCGATGGCTGACGGGGCCCGGCCCGCGCCCGGCCCCTGGCTGCGGCTGACCGCGCTCGCGTCGACCGTGGCCACCGCCGTCGTCGTCGCCACCGGTGAGTGGGCGCGCTCCCACGAGGCTGCCGTGCTCGGCGGGCTCGGGCTTGCGCTCGGCGTCGCCGCCGCGGCGTGGCTCGGCCACCGCGACCGGCCGCTGCTCGTGTGGGCGGCAACGGCGGCGCTCGCCGTCTTCGCCGTGCAGATCGCGATCGGGGCTCTCGCCGCGGCGGCCGACGGCACCGGCTACGCGGCCGGGCTCCACGTCGGCCTCGGAGCGCTCTCGCTCGCTCTCGCCGCGCTGACCGCGTCGCTGACGCTGCGTCGCGAGCTCGGGCGCTGGCGGCCGTTTCCGTGGCGCGACTACCTGATGCTGACGAAGCCACGGATCATGGTGCTGCTGCTCCTGACCGCGGCCGGCGGCGCGTTCGTCGGCGTCGGGGGCGTTCCCTCCGCCGGCCTGCTCGCCGCGCTGCTCGGCGGGCTCGCGCTCGCCTGCGGCGGCGCCTCGGCTCTGAACCACGTGCTCGACCGGGACATCGACCGGTTCATGCGCCGCACCGACCGCCGGCCGGTCGCGACCGGCCGCGTCGCGCCCGAGCGGGCCGCCGAGTTCGGGCTCGCGCTGTCCGCGTTCTCGTTCGTCATCCTCGCGAGCTTCGCGAACGTGCTCGCCGCCCTGCTCGCGGTGTTCGGGAACCTCTTCTACGTGCTCGTCTACACGCGCTGGCTGAAGCGCTCGACACCGCAGAACATCGTGATCGGCGGCGCGGCCGGCGCGATCCCCGCGGTGGTCGGCTGGGCCGCCGCCACGGGCAACCTGGCCCTGCCGGCGCTCGTGCTGTTCCTGATCGTGTTTCTCTGGACGCCGCCCCACTTCTGGGCGCTCGCGCTTCTCGTCCGCGGGGAGTACGAGGCGGCGCGCGTGCCGATGCTGCCGGTCGTGGTCGGAGATCGGCGCACGGCCGTCGCGATCCTCCGCTACTCCGTCCTGCTCGTCGGGATCACGCTAGTACCGTTCCTGCTCGGGGACCTCGGCTGGCTCTATCTCGGCGCTGCCGTCGCGCTCGGCGTTGCCTTCCTCGCGCTCGCGCTCGCGCTTCTGCGCGAGACGACGAAGGCAAGGGCCCGCAGCCTGTTCTCCTTCTCGCTCGGCTACCTCGCGCTTCTGTTCGTCGCCATGGCCGTCGACCCGTTCCTCCTCTAGCCCGTGGATCCGAAGCTCGCACGCCGGAACAACGTCCTCGGTGTCGCGCTGTTCGCGCTCGCGATCGTGATCGCGGGCGTCACGATCGCCGTCGCGTACGCCTACAACGCGTAGTCAGGCCGCGGCGAGCGCCCCGCTCGAGGCGCGGATCCCCTCGAGCAGGCCGGCGAACGAGTCCGCGAACTTCTCGACGCCCTCGCGCTCGAGCGTCTCCGTGACGTCGGCATAGTCGATGCCGGCCACCGCCAGGCGCTCGAGCAGCGCCGTCGCCTCGTCGACGCCTCGCTCGAGCGTCGGCGCCGGCCGGCCGTGATCCTGAAAGGCCCGGATCGTCTCCTCGGGGAGCGTGTTCACGGTCAGGGGGCCGATCAGCTCCTCGACGTAGACGACGTCGCGGTAGGCCGGATTCTTCGTCGACGTGGAGGCCCACAGGCAGCGCTGGGGCGAGGCGCCCCGGGCGGCCAGCTCCTCCCAGCGCTCGCCGGAGAAGAGCTCGCGGAAGCGGGCGTAGGCGAGCTTCGCGTTCGCGACGGCAAGCTGGCCCTTCAGGTCGTCATGCCCGCCGAGCTCCTCGAGGCGCCGGTCGGTCTCCGTGTCGACGCGCGAGACGAAGAAGCTCGCCACCGACGCGACCGTGCCGAGGTCGCCGCCCGCCGCGGCGAGGCGCTCGAGGCCGCGCAGGTAGGCCGCCGCGACCTCCGAGTAGCGTGCGAGCGAGAAGATCAGGGTGACGTTGATCGACTTGCCCTTCGCGATCATGTCCTCGATCGCGGGCAGGCCCGGCTTCGTGGCGGGGATCTTGACGAGCAGGTTGGGCCGGTCGATCAGGGCGTGCAGCCGGGTCGCCTCCGCGACCGTCGCCTCGGTGTCGTAGGCGAACGTGGGATCGACCTCGATCGAGACGTAGCCGTCCAGCCCGCCGGTCCCGTTCCACACCGGGTGCAGGAGATCACAAGCGTCGGCGACGTCGGCGCCCGCGAGGCGGATGAACAGCTCCTTCGGATCGTTCGTCTCGGCGAGCGCCGTCCGGAGTTGCTCGTCGTAGGCGTCGCCCGCCGCGAGCGCCTTCTGGAAGATCGTCGGGTTGGAGGTGACGCCGACGACCGCGTCCTCGCGCACCAGCCGGGCGAGCTCTCCGCTTTCGAGCAGCTCACGCGAGAGGTTGTCGCACCAGACGCTCTGGCCGTGGTCGGCGAGCGTGTGCAGCGGGGACTTCGGCATCCGTTCCTCCTTCAGGAGACGCGCTCGCGGCCCTCGACGAGTGCGCGGGCCCGCTCGACCACCGCGCCAGCGGTCAGCCCGAGCTCCGCGAGCACCGTGGAACCGGGTGCGGACGCGCCGTACCGCTCGATCGAGACGATGTCGCCCCTGTCGCCCACGAAGCGGTGCCAGCCGAGCGAGATTCCGGCCTCGACGGCGAGCCGCGCGCCGACGTCCGGCGGCAACACTTCGTCGCGGTACCCGGGCGGCTGGGCCTCGAACAGCTCCCAGCAGGGCATCGATACGACGCGCACGGCCCGGCCTTCCGCCGCGAGCTCACGGCCGGCGGCGAGCGCGAGCGAGACCTCGGAGCCGGTGGCGAGCAAGAGCAGATCGAGCGAGCCGTCCGCCCCGGGGCTCTCCCAGAGCGTGTACGCGCCCCGCTCCAGCCCGTCGGGCGCCGCCACCTCGGCCCGGTCGAGCACGGGCACGTCCTGGCGCGTCAGGGCGAGCGCGACCGGACCGTCGGTCCGCTCGAGTGCGACCCGCCAGGCGACGACGGTCTCGTTCGCGTCGGCGGGCCGGATCACCCACAGACCCGGGATCGTGCGCAGGGACGCGACCTGCTCCACGGGCTGGTGGGTCGGGCCGTCCTCGCCGACCGCGACCGAGTCGTGGGTGAACGCCCAGACGACCGGGAGTCCCATCAGGGCCGAGAGGCGGATCGCCGGGCGCATGTAGTCGGCGAAGACGAGGAACGTCGAGCCGAACGGTTTGACGACGCCGCCGTGGAGGGCTAGGCCGTTGACGATCGCGCCCATCCCGTGCTCGCGGATGCCGAACGGGACGTTGCGGCCGGCGAACACGCGCGCGAACGTGCCGGCGCCCCGGATGACGGCGCCGGTCGACGCGGCCAGGTCGGCGCAGCCTCCGACCATGGTCGGGAAGTACGGCTGGAACGCGGCCATCGTCGCGGCACCCGCCGAGCGGGTGGCGAGCGCGGGCTTCGTTGCCGGATCGAAGCGCGGGAGCGCCTCGCGCCAGCCATCGAGCGGCCGCCCCGCGAGGGCGCGTTGCCAGTCCTCGGCGAGCGCGGCGTGGGCGGCCCGCCACGTCTCGAAGCGCCCGGCCCACTCCGCCTCGAGCGCGGCACCCGCCTCGGCGAGGTTCATGTGCTCGTAGACACCCGGCGGGATCGCGAACGTCGCGTCCGGGTCGAAGCCGAGCACCTCCTTGGTCGCCCGGATCTCGGCCTCCCCGAGCGGGGCGCCGTGAGCTTTGGCCGTGCCGGTCGCGTGCGGCGCCGGGTAGGCGATGTGGCTGCGTACGACGACGAGCGACGGGCGCTCCTCGTCCGCTCTGGCGGCGTCAAGCGCCGCATCGAGAGCGTCGACGTCGTTCGCGTCGGCGACGTGCTGGACGTGCCAGCCGAGTGCCTCGAACCGCCCGCCCTTGTCCTCGCTGTCGAACGACAGGGCGGTCGTCCCGTCGATCGTGATCCTGTTGTCGTCGTAGACGACGGTCAGCTTGCCGAGTCCGAACGCGCCGGCCAGCGAGGCCGCCTCCTGCGTCACGCCCTCCATCAGGTCGCCGTCGGAGGCGATCGCGTACACGCGGTGGTCGACGATCGGGTGGCCGGGCCTGTTGTAGCGCTGGGCGAGGAACCTCTCCGCCATCGCCATCCCCACGGCGTTGCCGAGGCCCTGGCCGAGTGGGCCCGTTGTCGTCTCGACCCCGGGCGTGTGGCGCACCTCCGGGTGGCCGGGCGTGAGCGAACCCCACTGGCGGAAGCGCTTCAGCTCCTCGAGCGGGAGTGCGTAGCCGCTGAGGTGGAGCACGGCGTACTGGAGGATGCTCGCGTGGCCGGCCGAGAGCACGAACCGGTCGCGATCGGGCCACGCGGGATTCGCCGGGTTGGCGCGCAGGTGGTGCCGGTAGAGCGAGTACGCGACGGGCGCGAGCGCCATGGCGGTGCCGGGGTGCCCGGCGTTCGCCTGCTGTACCGCGTCCATGGCCAGCACCCTGATCGTGTCGATCGAGAGCTGGCGGGGGTCCTGCGTCACGGGCGTCGTCCGGGGTCGGGCACGGGTACGTCGAGAACCATATCGCGAAGGCCCGCGGGGCCGTCTCAGTGCTCCGCGACCGCGACGGCGCCCGCCTCGCCGGCTTTCGAGCGGGCGCTCTCGCCGCCGAGGGCGACCACCGCGCGAGCCGTGGCGAGGTGGTCAGGCGTCCTGGAACGTCGCGATCAGCGCTTCGGCCACCACCCGCATCGGACGGCCCGACACCTGACTCGCGCGGCGTAGGCGCCCGAACGCCTCACGCTCGGTCAGGCTCTCGCGCTCCATCAGCAGCCCCTTCGCCCGCTCGACCAGCTTGCGGGTCGCGAGCGCCTCCGAGAGCGACTCGGCCTCCTCTCGCAGCGCCGTGAGCTCCTCGTGGCGGGCGCTCGCGGCCTGGATCGCCGGCAGGAGATCGGCCTCGCGAAACGGCTTCACGAGGTACCCGAACACGCCTGCCTCGACGGCTCGCGACACGAGCTCCTCCTGACTGTAGGCGGTCAGCATCACGATCGGGATCGGCCGCTCCTCGAGGATCCGGCGCGCCGCCTCGATCCCGTCGAGCCGTGGCATCTTGACGTCCAGGATGGCGAGGTCGGGAACCGTCTCCCGCGCGAGCTCGACGGCCTCCTCGCCGTCGCGGGCCTCAGCGCAGACCTCGAAGCCGGCGCGCTCGAGCAGGTCTCTCAGGTCGAGGCGGATGATCGTCTCGTCCTCGGCGAGCAGGATCCTCAACAGGGCGTGCGCGCTCACAGCGGGAATGCGACCTCCGCGCGCAGGCCGCCCTCGCCGCCGAGCGTCAGTGTCCCCTTCAGCTCGTCGCGGACGAGCGCCTGCACGATCGACAGGCCGGTACCCGGCTTGGCGGTGCCGACGCCGGGGCCGTTGTCGCTGATCGCCAGCACCGCTCCGCCGTCCCCGCCCGTCAGCTCGATCACGACGTCGCCGCCGCCGTGCTCGAGCGCGTTCTGGAGCAGCTCGGAGAACACGAGCGCGAGCGCGGTGGCCCGGCCGCCCGCGAGCGAGACCGGCTCGAGGCTCGCCTCGACGCGCTTGCCGGCGCCGAGACCCTGGACGATCATCCGTCGCAGCCGCTCGATCAGCTCGCCCAGCTCGACGTCGTCCTCCCGCCGCTCCGTCAGCACCTCGTGAACGGCGGCGATCGCGAGGATCCGGTTGACCGAGTCCTCGAGGGCGCGCCTCGGATCGACGTCCGTGGAGCGTGCCTGCAGGCGCAGCATCGAGGCGACGGTCTGGAGGTTGTTCTTGACGCGGTGGTGGATCTCCTGGGCGAGCACCCCGCGCAGGACCGCGCGGCCGTGAACGAGCGCGACCGCGGCGTGGTGCGCGATCGACGTGAGGAGCGTCCGCTCCTCGTCGGTGAACGCGGTGTCCCGCTCGCAGACGAGCTCGCCGAGGTGGCGGCCCTTCCAGCGCAGCGGCAGGCGCTCCATGTGCGTCCCCGGACGGCCCTCCGGCCAGGCCGTCCGCCCGTCCTCGAGCACGACGGCGGCGCCCGTGGCGGCGACGGCGGACATCGTGGTCTTCACGATCGCCTCGAGCGACTCCTCGAGGTAGAGCGACTCGGAGACCGCCTCCGAGATCCGAGCCAGGGCCTCGAGCTCCGCAACGCGGCGCTGGGCGTGGTCGTAGAGCTTCGCGTTCTCGATCGCCTGCGCGACCTGGCCGGCGATCGCCATCAACAGGTCGATCTCCCCGTCGTCGTAGCCGCGGGGTGCGACCGTACGCACGTTCAGCGCTCCCTCGAGCCGCTCCTTGGCGAGGATCGGCACCGCCAGGATCGACTGGTACTGCTCCTCGTGGAGGTTCGGGAAATGCTTGAAGCGCGGGTCGAGGTGAGCGGCTCGCGGGATCATGATCGGTGCCCGGGTTGCGGCGGCGGCACCGGTGATCCCCTCGCCCGGACGCAGCTTGGGCACGCGGGTCAGCTCGTCCACCCGGGAGCCCACGGAGGCTTTCAGCACGAGCTCGTCCGCCATCTCGTCGTAGAGGTAGACGAAGCAGGCGTCAGCCTCGAGTGCCTTCGCGACCTTGGCCGCGATCAGCTCGAAGAGCTCGTCGAGGTCGAGGGTCGAGTTGACGGCCTCGATGGTCTCCGTGACGAGCCCGAGATGGCGTTCGGAGCGGTTCACGCCTCTGCGATCATAGGTGCCGTGTCCACTTTCCAGATCGCCCTCGTGCTCCACGTGTTCGGGGTGATCGTGATGCTCGGCGGGATCCTCACGGCCGGGCTCGCGTTCTACGCGGCCCGACGGCGCGAGCGCCCGGCCGAGATCGCCGCGATCCTGTCCCTGTCGCGCTGGGGCGTTCTCACGGGTGCGGTCGGATTCCTGATCGTGACCGGCTTCGGTCTCTGGCTCGTCGACCTCGGCGGGTTCGGGTACGGGGCGGACTGGCTCGTCGCGACGTACGTTCTGTTCGGGGTCTCGAACCTGCTCGGCGCGGCGACCGGACGCGCTCCGAAGCGCGCGCGCCAGCTTGCCGAGCGGCTCGCCGCGGACGGCGACCGGGCGACCGACGAGCTGCGACGGCTCCTTCGCGACCGGCCCTCCGAGGTGCTGAATCATGTCTCGACCGCGCTCATGCTGGCGGTGCTCGTGCTCATGGTCTGGCGACCCGGGTCGTGAGCTAGGCTCCAGGGCGTGAGCGTTTCCCCGCTCGACCCGAACGTCCTTCGCAGCGTCGCCGGCTACCTCGTCGCGGACGCGCGCGGCCGTGTCGTCGGGCGCGTCGAGGAGGCCACCGACAACCGCCTGACGGTGCGGGGCGGGCTGCCTCTGCGCCGCCGCCGCGTCGTGCTCGCGACCGAGATCGACGACGTCGACCAGACGAGCGGCGTGATCGCCCTGCGCGTCGAGCGCGGCACTCTGCGCACCCCGTAGGGGCGGGACGTGACCCGCCCCTACGGGGTGCTCGCCCGCCCCTACAGGACCGGCAGGTAGCGCGCGAGCTCCCAGGGCGTGACCTGCAGGCGGTACTCGTCCCACTCCTTCTCCTTGATCTGCACGAAGCGCTCGAAGGTGTGCGGGCCGAGGATCCGCTGGCAGAGCTCGGACTGTGCAAGCTCGTCGATCGCCTCGCCGAGCGACTCGGGCAGGCTGATGATGCCGCGCTCGCGCCGCTCCTCGTGGGTCAGCTCGAACAGGTTCTCCTCCATCGGCGGCGGCAGCTCGTAGCCTTTCTCGATCCCCTCGAGCCCGGCCTGGAGCAGCGCCGCGAAGGCCAGGTACGGGTTGCACGCGGGATCGGGGCAGCGGATCTCGGCGCGGGTCGCCTGCTCCCTGCCCGGGTGGTAGAGCGGGATCCGGATCAGCGCCGAGCGGTTACGCTGCGACCAGGCGACGTAGACGGGCGCTTCGTAGCCCGGCACGAGGCGCTTGTAGGAGTTGACCCACTGGGCGAAGATCGCGCAGATCTCACGCGCGTGATGGAGTTGCCCCGCGATGAACGCCTTGGCCGTGGGCGACAGGTGCCACGGGTCTTCCGGGTCGTAGAACGCGTTCTTGCCGTTCGTGAACAGGGACTGGTGGGTGTGCATCCCCGAGCCGTTCTGGCCGAACAGGGGCTTCGGCATGAACGTCGCGTAGATGCCGTACTTCGTTGCGATCTCCTTGACGATCAGCCGGTAGGTGACCGTGTGGTCGGCCATGCCGAGCGCCTCGGAGTAGCGCATGTCGATCTCGTGCTGGGACGGCGCCACCTCGTGGTGGGCGTACTCGACCGGGATGCCCATCGACTCGAGCGCCTTGATCGTCTCCTTGCGCCATTCGGACGCCACGTCGAGGGTCGCGAGGTCGAAGTAGCCGCCGTGGTCGAGCACGCGCGTGCCGCTGTCGTCCTCGAAGTAGAAGTACTCGAGCTCGGGCCCGACGTTGAAGGTCTCGAAGCCCATGGCGCGCATCCGCTCGAGCGCGCGGCGCAGCACGTAGCGCGGGTCGCCCTCGTACGGTTTCCCGTCCGGCGTGACGATGTCGCAGATCATGCGCCCGACCTTGTACTCGCCGGTGCGCCAGGGGAGCACCTGGAACGTCCCGGGATCGGGGATCGCGACCATGTCCGACTCCTCGATCGGGTTGAAGCCCGTGATCGACGAGCCGTCGAAGCCCATCCCATCGTCGAGCGCCGCCTCGATCTCCTGCACCGTGACGGCGAAGCTCTTGAGCTGGCCCAGGATGTCCGTGAACCAGAGGAGGACGAAGTCGACCCCTTCCTCCGCCATGCGCTCGAGAACGCGCTTGCGATCCGCCGGATCGCTCGTTGCCCTTCCCATCGACACCTCCTGAAATGAAAAAAGCCCCAGGCGCAATCAGCTTGCGCCTGAGGCATCGTCGCCTCGAACGGGGGCCAGTATAGACGATCGGGGGGCCGGCGCGCCCCCCGATCGTCACCGCCATGCCTACGAGATCGCGAAGGTCACGGTCAGGGTCGCCTGGATCTCCTGGAGGCCGGGCTCGATCGGGACGCCGCCGCCCGCCGAGTCCTGCGCCGCTTCCGCGTAGACGGGGACGGAGCCGCCGCCCTCGACGATGTTGACGACCGCGCCGAGCGAGACGCCGGCGGCCGCCGCGATCGCCTTCGCCTTGGCGCGCGCGTCCTCGAGCGCCACCTTCAGGGCGTCCTGGTAGAAGCCGCTCTGATCGTCGATCGACAGCATCGGCCCGTACACCTGGTTCGCTCCCGCTGCGGCGGCCGCGTCCACGACGGGGCCGACATTCGCCAGATCCGCGATCTTCGCCGTGATCGTGTTGACCGCCGAGTAGCCGACGATCGCCTGGCCGTCGTCGGAGTAGCGCGGGTAGACCGAGACCTGCTGCGTCTGGATGTCCGCGGAGGCGACACCGGCGGCCTTGACCGCGTCGATCACCTTCTGCACCGCAGCGTTGTTCGCGTCGAGCGCCGCGCCGGCGGTCTCGCCCTGGGATTCGACGCCGAACGAGAACTCAGCCCGGTCGGGCGCCGCCTCGACCGAGCCCATCCCGGTCACCGTGATCCCGGTCGGCGCCGTGCCTGCCGCGGCCTGACCGTTCGCCTCGTCCGGGCGGCCAACGCCCGCGAACGCCGCGATGCCGACGCCGAGCGCTGCCAGCGCCGCAACGGCGGCGACTCTCCTGCCGATGTGGTTCATTCCAGCCTCCTCCGCTGTTCGTCGTTCATGATCCTCGGACGGGCCGGCGGGCGGAATTGTTCCCGGCGTCAGCCGGTCGTGGCGTACGCCGGCGCGGCCGTCGCTCCCAGGTACTGCTGCCAGCGCTCGGGGATGTGGGATGCGGCGAGCGTGACGAACAGGGCCGGCGCGGGCGGGCGCGGCTTCACCTGCGGGTGCATCTGGGCCTCCTCCGGCAGCCGGTCGCCCTTGCGCAGGTTGCACGGGGCGCAGGAGGCGACCACGTTCTCCCACACGGAGTCGCCGCCGCGGCTGCGAGGCACGACGTGGTCGAGCGTGAGCCGCCCGGTCGTCCCGCAGTACTGGCAGCGCCAGCCGTCGCGCGCGAACAGGGCCCGCCTCGAGATGCGCCTCTGGATCACGCGCGGCACCCGGACGTACGCGACGAGCCTGATCACGTGGGGCCACGTGTAGGCGCGGGCGGCGGAGCGCAGCGGGCGATCGGCCTCCTCGAGCACCTCGGCCTTCCCCTTGATCACGAGCACGTGCGCACGTCGCACGGAGCAGACGTTCAGGGGCTCGTAGCTCGAGTTGAGAACGAGAACCTGCTGCATACCGGGGATTCTACGGGTCGCCCCCGCGCCCCCGGGGTCGCGGATCCCCTCAGGACGACATGGCGCGCTCGACCGACGCCTGCTCCTCGGGCGAAAGCGGCACGGGAGCCCGGCCGCGCACGAGCTCCTTGACGTAGATGCGCGCGTAGTCGCGGCCCTGGATCGCGGTGATCAGGATGCCGGAGCGGGACGCGTCGAGGAACGCGAGCGACGCGGACTGCTGGCCGCCCACGTCCTCGTAGGCGTCGTAGCGCACGATCGCGGTCCTCGAGAGCGTGCCGTCCACCCGCTTGTCGACCCGCACGAGTGCGGCAGCCAGCTCGTCCACGGCTCCGTGGAGCTCGTCGATGCGGGTCTGCAGCGAGACGGCGAAGTTCACGAGGTCTTCGCGTCCGGCACCGAGCACGACCGACTGGGCCCGCCGCACCGTGCGCAGCGTCCGCCAGTAGAGAAACGCGAGGCCGAGCGCGAGAGTCGCGACCGCCGCTGCCGCGATGGCTATCCACGCGGCGGTCGTGCTCGAGACGTCCACGCGCGCCTGCTGCTACTCGAGGGAGAAGATGACCGGGTACTCGGCCGTGTTGTTGTCCGTGTTCTGCTCGCCCTCCACGGGTTTCACGGCCACTTTCAGGGTGTAGGGGCGGCTGAAGTCGATATTCGAGAAGTCCCGGAACGTGACCGACTTCGTCTCGCCGGCGTTGATCAGATCGATCGTGGCTTGCCGCTTGATCGGCTCGGGGGACGTGATCGTCAGCGTCACCTTCACTTTGGTCTCCTGGAAGTCGCCGGAGTTCTTCACCTGCGCCTCGAACGCGAGCTGGTCGGAGGCGATGATCGTCGTCTCCTGATCCGGCGAGAGCGCCTGGCCGTCCGGCTGGACGAGCACGCCCTCGATCTGGTTGCCGTGGAGCCCGCCGTCGGTGCCGCCGCCGCCGCCGCCCTGCGTGCGCTTGACGAGCTCGGCGAGCGAGTTCTGGCTCAGGAGCTCCGGGCTCTCCAGGAACGTCGAGGCGGGAACCGCGACCCCCGAGATCTCCTCCTGCTTCATCACCTGCTCGGAGCGGCCCTTGAACAGGTCGTCGTAGACGACGTTTCCCGCGACGATGCGAAAGGCCTGCTCGGCGAGCGTCGTGCCCGCGGTCTCCGGCTCCGTCGCGGGCTGGAGCTGGGCGAAGGCGCGCTCGAGTCCCGCGAGCCCGCTCTGGCGAAGCTGCATCGCCTCGACCAGGCTTTCCTGCTCGCTGACGAGCGGCCCGGGCGGCGTCAGCTCGCCGGCCCGAGCCACGACCTGCGCCTGCTGTTTGGCAAGGCCTGCGAGGCCGGTGCCGAGGTCGTCGAGCGTCACGCCCGGCGTCGTCAGGAGCTCCCCGAGCTGCGTTCCGATCGAGTCGGACTCGCGCACGACCGCCGCGGCGGCTTGCATGTAGTCCTCGTAGGAGCCCTTCTTCTGGCCGCCCCGGCAGCTGTTGACCCAGAACACGAGCACGACCGCGAGCACGATCGCGCCCCCGATCAAAAGCGCGAGGCGGACGAGCGGCGTCGGCGCCCCTGGTGACCGCGGCCGGATCGGGGGCGTGCCGCCGCCGCCCCCGCCCTCGCGGGGCCTGGGCGCGGGCTCGACCGGCGAGCGCTCGATCGTCGGAGGCTCGTCGAAGAAGTCGAACTCGATGTCGGAATCGGCGTCGGTTCTGTCCCGATCGGCCACAGCGGAAGCGGTCGTGGGGGAACGATGATCGGCCGGGCGGCCGCCCAAGAGGTTCGCCGAGCATAGCAGCAAACCCTGCAAACGATCTCGCCTGTGGTTGCCGTGCAGGAGTCCGCTATCCCGCCGCCAAGGTCATGGGCGGCTCATGGGACAGCCGGCGGCTCTCGCGTACTCGGACGGCCTCATCCTCGGCCGCTACCGGGCGCTGCGCCCGCTCGGCAGCGGGGGCCACGGGTCCGTGTGGCTCGCTCGCGACGAGCGCAGCGGTCGCGACGTCGCGCTCAAGGTCGTACCGCGCGAGGGCAAGGCGGGTACCCGCGCGGAGCGCGAGGCACTCGCGGTCGCCCGGCTGCGCAGCCGCTACTGCGCACGGGTGTACGCGGTGGAGCGGGACGATCGCCACGTGTACGTCGCCTACGAATACCTCCCGGGGAAGACCCTGCGGGAGGCGATCAGGGCAGGCGACCTCAACGACGCGGCGTCCGTGGAGGCGGCCGCCCAGCTGCTCGACGCGCTCGCCCATGCCCACCACCGCGGGATCGTCCACCGGGACGTGAAGCCTGCGAACATCCTGCTCGTCGAGGGCCCCGACATCTCGCTGCGGCTGCTCGACTTCGGGCTTGCCCAGCTCGGCGACGCCGACGCGCTCACGGCAACCGGTGACGTGCCCGGCACGCTCGCGTACATCGCGCCGGAGCGCCTGTCGGGCGAGCAGGCGACCGGGGCAGCCGACGTCTGGGCGGCCGGCGTGATCCTGTGGGAGATGCTGGCCGGCTACCAGCCGTTCTGGTCGGGCTCGCCGGTCGAGACGGCCCGGTTGATCGCCGCGGGCCCGCCCCCGCTGGCGAAGTTGCGTCCGGACCTACCGCGCCGGCTGGCAGCCGCCGTCGATCGCGCGGTCGCCGTCGACCCGCGCCGGCGACCGAGCCCGAAGCGCCTCGCCGCCGAGCTCAGGGCGGGTCTCGAGGAGCGCATCGAGCGCCGGCGGCGCAGCCATTCCGTGTCCCGTCGGGCCCTCGTCGAGCGGGCGCCTCATGCCGGGCTGGCCGCCGCGTTCACCGCTGGCGTGGCGATGCTGTTTCCGTTCTACCCGTCCGGCTCGGCGCTGCCGCTCGCTGCCGCCGCGGCGGTGGCCTGTCTCGCCGTGCCGCGTGCGGGCTTCGCGCTCGCGCTCGCGCTCGCGCTGCTGCCGCTCGGCGACGTCTCCCTCGGACTCGCAGCGGTCTACGCATTCGCGGCGCTCGGTTGGCTGGCACTGTCCTGGAACGACACGCGGCGCGGCTTTCTCTTCGTCGCCGGGCCGCTGCTCGCGCTGACCGGACTGCTCCCGCTCGCGGCGCTCGCCGGGGCCCGGGCGACCGGAGCGTTCCGGAGGGCGGCGCAGGCGGGAGCGGCCGTGCTGGTCGCGGCCCTCGTTGCCGGTGTTCGCGGGGCTCCGCTTCCGTTCACGGGCGAGCAGCCGCCGCTCGGTCTCGGCATCGCGGGCTCGGACAGCCCGGTGGCAGTCGCGGGGGCGCTGTGGCGGGCGCTCGCCGCGCAGCCGGCCATCGGCGTCGAGGCAGCGCTGCTGGCTGCCACGGCCGCTGCGCTGCCGCTGCTGAGGCGCAGCGGGCTCGGCGGCATTGCCGTGCTCGCGTGCGCGCTGCCGGTGGCGATGCTGCTCGGCCCGCCCCTGCTCGGCGCAGGAGGCGTGGAGTCGCCGGCGCTGCTCGGCGGCGTCGCCGTGCTGGCCGCGGCTGTCGGGGCACCCGCCCTGCTCGCGCGGCTGCGTTGCCGGGCCGGGCAGGCTTCGCGCCTACAATGACCCGCCTGGGCCTCTTCCGCGGCATCGAGAATCGAATCGAGTCCCTCTTCGAGGGCGTTTTCGGGCGTGCGTTTCGCTCGCACGTGCAGCCGGTCGAGCTGGCCCGGAAGCTCGCGAAGGAGATGGACGACCACAAGACGGTGTCCGTGTCGCGCGTCTACGTCCCCAACGAGTACGTCCTCTACCTGTCCCAGCGGGATCGGGCCCAGTTCGTGGGCTACGAGCGTTCGCTGCTCGACGAGCTGGCGGGCTACCTCGCGGAGCATGGCCGTCGCGAGGGCTACTCGCTCGTTTCGCCCCCCCGCGTCCTCCTCGAGGAGGACGCCGATCTCGCTGTCGGGGAGTTCGGCATCGCCACCAGGCTCGTGCAGGCACCGCCCCAGCCGGTGGCGGTCCCGCCGGCCCCCGCGCCCGCCCGGACGCCCGCCTCGCCCCCGCCGACGATGCCCGTGCGCTCCCCCGCTGTTTCGCCCGTCGTGCCTCCACCCGTCTCGCCGCCGCCGGCACCGGTGACCGATGACGGTGGCCAGACACGGGTCTACGAGCCGGAGGAGCCGCCGCCCGTCCCCGTGCCGCCGCCTCCGGCGGCCGAGCAGGTGTTCCTCGTCGGCGGCGGGGCGCGACACGAGATCCGCGGTGCCATTGCCGTGATCGGTCGCTCGAAGGAGTGCGACGTCGCCGTCGACGACGCGAGCGTCTCGCGGCGGCATGCCGAGGTGCGCGCTGGCCCGGACGGGTACTGGATCGTGGACCTCGGCTCGACGAACGGGACGGAGGTGAACGGGAAGCGCGTCGACCGCGTCCGGCTCGAGCCCGGCGATGTCGTCACGCTCGGCCAGACGGTGCTCCGGTTCGAGCATGCTCCCGGCGGGTGATGGTCGAGCAGGTCCTGCTCCTTCTCCAGGCGCTCTTCCTCGTCCTCCTCTACGTGTTCGTCTGGCGGATCGTCCGGACCGCCAGCCGCGACCTGCGCCTGCCGCAGGAGAGCTTCTTCCTGGCGCCGCCGCAGGCCCACGGCGGGGGTGTGCCCGAGCCGAGCTTGCGGCTCGTCGTCGAGTCGAGCCCGTCGATCCAGCCGGGGACGGCGTTCCCGATCGGAACGGCGCCGCTCACGATCGGGCGATCGACGGAGTGCTCGGTCGCTCTCGACGCCGACGACTACGCTTCCGCCCGACACGCGCGGGTCGAGCCTCTCCGGGACGGCGTCTGGGTCGCCGACCTCCAGTCCACGAACGGCACGTACGTCAACGGCGAGCAGGTGAACGGCCGGCTACGGCTCTTTGAGGGGGACGTGGTGCGCATCGGCGAGACCGATCTGAGGGTGACGCGGTGAAGGTCGGCGACAGCGCCGGTCTGAGCGACCCTGGCCGCGTGCGCCGGCGCAACGAGGACGCGTTCGTGGTCTCGCCGCCCCTGTTCGTCGTCGCCGACGGGATGGGCGGAGCGCAGGCGGGGGAGATCGCGTCCCGACTCGCGGTCACCGCGTTTCGCGACTACCACGCCGCCGACGGGCTCGAGCCCGAGGCGCGGCTGCGGGCCGTCGTCCAGGAGGCCAACCGTCGCATCCATGCTCGGGCGTCGAGCGATCCGCGAGCGTCGGGGATGGGTACGACCGTGACGGCCATGCTAGTCGCCGGGAGCCGTGCCGCCGTCGCCCACGTCGGCGACTCGCGCGCCTACCGCCTGCGGGACGGTGTCTTCGAGCAGCTCACGCAGGATCACTCGCTCGTCGCCGACCTCGTCCGCTCGGGGCGCCTCACGCGCGAGGAGGCGGAGATCCACCCGCAGCGCTCGGTGATCACGCGGGCGCTCGGCACGGACGCGGCGGTGAAGGTCGACAGCTTCTCGGTCGATCTCCGCCCCGGGGACATCTTCCTGCTCTGCTCGGACGGGCTGACGACGATGGTGGGCGACGAGGCGGTCGGTCGGACCGTCTCGGGAGCCTCCGATGTCGCCGCCGCGGCCAGATCGCTCGTGCAGGCGGCGAACGAGGCCGGGGGCGAGGACAACATCACCGCCGTCCTGTTCGCGGTCGAGGAGGGGGAGGCCGACGACGAGGACACGCTGTCGGGGCTGCGCCTGCCCCCGGAGGCGGCGGTGCCGCCGCCCGCGGTGGCCGTCCGCACGGCGCGCGGTCACGAGGGATCCGGTCGTCGTGTCAGCAAGGCGTTCCTGCTCGTCGCGCTCGTGCTCATCCTGTTCGCGGGCCTCGCCGCGCTGGCCCTGTGGGGCCTCTCGCGCGCGCATTTCGTCGGTGCTGCCGAGGGCGGGCGTGTCGCCGTCTACCAGGGCGTGCCGTGGCGGGTCGCGGGCGTCGACCTGTACCGGGAGGTGTACGTGAGCCGGCTACTCGCGGTCCAGCTCTCGCCCGAGGAGCGCGCCGGCCTGTTCGACCACGACCTGAGTGGCGAGGCTGCCGCGCTCGCGCGCATCCGCGCGTTCGAGCTGGAGGCGAGCCCCGAGGCGCCATGAGCCTGCGCAATCGCGAGCTCGTGACGCTGCTCGCGGCGGGAGCTCTCACCGGGATCGGGTTCGCAAGCGTCTACATCGCGCGCCAGTCGGAGATCTCGACCGCGTCGCTGTCGTACGCGGGCCTGTTCCTCGGCCTGTATCTCGCCGCGCACGTCGTGGCGCGGATCTTCCTGCCGTACGCCGACCCGTACCTGCTGCCGCTGGCGGCGCTCCTGACCGGTCTCGGCCTGACCATGATCTACCGGATCGATCCCGACCTGGCGTTGCGCCAGGGGCTCTGGGTCGTCGTCGGGCTCTCCCTCTACGCCGCGCTGACCGTGGTGGTGCGAGACTACCGGGCGCTCGACGGCTTCAAGTACACACTCGGGGTGGCGGCGATCGTGCTGCTCGTCCTGCCGGCGGTCCCGGGTCTCGGCGCCACCATCAACGGCGCGACGCTCTGGGTGCGGCTCGGTCCGATCGCGTTCCAACCCGGCGAGCTTGCGAAAGTCCTGCTGGTCGTGTTCCTCGCCGGCTACCTGCGCGACAAGCGGGAGGTCCTGTCCCGGGGGCTCGGCCGCGTCGGCATCCCGTCGCCTAAGCACGGGGGGCCGTTGCTGGCGATCTGGGGGGGTGCGATGCTCGTGCTGTTCCAGACGAACGATCTCGGCGGCGGGCTGCTCTACTTCTCCGTCTTCCTCGCGATGCTGTACGTCGCTACCGGCCGCTGGCCGTACGTCGCCGTCGGGCTCGGCCTGTTCGCTGCCGGCGCCTACGGCCTGTACCACGTCGTCCCGCGCGTGGAGGAACGGGTGTCGATCTGGCTCGACCCCTGGAGCGATCCCCAGGGGAGCGGCTACCAGCTCGTGCAGTCGATCTACTCGCTCGCGGCCGGCGGGCTGTTCGGAACCGGTCTCGGCCAGGGGGTGCTGCTCTCGCCGACCGGCGATCCGTACATCCCCTTCCTCGAGACCGACTTCATCTACTCGGCGCTCGCGCAGGAGCTCGGACTGGCCGGCGGCGCTGCGATCGTGCTGCTCTACGTCGTGCTCGCCTACCGGGGGCTGCGGATCGCGATGCTCGCCGACGACGGCTTCTCGAAGCTTCTCGCCACCGGGCTCACGGTCGCCGTCGGCATCCAGGCGTTCATCATCCTCGGCGGCGTCACCGGCCTGATCCCGCTGACCGGGATCACGCTGCCGTTCGTCTCCTACGGTGGCTCCAGCATCGTTGCGAACTTCCTCGTGCTCTGGGCCCTGCTCGCCGTGTCGAATCGCGTCAACGCGAGGCTGGCCGGTCGATGAACGCCCAGATCCGCAGGCTGTTCCTGCTGCTGGCGCTCCTGTTCGTCGCGCTCGTCGCCATGTCGACGTACTGGCTCTGGCGGGCGCCGGACCTGGAGGCGCGCCGCGGCAACCCGAACCTCGTTGTCCGTCAGCTCACGATCGAGCGCGGCCTGATCTACGCCTCCGACGGGACGACGGTGCTGGCCCGGAACCGCAAGAGCGAAGTGCAGGGCAAGACCTGGTACCTGCGCGTGTACCCGGAGGGGGGCCTCGCCGCGCACACGGTCGGCTACTCGACGGTCGTCCGGTCGCGCGCGGGCATCGAGAAATCGCTGAACGACTACCTGACCGGCTCGAACTCCGATCTCGGCACGATCGTCGAAGGGGCGCTCGACCGGCTGCGGGGTCTGACCCGGCAGGGCAACTCGCTCGTGCTCACGATCGACGCGGCCGCCCAGGCGCGCGCGAGCGAGTTGCTGGAGCCCTACTGCGGCGCGGTCGCGGCGATCGAGCCCGCCACGGGGCGCGTGCTCGTGCTCGCCTCCTCCCCGGGGTACGACCCGAACCTCGTCGAGAACGACTTCGACCGGATCCTGTCCTCCCGGGGCCCCTGCCCGGATCCCGCGCCGCTTCTCAACCGCGGCACGGCCGGCCTGTTCATCCCCGGCTCGACGTTCAAGCTCGTCACGGCCGCGGCCGCGCTCGAGTCCGGCAGGTACGAGCCGGAGAGCGAGTTCGTGGACCGGGGCTTCTGCACCGTCTACGGCAAGAAGGTCTACAACTTCGCCGACCAGAGCGGCCCGGAGGTGTTCGGCCGGGTCACGTTCGCCGAGGCGCTCGCGCACTCCGTCAATGCCGTCTTCTGCGACGTCGGCAAGGAGCTGGGCGCGCTGACCGTGCTCGACTACGCGAAGCGGTTCGGCTTCTACGATCTGCCGCCGCTCGAGACGCCCGCGGACGAGCGCAGCGCGAGCGGCCTCTACCGGGGCGGCGAGCTCTACCTGCCCACCGATCCGAACGCGATCGATCCGGGCCGGTTCGCGTTCGGTCAGGAGCGGCTGCTCGCGACCCCCCTCCAGATGGCGATGGTCGCCTCGGCGATCGCGAACGGGGGCGTCGTGATGCGCCCGACCGTCCTCGACCGGATCCTGAAGCCGGACGGGAGCGTGCTCACGGCGTCCGGGCCCGAGATCGACCGCAAAGCGATCGAGCCGCTCACGGCCGCCCAGCTGACCGCGATGATGGCGCTCGCCGTGGAGTCGGGGACGGGCACCGCCGCCGCGATCCCGGGCGTGCAGGTGGCGGGGAAGACCGGCACGGCCGAGACCGGACGGGAGGGGGAGAACGACGTGTGGTTCGTCGGCTTCGCACCGGCCGACGCTCCGAGGGTCGCAATCGCGGTCGCCCTCTCCGGCCAGGCGGGGACGGGTGGGGCCGTCGCAGCGCCGATCGCGAGGGCGATCATGGAAACGCTACTGGCAGGAAACACGTAGCCTAGAGGGCCGATGGCCACGTCGGACATGCTCATCGACACGGTCTTCGACAGCCGCTACCGGATCCTCAGGAGGCTCGGGGCTGGCGGCATGGCGAACGTCTACCTGGCCGAGGACATCGAGCTGGGCCGCCGCGTGGCGATCAAGATCCTCAACGATCGCTACGCGCACGACGAGGCGTTCGTGGAGCGCTTCCGCCGCGAGGCGACGGCCGCGGCGAGCCTCTCCCATCCCAACATCGTGTCGATCTACGACCGGGGTGAGGCGGAGGGCACGTACTACATCGCGATGGAGCTGATCGAGGGACGGAACCTGAAGGAGCTGATCCGCGCGCGCGGCCGTCTGCGCCCCGCGCAGGCGGTCGCGCATACGCGGCAGATCCTGGCCGCGCTTCGGTTCGCGCACAGGAACGGGATCGTCCACCGTGACATCAAGCCGCACAACATCCTGGTCGGGCAGGAGGAGCGCCTGAAGGTCGCCGACTTCGGGATCGCGCGCGCGGGCGCATCGCAGATGACGGAGGCCGGCTCGATCATGGGGACGGCCCAGTACCTCTCGCCCGAGCAGGCGCGGGGTGGCCACGTGACCGCGACCGCGGACATCTACTCGGTCGGGGTGGTGCTGTACGAGATGCTGACGGGCGACGTCCCGTTCACCGGCGACACGCCCGTCGAGATCGCGATGAAGCACCTGAACGAGCAACCGAAGGCGCCGTCGGCGGTCGCGCCCGGGATTCCCGCGGACCTCGACCGCATCGTGCTGAGAGCGCTCGCGAAGGATCCCGCGCAGCGGTACGCGACCGCGGAGGAGATGGACTCGGACCTCGCGCGCGTCGAGGCGGGGCTGCCGGTGGCCCGCGAGACGACGGAGTCCGTAACCCAGATCCTCGCCCGTGGCCCGGCGGGGGCACCCACCGAGCAGCTGCGCCCGGTGGAGACGACCCCGCAGCCGCCGAGACGGCCGCCGCCCCCCTACGATCCCTACGGCAGCGGCCGGCCGCCGCGCCGCAAGCGCTCGATCCTGCCCTGGCTGATCGTCGCGCTCCTGCTCGCCGCCGCGAGCGTTGCCGGCTGGTACGTCTACCGCGAGGTCGCCGACCGGCTCCAGGAGTCGAAGCCCGTCGCCGTCCCCAACCTGGTCGGCATCAAGCGTGAGCTTGCGGAGCAGCTGATCGAGGACCACGGGCTGCGGGCGAAGGTCGAGCGGCGCGCCGACGAGAAGGTCAAGGCCGGGGTCGTCGCGGAGCAGAGCCCCGGCGCCGGTACGAGGATCTCGAAAGGCGAGATCGTGACGATCGTGGTCTCGACCGGGGTGCCGCTAGTCGAGGTACCTAAGGTCGCGGGCGCCACGCTCGAGCAGGCAACCGCGATTCTCGCCGATGCGGAGCTCAAGTGGGACGTGAAGTACGCGTTCTCGGACCGCTTCGAGGACGGCACGGTGATCTCCCAGGATCCGAAGCCCGGTGAGCAGGCGCCGAAGGGATCGGTCGTGACCCTGCGGGTCTCGAAGGGAGTGCAGTCGCTGGCGGTGCCGTACGTGATCGGCATGTACCAGGACGAGGCGACGGCGACGCTCGACGATGCAGGGTTCGTCGTCGATCCGGTGATCGTGGCGTCGACCGATCCGGCCGGCCGCGTCGTCGGCCAGAGCCCGTCGGGCGGCGAGGCGCCGAAGGGCTCGACGGTCACGATCTCGATCTCGGAGGGGCCGCCGCCCGAGCCGGAGCCGGAGCTCGGCTTCGTCCCGAGCGTGCTCGGCCTGGACGAGGGAACCGCGAGCCAGATGCTCACGGACGCCGGCTTCGTGCCCGACGTGGTCGACCAGCCGACGCCCGACCAGGATCAGGACAACCTCGTCCTCGAGCAGCGGCCGGCGGGCGATACGGAGCTCGAGCTCGGTTCGACGGTCACGATCGTCGTCGCCCGTGCCCCCTTCTAGCGTGCGCGGGCTGCGCGTCGCCGTGCTCTCGGGCGGCCGCTCGAGCGAGCACGATATCTCCGTCGCCTCCGCCAGGGCGGTCGTGGCCGGCCTGCGCGAGGCGGGGTTCGAGCCGGTGCCGATCGAGATCTCACGCGACGGCCGCTGGCAGCTCGCTGCGGGGAGCCCGGCGGCGCCACCCCCGGAGGGGACCGGAGCGGTTCCGGTGCCCGCCCCGGCGGCGCGGCCCGCGCTGCTCTCGGCGGTCGACGTCGTCTTCCCCGTCCTGCACGGGCCGTTCGGTGAGGACGGCACCGTCCAGGGGCTGCTCGAGCTCGCCGACGTGCCGTACGTGGGCCCGGGCGTGGCCGCCTCCGCCGTGGCGATGGACAAGGACCTGTTCAAGGCCGTGATGCGTGCGAACGACATCCCCGTCGCCCCCAGCGTCACGCTTCGCACGGGCACCCCCGCGCTCACGGGGAGCCCGTACGGGTACCCGGTCGTCGTGAAGCCGGCGCGGCTCGGGTCGAGCGTGGGGATCTCGATCGTCCGCGCGGAGTCGGAGCTTCGGCCCGCGCTCGAGCTCGCGTTCCGCCACGACGACAAGGTGCTGGTCGAGGAGTACGTGCACGGTCTGGAGATCGAGTGTGGCGTGCTCGGGAACGAGGCACCGGTGGCCTCGGCGGTCGGGGAGATCGTGCCGAGGCTGGCGGACTGGTACGACTTCGCCTCCAAGTACGAGGAGGGCGGGATGGAGCTGGTCGTCCCGGCGCGCATCCCCGACGGGCGGGTGGAGCGGGCGCGCGAGCTGGCCGTGCGCGCGTTCCGCGCCTGTGACGGGGAGGGCATGGCCCGGGTGGACATGTTCTTGCGCGAGGACGGCGAGGTGCTCGTCAACGAGCTGAACACGATCCCCGGCTTCACGGCGACGTCGGTGTACGCGCGCCTGTTCGAGGCCTCCGGCGTTCCCTACGTGGAGCTGCTGGGCCGGCTCGTTGCGCTCGCCGTCGAGCGTCACGAGCGGCGCCGGTCGCTGCGGTACTAGGGGGTCAGGGCCCCTACCCGATCGCCCCGAGGCTCTCCTCCCAGGCGTCGAGCGCCTCCTGGAGCTCGCCGTCGGATATCGAGAGCGGGACGAGCACGCGGATGCAGTTCCCGTAGACGCCCGCCCTGAGCAGGAGCAGGCCACGAGCGGCGGCCGCCTCCGTGACGGCGGTAGCGAGCTCGGGTGCCGGCTCCTTGGTCTCCCGGTCACGGACGAGCTCGAGCGCCAGCATCGGGCCGAGACCGCGGACGTCGCCGATCGCCTCGTGGCGCCCGCGCCAGGTCTCCATGCGCGCGCGGATCTCGCCGCCGACGGCCTGCCCACGTCCGAGCAGCCCGTCCTCCTCGAACGTGTCGAGGACGCCGAGTGCGGCGGCGCAGGCGACCGGGTTGCCGACGAACGTCCCGCCGATGCCCCCGTCGACGGGGGCGTTCATCAGGGCGGCCCGCCCCGCGACCCCGGAGAGCGGCAGGCCGCCCGCGATCGACTTGGCCATCGTGATCAGGTCCGGCTCGACGCCGAACTGCTCGATCGCGAACATCGTCCCGGTGCGGCCGAAGCCGGTCTGTACCTCGTCGGCGACCATCACGATCCCGTGCTGGTCGCAGATGCGGCGGATCCCGCTGACGAACTCCTGCGGCGGCACGATGAAGCCTCCCTCGCCCTGCACCGGCTCGATCACGATCGCCGCCACCTGCCCCGCGTGGATCCGGGTCGTGAAGGCCCGTTCGAGCGCCGCCAGCGCTTCGCCCGCGTCCGGCCCGCGGTAGGGGTCGGCGAACGGCACCCGGTAGACCTCCGGCGCGTAGGGGCCGAAGCCGGCCTTGTACGGCTGCGTCTTCGAGGTCAGGGTCATCGCCATCAGCGTGCGCCCGTGGAAGGCCCCGTCGAAGCACACGATCGCCGGGCGCCCGGTCGCGGCCCGGGCGATCTTGACGGCGTTCTCGACCGCCTCGGCGCCCGAGTTGAAGAACGCGGCACGCACCTGTCCGGAGATCGGGACGAGCTCGACGATCCGCTCGGCGAGCGCGATGTAGCTCTCGTACGGCACGATCGTGAAGTCGGTGTGGGTGAAGCGCTCGAGCTGCTCGCGCGCGGCGGCGACGACGCGCGGCGCGGCGTGGCCGACGTTCAGGCAGCCGACACCGCCCGTGAAGTCGATGAACACGTTCCCGTCGACGTCGGTGAGCGTCGCCCCGCGGCCCTCGGCGGCGACGATCGGCAGGAGGACGGAGAGCGGGGCCGCGACGGCCCGTTCCTTGCGCTCGAGAATCGCCTGCGATTGCGGCCCGGGGATCGCGGTGCGGAGCGAGATGACACGCTGCCTTACCACTCGCCTGAACTTATACAGTCTCGGGCGATGGTCCTGGCCGACCGCACGATCCGCCGCCTGATCGCCGAGGGGCGGATCGGGATCGACCCGTGCGAGGACGCCCTGATCCAGCCGTCGAGCGTGGACGTGCGCGTCGACCGCTACTTCCGCGTGTTTCGCAACTCGCGCTACCCCTTCATCGACGTCAAGCAGCCGATGGAGGATCTGACGGAGCTGGTCGAGATCGCCGACTCGGAGCCGTTCATCCTCCACCCGGGAGAGTTCGTGCTCGGCTCCACGCTCGAGCGGGTCACGCTACCCGACGATCTCGTCGCCCGGCTCGAGGGCAAGAGCTCCCTGGGTCGCCTGGGACTCCTGATCCACTCGACCGCCGGCTTCATCGATCCCGGCTGGGACGGTCACGTCACGCTCGAGCTGTCGAACGTCGCGAACCTCCCGATCACGATCTACCACGGCATGAAGATAGGCCAGCTCTCGTTCGTGCAGATGACCGAGCCGGCCGAGTTCCCGTACGGCTCGAGCGGCCTCGGCTCGAAATACCGGGGTCAGACGGGCCCGACCCCGAGTCGGTACTGGCAGAACTTCGGCGGCTCCTGAAACGGGGAGGGGGCCGGTGACCCGGCCCCCTCGCTCGGAAACTCGCCTGGATTTCGTAGGAGCGTCGGAGCCCCCCACGCTGGCTAGGCGGTTCCCCGTAGGTCTCGGGGACACGCCCCTACGAGCGAGCACCTCCACTGCCCGTACTGTCGCATTCGCTCAAGTCCGGATCACCTCCTTTCCGTGGTGGGGCCATCATAGACGCCGGGCCGGATCAGCGAAACCCGGCGGGGGCGGGTCAGGACCAGCCCCTACGGCAGCTCGAGCCTGATGATCCCGTCCACCACCCAGACGCGGTAGGTTTCGACCGGCTGGTAGGCGGGCAGGGTGCGCGGGCGGCCGGTGCAGACCTCGAACTCGGAGCCGTGGCGGGGGCAGGTGACGATGCCCTCGTCCGGGTCGAACTCGCCCTCCGCGAGCGGGCCGTCGTCGTGGGAGCAGCGATCCTCGATCGCGCAGAGGCGGCCGCCGAGGTTGAACACGCCGATCTCGAGGTCGCCTTCGCGGACGATCCTGACCCCGCCGGGGGGCAGCTCCTCGATCGGGCACACGTCGAGCTCCCGCATCGGGCTAGCTGATCTCCAGCTCCTCGAGCCCGGCCCACTCGGGCGGCAGCGGCGTGCCCTTCGCCCGGTGCAGCGCCACCTTCAGCACGCCGAAGCCGAGCAGCGCGCACTTGAGCCGTGCCGGAGTGAGCGGGATGCCGAGCTCTTCGAGCAGGTCCTCCTTCGGCATCGCCGCCACCTCCGCGGCAGCGTGGCCGGAGACGAGCTCGGTCAGCATCGACGCGGCTGCCTGGCTGATCGCGCAGCCGCGGCCGTCGAAGCGGATCGCCTCGATCGTGTCGCCCCCGTCGAAGTTGACCGTGATCGCGATCTCGTCGCCGCACAGCGGGTTCTGCCCCTCCGCGCTCGCGTCGGCCGGGTCGAGCCGCCCGTGGTTGCGGGGGCTCTTGTAGTGATCCAGGATCAGCTCCCGGTAGAGGTCGTCCATCACGCGAACCGGGCGTGGACCTCGGCGAGGCCCTCGACGAGCCGGTCGATCTCCTCGGGCAGGTTGTAGAGGTAGAAGCTCGCCCGGGTCGTCGCCCCGAGGCCGAAGTGATCCATCACCGGTTGGGCGCAGTGATGCCCGGCTCGCACCGCGATGCCCGCGTAGTCGAGCAGTTGCGCCACGTCATGCGGATGCACGCCGTCGACGTCGAACGACACGATCCCGCCGCGCCGCTCGAGCGGCGGGCCGAGCACCGTCACGTACGGGAGCTCGGCGAGGCGCTCGAGCGCGTAGCCGGTGAGCTCGCGCTCGTAGCGTTCGATCGCGTCGAGCCCCACGTCCCGCAGGTAGTCCGCCGCGTGCCCGAGCCCGAACGCCTCCGCGATCGGCGGCGTTCCCGCCTCGTACTTGTACGGGAGATCGGCCCAGGTCGTCGCCTTCTCGGTCACCTTGCGGATCATCGAACCGCCGAGCTCGTACGGAGCCATCCGGCGGAGCAGCTCTTCCCGCCCCCAGAGCACGCCGATCCCGCTCGGAGCCAGCATCTTGTGGCCGGTGAAGGCGACGAAGTCGCAGCCGAGCTCCTGGACGTCGACCGGGCGGTTCGGCACCGCCTGGCAGGCGTCCGCGACGAGGATCGCCTCGCGCTCGTGCGCCCACGCGGCCAGCTCCGTGACCGGGCAGATGGTGCCGAGCGTGTTGGAGATGAGCGCGCAGGCGAGTACCTTGACCCGCCCCCGCTTCTCGATCTCCGCGAGCGACTCGAGCGCGAGCTCGCCCTGGCCGTCGATCGGGACGACCGCGAACTCGGCGCCGCAGCGTTTCGCGATGTACTGCCACGGCACGAAGTTCGAGTGGTGCTCGAGCGCGGTCGAGACGGCCACGTCGCCGGGCCCCAGGTTGTCGAGCCCCCACGCGTACGCGACTAGATTCAGGGCCTCGGTGCCGTTCCGGGTGAAGATCACCTCGCGGGTCGAGGCGGCGTTGACGAGCGCGGAGATCTTCTCTCTCGCGCCCTCGTAGCCGGCTGTCGAGCGCTCGCCGAGCTCGTAGACGGCCCGGTGGACGTTCGCATACGAGCTCTCGTAGAACCGGCGCATCGCGTCCAGCACCTGCCGGGGCTTCTGCGAGGAGTTCGCGGAGTCGAGGTACGCGAGCGACTTGCCGCAGAACGTGCGGTCGAACACCGGAAAGTCCTCCCGCAACCGGCGGGCGTCCAGGGCGGGCGTGACGACGATCTCGCTCACGCTCTCATGGTACCCGCGCGTCCGACCGCGGCTGCGAGCGCAGCAGGTGGAGCGCGAAGCGATCGTCGGTCAACCACAGGCCGGAGATCGCGAGGGCCGCGCCGCCTAGCGAGCAGAGCACGATCGCCGCGTTCGGCGATGCCAGCTCGAAGAAGTCTCGTGACCCGGCGAACGCGAGCACGAGCCAGTGGAGCGCGAACAGGAGCGCGCACAGCCCACCGACCGCTGCGGCGCGCGCGCGACCGGAGGCCTCGAGCACGAGGATGAAGTAGAGACCGACGATCACCATCACGGTCACGGCGACCGTGCGCGCCTCGATGCGCGGGAGGTTCAGCACCTCGTAGGCGAACAGGTAGCTCGAGACGAGGCCGAGCGCCGCGGCGGTGCCGGCGGGCAGCGCGAAGCGCGTGACATCGCGCAGGAAGCCGGCGGAGCGCCACGTCCCGTCGCTCGGCGCGAGCGCGAGGAAGAAGGCGGGGATGCCGACGGTGAGCGAGGCCGCGAGGGTCAGGTGACGGGGCAGCAGGGGGTAGGTGGTGGGGGCGATCCCGATCGTCAGGACGAGCACCGCCGCGAACGAGGATTTCGTGACGAACAGCTTCGTCACCCGCTGGAGGTTGCGGAGCAGCTTGCGCCCCTCCGCGACCATCGGCGGCACCGCTCCGAACTCGCCGTTCACGAGCACCACGTCGGCGACGCTCTTGGCCATCTGGGTGCCTCCGCCCTGCGCGATCGCGAGCCGGGCGGCCTTCAGGGCCGGCACGTCGTTGACGCCGTCCCCGATCATCGCGACGTAGCGGCCGGCGTCGCGAAGCGCCTCCACGAACCGCCGCTTGTTCTCGGGCGAGATGCGGCCGATCACCGTCGCCTCGAGAGCGACCCGTCTGAGCTCGGCGGGGTCGGCGGGCAGCCCGTCGCCGTCCAGGGGCGGGCCGTTGATCGGGATGCCCGCATCGGCGGCGATGGCCGCGACCGTCTCGGGGGCGTCGCCGGAGATCACTTTCAGCTCGACTCCCTCCGCGCAGAAGAAGGCGACCGTCTCGCGGGCGTGCGGGCGCAACCGCTCGGCCAGGATCGCGATCCCGAGCGGGGTCACGGTGCCCGGAAGCCCGCTCCCGGGGCCCGCGTCCTCGGCGATCCGGTCGAGCACGGCGTCCGTGCGGCCGAGCGCGAGCACCCGGCGGCCGGCAGCCTGCTCCCGGCGGGCACGCTCGCCGAGCTCGCCGAGCTCGAAGAGCTCCGGGGCTCCGAGCACGTGCGCCTCGCCGCCGAGGCGCAGGGCGCTCCAGCGGCGCGCCGACGAGAACGGGATGCCGGCGACCGCGACGGAGGCGGGAGCCGGGAACGCGTCCGCGATCGCTTCGAGCGTCGCGTTGCGGCCCGGCGACGACGCGGCGTAGTGCCCGAGTGCCGACTCGAGGCTCGCCTGGCTCGCGTCCGGGGTGGCGACGGCCTCGACCAGGCGCAGCGTTCCCTCGGTCAGCGTCCCGGTCTTGTCGAGGCAGATAACCTGGACGGAGGCGAGCGACTCGATCGCGTTCAGCTGCTGTGCGAGCGCGCCGCGCCGCGCCATCCGCAGGGCCGCCACGGCGTAGGTGAGGCTCATCAGCAAGATCAGCCCCTCCGGAACCAGGGCGGACACGGCCGCGACCGACGTCTCGACCGCCTCGCGCCGGGGCGTCTCACGCTCGTACAGCGCGTAGCCGAGGATCACGCCGAGCGGCACCATCACGCCGACGAGGATGAGCAGGAGGCGGTTCATCGCCCGCTCGAGCGGGGAGCGCGGGTGGCGGAACTCGCGCGCCTGCCCGGCCAGGCGCTCGGCGTAGCTGTCGGGCCCGACCGCGGTGACCTCGTAGAGACAGCTGCCCTCGACGACGAACGAGCCCGAGCGCAGCTCCTCGCCGGGGGCGCGGGCGGTCGAGCGCGACTCGCCGGTGAGGATCGACTCGTCGAGCCGCACGCCCCCGGACTCGACGAGCGTGCCGTCGGCGACGATCTGGTCGCCGGCCTGGGCGGAGACCAGATCGCCCGGGACGAGCTCGTACGCATGCGTCTCGAGCGGCTGCCCGTCGCGGATCACGGTCGCGTGCGGGGAGACGAGCGCGGCCAGCCGGTCGAGCGCTTTCTTCGCCCGCGTTTCCTGGATGATTCCGATCCCCGTGTTGGCGACGAGGATCGAGAGGAAGAGGGCGTCTCGCCAGTTGCCGAACGCGAGCGTGATCACGCCGAGGCCAAGCAGGATCGCGTTGAAGATCGTGAGCGTGTTCGCCCGCACGATGCTCCCGTAGGAGCGGCTCGAGGCGGGCGGCTCGATCGGGCCGCGCTCCTCGAGCAGCCGGGCAGCCTCCGCCGCCGTGAGGCCGGTGCGGTGGGAAGCGAACGCGAGCCGCGGCTCGGCGGTGCCGGTCATCGGCGCGATCGTACCGGGCGAGGCCTGCGGGCCCCGGCGCGCTCCGGGTCGACCTCGCTATCCCCGCGGGATCCGGCTCTCGAGCGCCTGCGCGACGGCTTCCCGGACGGGCTCGAGCTCGATCCGGTCGAGCACGTCCTGGAAGAAGCCACGCACGATCAGCCGCTCGGCCTCACCGCGGGAGAGGCCGCGGGCCATGCAGTAGAAAAGCTCGTCGCGGTTGACCGGGCTCGAGGTGGCGCCGTGCGTGCAGCGTACGTCGTTGGCCAGGATCTCGAGGCCGGGGATCGAGTCCGCGTGGGCCCGCTGGGAGAGGATCAGATTGCGGTTCTCCTGGTAGGCGTTCGTCCTCTGCGCCTCGGGCTCGACCCGGATCATGCCGCGCCAGACCGCGGTCGCCGAGTCGCGCAGCGCGCCCTTGAACGCGAAGTCGGACGTCGTGTTCGGCGCCGCGTGCTCCTGGAACGTGTCGTAGTCGAGGTGCTGGGTGCCGTCCGCGAAGTAGGCGCCCGTGACGCGCGACGTTGCGCCCGGTCCCGCCAGGTCGTTCTGGATGCGGGTCTTCCCCTTCTTCGACCCGAAGCCGCCGGCGACCCAGTCGAGCTCCGCGTCGCGCTCGACGCGCGCGTGGTGCGAAGCGAAGTGCCACGTCTCCCGCGAGAGGTTCTGGATCGACACGTACTCGAGCTTCGCCGCCGGGCCGACGACGAGCTCGACCGCGGCGTTCGTGTACGCGGGCAAGTCAGGCGACTCGGAGACGTACTCCTCGATCAGGGAGAAGCGGCTCTCGGCCTCGGCGACGACGAGCAGCCGCCAGAACAGAGCCCCTCCGGGCGCCGAGCTCGAGAGGCGCACGTACAGCGGGCGCTCGAGGACGACACCCCGGGGAACGTGGACGAGCAGTCCGTGCTTCCAGAGGGCCGCGTTCTGGGCCGTGAGCTTGTCGTCGGCTCCGACGAGGCTGCCGAGCAGCTCGTGGTCGCCGAGCGGGGCAAACGTGATCCCGGCCGGGGCCCCCACGATCTCGATGCCGGCCTCGCTCGCGAACGCGGCTCCGGCGGTGGGGAGCTCGAGCATCGAGGTGGGACGGGCGCCGCTGCCGGCCGCGCCGGCGTCGAACCCGTCCGGGTCGAAGCCGGCGAGGTCGGTGAACCGCCAGTGCTCCTCCCTCGTGGTCGGGAGCTGGAGTTCCTCGTAGCGGGAGCGGGCCTCGCGGCGGACGAGCGTGTCGCTAGCCAACGGAGCCCTCCATCTGCAGCTGGATCAGCCGGTTCAGCTCGACCGCGTACTCGAGCGGCAGCTCCCTCGTGATCGGCTCGACGAAGCCGGACACGATCATGGCGCTCGCCTCGGCCTCGGAGAGGCCGCGGCTCATCAGGTAGAAGAGCTGCTCCTCGCCGATCTTCGAGACGGTCGCCTCATGCTCCGTGAACACGTCGCGGCTCTCATCGACGCGGATGTACGGGTAGGTGTCCGACCGCGACGCCTCGTCGAGGATGAGGGCGTCGCAGACGACCTTCGACTTCGCTCCGGTCGCTCCCTTCGCGACCTCGAGCAGGCCGCGGTAGCCGGCGCGGCCGCCGTCCTTCGAGATCGACTTCGACGTGATCACCGAGGTCGTGTCCGGCGCAACGTGAACGCACTTGCCGCCCGCGTCCTGATGCTGCCCCGCGCCGGCGAACGCGATCGAGAGCACCTCGCCGTGGGCGCGCGGGCCCATCAGCCAGATCGCCGGATACTTCATCGTCACCTTGGAGCCCAGGTTCCCGTCCACCCACTCCATCGTCGCGTCCTCGTGGGCTACGGCACGCTTGGTGACGAGGTTGTAGACGTTCGTGGACCAGTTCTGGATCGTCGTGTAGCGGCAGCGCCCGCCCTTCTTGACGATGATCTCGACGACTGCCGAGTGGAGCGAGTCGCTCGAGTAGATGGGTGCGGTGCACCCCTCGACGTAGTGCACGTACGCGCCCTCGTCGACGATGATCAGCGTCCGCTCGAACTGGCCCATGTTCTCCGCGTTGATGCGGAAGTAGGCCTGAAGCGGCATCTCGATGCGCACTCCGGGCGGGACGTAGATGAACGAGCCGCCCGACCAGACGGCCGAGTTCAACGCGGCGAACTTGTTGTCGTTCTTCGGGATGATCGTTCCGATGTGCTGCCGCACGATCTCCTCGTGCTCGCGCAGCCCGGAGTCCATGTCGAGGAAGAGGACGCCCTGGCGCTCGAGCTCCGCCTGGAGCTTGTGGTAGACGACCTCGGACTCGTACTGGGCACCGACTCCGGCGAGGTACTTCTTCTCGGCCTCCGGGATCCCGAGCCGGTCCCAGGTGTTCTTGATATCGGCCGGCAGGTCCTCCCAGGAGTTCGCCTGCCCCTCGGTCGGCTTCAGGTAGTAGAAGATGTTGTCGAAGTCGATGCCGGTCAGGTCGGCGCCCCAGCCGGGCATCGGCCGGGCCAGGAAGTGCTCGAGCGACTCGAGGCGGAACTTGCGCATCCAGTCCGGCTCGTTCTTGTGCGCGGAGATCGACTCGACCACCTCCGCCGACAGGCCCCGCCCGGACTTGAAGATGTAGCTCTCCGGGTCGTGAAAGCCGTATTTCTCTTCGTAGTCGGTGCCGATCCCGGCGACGATCTCGGTCTCGCCCGCGCTCATCGCTCGCCTCCCGCGACGGTCTCGGGAATGAACGCGTCGTAGCCCTCCGCCTCGAGCGTGTGAGCGAGCTCGGGCCCGCCGCTGGCGACGATCCGCCCGTCCACGAACACGTGCACGTGGTCGGGATCGATGTAGTTGAGGATGCGCTGGTAGTGCGTGATCACGAGGGCGCCCATGTCGGGGCCGACGAGCTCGCGCACGCCTCCGGCGACGATCTTCAGCGCGTCGATGTCGAGGCCGGAGTCGGTCTCGTCGAGCACGGCCATACGAGGTCTCAGCATCGCCATCTGCAGGATCTCGACGCGCTTCTTCTCGCCCCCGGAGAAGCCCTCGTTGAGGTAGCGCCCCATCATCTCCCGTGGCACCCGCAGCCGGTCCATGGCACTCGCGAGCAGCTTGCGGAACTCGGCGACGGAGATCGGGTCGTCCTCGCCGCCGTTCTTCGCCTTGCGCACGGCGTTCAGCGCCGAGCGGAGGAAGTTCGTGACCGTCACGCCGGGGACGGCGTGGGGATACTGGAACGCGAGGAACAGCCCGCGCTGGGCCCGCTCGTCCGCTCCGAGCTCGGCGATGTTCTCGCCGTCCAGCATGATCTCCCCGCCCGTGATCGTGTAGGCGGGGTGCCCCATGAGGGCGTACGCGAGCGTGCTCTTGCCGGAGCCGTTCGGCCCCATCACGGCGTGGACCTCGCCCGTGTCGATCGCCAGATCGACGCCCCGGACGATCTCGGTTCCGTCCTCGAGGGTCACGTGGAGGTTCTTGATCTCGAAGGTCGCCACGGTAGGCTGACAGCTCCTTTCAGGGCTTCGCTGGGGTAGCACTTGTTTTTTACCATCAAGAATGGATAAAATCAAACCCGTGCAGACCTCGACGACCGACCGCCAGAGCGCCATCGACCGGGAGCGAACGCTTCATCGCGCGCTCGGCGACCCGAGCCGCGTGCGCGTGCTCGAGTGCCTGCGCCTGGCGGCCGGCCCGCTCGACGCCGCGCAGATCGCCGCGCGCGTCGGCCTACACGCGAACACGGTGCGCTCCCACCTGCGGGTGCTCGAGGAGGCACGCCTCGTCTCGGGCGCGAGGGAAGAGCGCCACCGCCCGGGTCGCCCGCGGCTCGTCTACGAGGCCACCCCCGAGGAAGCAGCGGTCGGGCAGCCGGCCGGCTACCGGCTGCTCGCCGAGATCCTCGCGAGCTACCTCGCGGGCTCCGGCGAGGATTCCGCCGAGCGGGCCGAGCAGGCCGGCAGGGCGTGGGGCCGCTACCTCGTCGACCGCCGGCCGCCGTTCGCGTCATCGTCGGCCGAGGAGGATGTCGGGGCCGTCGTCCGACTGCTCGAGGAGTTCGGCTTCGATCCCCGGCTCGAGTCCGCCGAGCACGGGCACCGCGTGCTGATGCAGCACTGCCCGTTCGGGGAGGTCGCCGACTCGTACCGGACGATCGTCTGCTCCGTGCACCTCGGCCTGATCCAGGGTGCGTTGTCGGAGCTCGGCGCTCACGTCGAGACCGAGGCGATCGAGCCGTTCGTGGAGCCGGGTGTCTGCGCCGCGACGCTCGAGGAGACGGCCGCGGCCCGCTGACGCCCGCCCGGCCCACTCGCTTAACACGCACTTAACGTTGTGGGCGACGGGTCCCCCGGTCGCTGTTGAAAACCGCTGCTATCCTCGCCCGCATGGGAAACATCAGCATCTGGGAGATCCTCCTGCTCCTCCTCGTGCTCCTCCTCGTGTTCGGGCCCAAGCGGCTGCCCGAGATGGGCCGCTCGCTCGGCCGTGGCATGCGCGAGTTCAAGGACTCGGTCACGGGCACGAACAAGGACAAGGACGAGGACGAGGACGAGGACGGACGGGTCGCGCAGCCGACGCTCACGGCGGCGGCGGCAGCAGCCCCGGCCCCGGCAGCCCCGGCTCCGGCCCCGGCGGCGGCGGCAGCCCCGGCGGCGCCCGTCGAGGCCTCGCCCGCACCCGCGCCCGAGACCGAGAGCGCGACCCCCGCCAGCTAGGGGAGCGGCCTTGCGCCTACCGCGTCGCCTCTCCTACGGCGACCGCGTAACGCTCGTCGAGCACCTCGACGAGCTGCGCGCGCGCCTGATCGTCTCGCTGGCCGCGGTCGCGCTCGCGTTCGGTTTCGCCTACGGGTTTCGCGGGCAGATCCTCGACGCGCTGAACGAGCCGCTCGAGGGGAAGATCCCGACCACGCTCGGGGTGGCCGAGCCCTTCATGACCTCGTTCACCGTGAGCCTCTACGCGGCGCTTGCGGTCGCGATCCCCGTGATCGTCTACCAGCTGTGGTCGTTCCTGGCGCCGGCGTTCGCGGAGAAAGACCAGCGGCTCGTCTCGCGACTCGTCCTGTTCGCGACCTTCCTGTTCGTCGGCGGGATCATGTTCTCGTACTTCATCGTTCTGCCCGCGGCGACGCCGTTTCTGCTCGGGTTCGACTCCGACCTCTACGACATCCAGATCCGCGCACGCGACTACTACTCGTTCGTCTCGCTGACCTCGATCGCGATCGGCTTCCTGTTCGAGCTCCCGATCATCGTGCTCGGGCTCGTGCGCCTGAAAGTGCTGACCGCGGCGCGCCTGCGGCGCAACCGGCGGATCGGGATCGTCCTCTGTTTCGCAGTCGCGGTCGCTCTGCCCGGCATCGATCCCGTCACGACCACGCTCCAGGCGGTACCGCTGCTCGTGCTCTTCGAGGCCTCGATCTGGCTCGCCGGCCTCTTCGAGCGGCGCTGGGCCGCACAGGAGGAGGCGGACGCGGAGGCGGCTGCGGCGGAGGCCGAGGCGGAGGGTCTGGCCGGCTCGAGCCCGTAGCCGGCCCGAACGGCCAGTGACGCGCGTCTACTCGGCCGACTGGGTGCTGCCGGTTGGCGGACCGCCGATCGCCGGCGGCGGCGTCGCCGTCGAGGGCGATCGGATCGTCGCCGTCGCTCCCGCCGCCGAGCTCGACGGCGAGCGCTGCCACGAGGAGGGCGGCGTGATCGTCCCCGGGTTCGTGAACGCCCACAGCCACCTCGAGTACGCGGTCTACGCGGGCTTCGGCGACGGGCTCGAGTTCGCCGACTGGCTCCGCGTGCACGTCGAGCGCAAGCGGCTGCTCGACTGGGACGCCACCGTCGCGATCGCCCGGGCGGGGGCGGCGGCCTGCGTTGCCGGCGGGATGACCACGGTCGCGGACGCCAGCTTCAACGGAGCGGCGGCCGTCGCCGCGGACGAGCTCGGGCTCCGCGCGATCATCCACCTGGAGGTCTTCGGCGACGGGGCCGGCGAGCTCACGACTCGTTTCGAGCCGAACCGCGAGCGGATCGAGGGATCCCTGTCCTCGCGCGTGCGACTCGGCGTCTCTCCGCATTCCCCCGCCACGGCCTCGGCCGAGCTCTACCGTGCGTCCCTGGCGCTCGGGCTGCCCGTTGCCACGCACGTCGCCGAGAGCGCCGTGGAGCGCGAGTGGCTGGTGCACGGCAGCGGTCCGTGGGCCGCATTCGGCGACCTGCTCCCGTCGCCGCCCGGCGAGACCGGCGTGCGCGCGCTCGCGCGGGCGGGAGCGCTGTCGCCGGCCGTCTCCGCCGTCCACTGCGTGCATGTCGACGACGAGGAGATCGAGCTCCTTGCCGCCCACGACGTCGCAGTCGTGCATTGCCCCCGCTCGAACGCCCTGCTCGGCTGCGGGATCGCGCCGCTCGCGCGGCTGCGGGCTGCCGGTCTCCGGGTCGGGCTCGGCACGGACAGCCCCGCCTCGACGCCGTCCTTCGACGTCTTCGAGGAGATGCGTGCGGCGATTCTCGTCGCCCGGGCCGGCACGGCAAGCGCGGGCGCGCTCAGCGCCGCGGACGCGCTACGCCTCGCCACGCTCGGATCGGCGGAGTCGCTCGGCCTCTCCGGGGAGATCGGCTCGCTCGAGGTGGGCAAGCGGGCAGACCTCACGGTGGTCTCGCTGCTCGCCTCTCCCTACCTGCCCTGGGAGGACCCGGTGGCCGCGGTCGTGTACGGCGGCACGCCCGAGCGCGTCTCCCGTACCATCGTGGATGGCGTCGTCAGGTACGACCGAGGAGGTACCCAGTGGCACGAGCTACGAGCAAAGGCGGCCGCCGCCCGCGGCCGGATGCTCGCGCCCGGAAGCCGGAGGTAGCTCCCGCGCCGAAGCCGAAGCCGAAGGCGAAGCAGAAGACCTACGAGGACGAGCTCTTCTTCATGCGGCTTCGCCGCCACCAGAAGCCGATCTTCCTGTTCCTCGCGGTCGCGTTCGCGCTCAGCTTCATCATCCTCGGCGTGGGCTCCGGAAACGGCTTCCTCGGAGACATCTTCCAGGGCGGCGGCGGCGGCGACTCGGCGATCGAGTCGGTGGACGACGCGAAGCGGAAGGTCGAGCAGAATCCCGGCGACCCGGCCGCTCTGGAGGCGCTCGCGGAGGCGCACCTCGCGGCCGCCGAGCCGGTCGAGGCGGCAGCGGCGCTGGAGCAGTACGTCAAGCTCGCGCCGGACGACGCCGACGCGTTGCAGCTCCTCGCCTCGATCTACGCGCAGGAGGCACAGGAGGCCCGCGGCCTTCGGGGCGAGCTCCAGCTGGAGGCTTTGACCGGGTCGTTCCAGGCGAACGCCTACACGTTCCCCGGGTCGAACGGCTTCATCGGCGCTCTCGGCGAGGATCCGATCGAGCAGGCCGTGTCGAACCGGGTCGCGGCCCGGGCCGATGAGGCGCTCGACAAGGCGTCCGAGCTCTACGCGAAGCAGATCCCCGTGTACGAGCGGCTGATCGAGCTGGCCCCCGCCGAGGCGTTCCTGTACGTCCAGCTCGGCGAGGTCGCCGACAACGCCGGGGAGGGCGAGAAGGCCCGGGCCGCCTATCGCACGTACCTCGAGCTCGAGCCCGAGGGGCCGTACGCGGAGGCCGTGAAGGCCCAGCTAGCGCAGAGCTAGGAGCCCCGGAGGACGGCCCACACGGGCGACCAGGAGGCACACCGACCATGCGCAACCCGCTGCGCAGCGAGGCGGACGCGTTCGGATACGTCATCGCCACCGGCGCGATCGCGGTCGCGGTCGGCGTGATGGCATGGGTCGGCGGCACCGGGGCCGGGCTCGGCGTGCTGCTCGGAGCCGCGGTCGGCGTTTCGGTCGGCCTGTACCTCAGGTCCGGGGCCCCGTCGCGCGAGCCGCCGGTCTGGGAGCAGACCGGGGAGGCGCGCTGGCACGTGCTCGTGCTGGCGGCCGGGGCTTGCTCGGGCCGGTTCGTGTTCGAGGAGGTGAGCTACCGGGCGCGGGGTCGCACGCCCGAGGCGCTGGTCGTCGTGCCCGCCGGGCCGGCCGCGCAGCCGCTGCTCGACGCGCTGGTCGCGTCCCTGACGGCAGCGGGGATCGCCGTCCGTGGGGAGGTCGGCGAGCCCGATCCGCCAGGGGCGCTCGCGGGCGCGCTCGCGACGTTCGAGGCGGACGAGGTGCTCGTGTGCACCGGTGTCCCCGACGGCCCGGCCTGGCCGGGGCAGGCAGTCGTCGCCCGCATCCGGGAGGCGTGCCACCTCCCCGTGACGCACGTCGTCGACCCGGGGGACGGGTCGACGACGCCCCCGTCGTAGCGGCCTACCCGCCGGCGCTGGCGGCGACGTAGTCGGCCACCGCCCGGATCTGCTCCTCGGTGAGCTGATCCGCGAAGGAGGGCATGGCGCCCTGACCGTTCGTGACCCGGTCGATCACGAGCTCGGTGCTCGGCAGCGAGTCGTCGAGGTTCGGGCCGACGGCGCCGCTCGCGCCGGCCGCGGCGAGGGTGTGGCACGAGCCGCAGGTCTGGGCGAAGATCGCTTCCCCGTCCGTCTCCTCGCTCCCGCCGCCACCGGTGTCCGCGGGCGGGGCGCAGCGGGAGTCGCCGGCGTTGCCCGCGCAGGTGGCGACGAAGTACGCGACGTCGTCAGCGCCGGCACCGGTGACGAGGGCAGCCGGCATGCCCAGGCCGATGCCCGGGTAGGCGATCTGCTCACGAACCACCTGCTCGAACGTGGAGGGCTCGAAGCCCTGGGCGCGGGAGGCGCCGAACGCATCGTCGAGGTCCGGGCCGACGGCGCCGGCCGTTCCGGCCGCCTCGAGCGCGTGGCACGAGCCGCAGCTCGGCTTGCCGCTGTCGCCGTCGACGAACAGGCGCCGGCCGTTGCCGAGGTCGGTGCCCTCGCTGACCCCGCCGCTGCACCCGGCGAGCAGGCCGATCGCCAGCAGCGCGGGCAGCACGATGAGTCGGAGCGCTCGCACTAGATCACGTACACCGTCGTGTAGACGACGATCCACATCACGTCCACGAAGTGCCAGTAGATGCCCGGCAGCTCGACGCCCTGGTGGTTTCGCGCCGAGTAGTGGCCGCGGACGGCCCTGACGAAGGCGATCGCGAGCAGCGTCAGGCCGACGAACACGTGCAGCCCGTGCAGGCCCGTCAGGCCGTAGAACGTCGAGCCGAACCCGAGGTCGCGGGGGCTGAAGCCGAGGCGCGTGTACTCGCGTGCCTGGATCAGGAGAAACGCGAGCCCGAGCAGGAACGTGAGCCCAAGGCCTGCAATCAGCCCGGCGCGATCGTCTCGCTTGATCGACTGGAGCGCCCAGTGGATCGTGAAGCTCGACGTGACGAGGATGATCGTGTTCAGTAGCGCGAGGAACACGGGGAGCTCGAACGGCTCCGGTGGCCAGGTCTCGGCGCCGACGGAGACCCGGGCGAAGAAGTAGGCGGCGAAGAACGACCCGAACAGCATCGCCTCGGAGGCGATGAAGAGGTACATGCCGACGAGGACCGGCGGGACGCGCGAGCTCGCGTGCGCGGCCGGTGGGTGATCCCCGTGCCTCTGACCGTCCCCGTGGGCGATCGCGCTCACGTGCCGACCCTCACGGGCTCGGCGACGACGAGCGCCCGTCCGGCGGCGGTCTCGTTCGCGACCACGAGGACGTGCCGCGGCTTTCTCACCGCGCGCCCACCTCCTCAGGCTCCGCTGTGCCAGCCCGGTCGCCGTTGAAGACCGCGTGGCGTGCTCCGGGAACCCCGTACCCGTATGGGCCGCCGACGACGGTCGGGATCTCCTCGAAGTTGAATTTCGGTGGCGGGGACGAGACCAGCCACTCGAGCGTGCGAGCGCGCCACGGGTTGGCGGGGGCGGGGCTTCCGCGCAGCCAGCTGACGAGCAGGTTGTAGACGAACACGAGGGTTCCGGCCCCGAGCGTGAATGCGCCGATCGTGCTCAGCATGTTCCAGCTCGCGAACGAGGGGTCGTAGTCGGCGACACGTCGCGGCATGCCTTGCAGCCCGACGTAGTGCTGTACGAAGAACGTCAGGTTGAAGCCGATCACCGTCAGCCAGAAATGAACGTAGCCGAGCCGCTCGTCGTACATGCGGCCGGTCATCTTCGGGAACCAGTAGTAGGCGCCCGCGAAGATCGTGAAGACCGAGCCTCCGAACAGCACGTAGTGGATGTGGGCGACGACGAAGTAGGTGTCCGACGCGTGCTGGTCGATCGTGACGGAGCCGAGGTAGACGCCCGACAGGCCGCCGATCACGAACATGAGGATGAAGCCGAGCGCCCATAACATCGGCGTCTTCAGGTTCAGCTTCCCCTCCCAGAGGGTCGCGAGCCAGCTGAACACCTTGATCCCGGTCGGCACCGCGATCAGGAGCGTCGTCACCATCATCGGGATCCGCAGCCACGGCGCCATCCCGGCCACGAACATGTGGTGGGCCCAGACGGCGAAGCCCAGGATCAGGATCGCGACCAGCGACAGCGCCATCAGCCGGTAGCCGAAGATCGGCTTGCGGGCGAACGTCGAGATCACCTCGGAGATGATCCCGAACCCGGGCAGGATCATGATGTAGACGGCCGGGTGCGAGTAGAACCAGAAGATGTGCTGGTAGCCGATCGCGTAGCCGGCGGCGTCGGGCACGAAGAAGTTCGTGTGCAGCACCCGGTCGAGCAGGAGCATGAACTGCGAGCCGGCGATGAACGGCGTCGCGAGCACGACGAGCAGCGAGGTCGTGAAGTTCGCCCACACGAGCAGCGGCATCCGCCAGAACGTCATCCCCGGCGCCCGCATCGTGATGATCGTGACCAGGAAGTTGAGCGCGGTCAGGATCGACGAGGCCCCCGCGAACTGCACGCCCATCTGGAACATCAGATTCCCGACCGGGTTCACCTCGGCGAGCGGCGGGTAGTTCGTCCAGCCGGCCGCGAACTGGCCGCCCGGGAGCAGGAAGCCGGCGAGCATCGTTCCCCCGGCGATCGGCAGGAGCCAGAACGAGAGCGCGTTCAGGCGCGGGAACGCCATGTCCGGGGCCCCGATCATGAGCGGGATCACGTAGTTGCCGAAGCCCGCGAACACGGGAACGATGAACAGGAAGATCATCAGCGCGGCGTGCGCCGAGACGAGGCCGTTGTAGCCCTGCGTGTCGACGAACTGGGAGCCGGGCTGGGCGAGCTCGGCCCGCACGAACAGCGCGAGCAGGCCGGCGATCAGGAAGAAGCCGAACGTCGTCACGACGTACTGGACGCCGATCACCTTGTGGTCGGTGTTGACCCGGAGGTAGTCCCGCCACGAGTCGGCTCCGTGCCCGCTGTGGTCCTCCGGCCGCGTCCGGCGCCCCGAGACCCAGTAGGCCCAGTAGTCGAACGCGCCCATCCCGGCCAGGAACGCGAGCGGCGTGATGATCGTCCAGGCCGTCAGCAGCACCTGGAGCTCCCAGATGGGCTCCCAGCCGGCCGCCCAGCGGATGCCGCAGACGAGCGCGGTCGCGAGCCCGAACCCGAGCGGTGTCGTCCACAGCGCTCGCAGCCAGCCGCCGCGGGTCAGGCGGCGCAGGCCGCGGGGCGCCGCCGGCCGCTGCGCCGTGCCGTGTCCGTGCTTGAGGGCTTCAACCGCCATCGAGGCCTATCTCGCCGCCGTTTCCGCCGCCCAGGCGTCGTACTCCTCGGGCGCCATCACGATCGCGTGCGCGCGCATGACCGCGTGCCCGAGCCCGCACAGCTCCGTGCAGATCAGGGCGAAGCTGCCGGTCTTCGTCGGCGTGACGATCAGTCGCTGGAGCGTGCCGGGGACGACGTCCTGCTTGACCCGCCACTCCGGAACCCAGAACGAGTGGATCACGTCGTCGGACTCGAGCTCGAGCTCGACCTGCTCGCCGACCGGCAGCCGCAGCTCGCCGGTCGTGATGCCGAGGTCGGGGTAGGTGAAGCTCCAGGCGAACTGCGCCGCCCTCACCTCGACGACGCGATGGCCGGACTCGAGGTCCTCGTTCTTGACGAGCACGACGGCGCTGGAGACGGCGATCGCGGTCACGAGCGCCGCGGGGATCGCGGTCCACACCATCTCGAGCCTGGTATGGCCGTGGATCGGCTTTCCGTCCTCCTCGTCGCCCGGGCGGGCGCGGAACCGGACGATCGCGTAGAGGAGCGCCGCGGTCACGATCACGAAGATCGCGAGCGAGATGATCGACGCGAGCCAGTAGAGATCGTCGATCCGCCCTCCTTCCCGTGAGCCGGTCTCCGGCATCCACGGGATGAAGTACGCGACCACGAACGCGATCCCGCCGAGTACGGCGCACAGACCGACGAGCCTGGTGATCGTGTTCCTACGCACGTCCTCCCTCCCGGCGCCGCCTCGCGGCTTCGCGCTAGCGTACTGCGCCCGCCGGGTCGATGGCAAAAATCAACTGATTCCCGGGCCGGGGCCGGCGGGCGCCTAGCCCGGCACCATCCGGTACTCCTCGATCGGGAACCAGGATCCGTCCCCGGTCGAAAGCTCGTTTCGCCAGACGATCGCGCCGGGCTCGCTGGCGTCCCAGGTGAAGCGAAGGTGGGCCTGCGCGTTGTCCATGGACTCGAAGACGAGCCGGTCGCCGTCCACCCAGCCCCGACACACCAGCGCGTGGCCGTAGTTGTCAACCATGCTCGCGCGGTACTCCCCGACCTCGGGCGCCCACCCGGCCACCCAGTGGAGCTGCCACTTCAGGACGAAGGCGCCATCCTCCAGGTACTGCTCCTGCTCGTAGTCCCCGACAATCCAGCGCCCGTCCTGGATGGTCGTGTGGCGGCCGCGCCCGCTCCCGGTCATCGTCGGGGTACCCGGCCCCATCCCGCCCGCGCGGATCGTGCCCTCCCAGGTGACGTCGCCGAAGAAGCGCCGGAGTGCCTCCATCTCCGGGCCGACGTCGATGGGCTTCGGCACAGCCGCGATGTCCGGACGTTCCGTCATCTCCTGTCTCCTTTCCCTTTGGATCTGCTCATGACCGGGCCGCTTCCCGCGCCGGCTCGATTCGAGCCGCCCCGACGAACGCGAGCGCGACCAGCGGCAGCGCGGCGGCCGCGAGGAACCCGACCCGTCCGTCGCCCGGCAGAGAGAAGGCGAGGCCGAGCAACGGGGTCAGGGCGACTACGAGGAGGTTGGCCGCCATGTTGACCACGCCGACGGCGGCCGCCGGAGCGTCCGGCCGGACACGGGCCGCAGCCCCGAAACTGAGCGCGAACGGGATCCCCGAGGCGAAGCCGACGACGAGTGCTCCGACGGCCGACAGGGCGGGCGGCCCGGCGAGCCCGAGCAGCGCAGCGCCACCCGCGCAGGCCAGGCAGCTCCAGGCGAGCACCGCCGGAACCCGGTGCGGGTGTTCGCGGCCGATCCAGCCGCCGAGGGGGCGGCTGACCACTCCGGCCGCGAGCACGAGCGCGCCGATTCCCCCGGCCAGGCCCGTCGAGTACCCGCCCGCCCGGGTGAGCAGCGGCACCACCCAGTTGCCGAGGACGACCGCGAGCCCGAACGAGGTCATGTAGATCACGCCCAGGCGCAGGAGCCTCGTGTCGCGCAGGAGGTCGATCACGTGGGGCGCGGCACGCGATGCAAGGCGCTGCATCCCCCGCGGACCGTCCTCGGGTCCCGCCGCGAGCGTGATCGCCGCCGCGCCCGCGAGCGCGAGCCCGCTCCAGAACGGGGCCCGCCAGCCGACCCAGTGCTCGAGCTGGGGCACGAGCGCGAGCGCGAACCCGCCCGAGCCGAGCGCGAAGCCTCCGTACAGCCCCTGCGCCAGGGAGGAGCCACCCTGGGCTCGCACGTAGTCCGACCCGGCTACGAAGCCGAGCGCGGTGCCGATGCCGGCGAGCGCCCGCAGCGCGATCACGAGCGCGGGCTCCGGGGCGAGCAGCGCGAGGCCGTTCGCCGCGGCGAGCACGGCGAGCGCGACCAGGCCGATGCGCCGGGCGCCGAGCCGGTCGACGGAACGTCCGGCGGGGATCTGCAGCAGCGTGTGGCTCACGAACAGCGCGGTCGTGAACAGGCCGGCGGTCGCGAGCGAGACTCCGTAGTCGTCGTCGATCGTGTCCGCGACCGCGCCGACGCTACCGATGTTCCAGCCGATCGCGAAGCCGAGCGCGCAGCCCCCGGCGGTCGCCGGACGGCTCAAGGCATCACGACGAGCTTGGCCGGCGTGCCCGCGGCCTGACGGCGCCACGCCTCCGCCGCCTGCTCGAGCGAGAACCGCTCGACGTCGACGTGGATGCGGCCCGCGGTGGCGTGGCCGACGAGCGTGCGGTAGGCGCCGGCGAGCACGTCGAAGGGCACGCGCAGGTTCGTGTAGCCGAGCAGCTCGAGCTCCTTCCCGCGCACGGCGGCGGAGGGGATCGCCGCGGTGGCGCCCGCCGACTGCCCGAGCTGGACGATCCGGGCGCGCGGGCCCGCCGCCTCGAGCGCGGCGACGAGGGGGTCGCCCCAGAGCGGGTCGACGATCAGGGTCGGCCCCTCGCCGCCGCACGCCTCCGCGAGCTCGGCAGGGAGGTCTTCCTGTCCGCGGAGCTCCACGGTCGCGTCCGCGCCGAGCTCCCGGCAGCGGGCTAGCCCGTCGGGGCGTCGCCCGGCTGCGACGACGCGGCCCGCGCCGAGCAGCTTCGCCGCCTGGACCGCGACGAGTCCGACCACCCCGGTCGCTCCCAGGACGAGCACGGTCTCCCCGGGCCGCACGGGGGCGCGCCACGCAACCGGGAGCCAGCCCGCCAGCCCGGCGATCCCGAGCGCCGCCGCGATCGCGGGATCGGCGCCCTCGGGCACCGGGACGACGAGGCTCTCCGTTGCCACGGCCCGCTCGGCCATCACTCCGTCGCGCGCGATGCCGAGCCCGTGCTGCCCGGTCCAGACGAGCGTTCCCGGCTCGAGCCGCTCGCCCTCCAGTACGCGTCCGACGCCTTCGGCTCCCGCCACGTACGGGAGCGGCGGGTGGCCGGCGAAGAAGCCTCCGGAGGCGACGGAGAGGTCGACCGGGTTGATCGAGGCGGCCAGCAGCTCGAGCAGAACCTCGCCGTCCGCGCGCACGGGCTCGGGGGCGTCCCGGACGATCGGGGGCTTCGCGAGCTCGGTGACGAGGGCTGCTCTCATGGCGTGTCTCCTTCCGGGGGCGCTGACGGTCTGAAACGCGTGGGCGGCGCACAGCACGGCACCCTGGCGGCGGGCGCGCCTGCACAGCTCCAGGGCGAGGTATCGGGGCTGATCGAGAGGCGGTAGGGATGGAGTCGTCGCCGATCGTGGCGGTATCCTCGCCGATCCGCGACGGGATCGCCCTCGAGGCTGCCGGAGCCAGACGACGGTGGGGCCCGCACGTGCGTCATCATGCATCCGTACGCCGCACCCGCGCCGTACGGATCGCAGATGGCAAACGCCGTGTTCACCAGGGAGAGCCGGGTTCCGGCTTCCGCCGAGCGGGTGTTTGCCTGGCACGAGCGTCCGGGCGCGCTCGAGCGCCTGACCCCGCCCTGGGAGCGCGTCCGCCTGCTCGGCCACGAGGGGATCCGCGACGGCGATCGTGCGGTGCTCGAGCTGCGCAAGGGGCCGTTCCGCCGCCGCTGGGTCGCCGTGCACGAAAGCTACGAGGAGGGGCGCCGCTTCGCTGATCGCCAGGAGTCCGGGCCGTTCGCCCACTGGCACCACGTGCACCGCTTCGAGCCGGACGGGGCGGGGGCGACGCGGGTCGTCGACGAGGTCGAGTACCGCCTGCCGGGTGGGGCGCTCGGTGAGCTGCTCGGGGGGCCGCTCGCGCGCCGCACGCTCGAGCGGATGTTCGAGTTCCGCCACCGGCGACTCGCCGACGATCTCGCCAGGCACGAGGCCGCGGGCCTGCCGGCGCTTCGGGTCGCGATCACCGGCGCGTCGGGCCTGATCGGAACCGCGCTCGGCGCGTTCCTCTCGACCGGCGGGCACGAGGTCGTACGTCTCGTGCGCGGCCGGGCCGGGCCGGGCGAGGCCCGCTGGGATCCCGCCGCCGGCGAGGTCGACGCCGCCGGGCTCGAGGGTGTCGACGCGGTCGTCCACCTCGCCGCAGCAACGATCTCGAAACGCTGGACGCGTGAGCGCAAGCGCGAGATCCTCGAGAGCCGAAGCCGGGGAACGGGCGTGCTCGCGGAGGCGCTCGCCAGGCTCGAGCGCCCCCCGCGCGTGCTCGTCTGCGCCTCCGGGATCGGCTACTACGGCAGCCGCGGCGACGAGACCCTGACCGAGGAGAGCGCCTCCGGCGACGATTTCGTCGCCGGCGTCTGCCGCGCCTGGGAGGGTGCTGCCGAGCCAGCCGCCGCGGCCGGGATCCGGGTCGTCAACCTGCGCATGGGCGTCGTCCTCTCGGCCGTGCTGCCACGGATGCTCCTGCCCTTCAAGGTCGGCCTGGGCGGGCGGCTCGGCAGCGGCCGTCAGTGGTGGAGCTGGCTCTCCCTCGACGACGCCGTCGGCGCCTTCCACCACGCGATCGCGACCGAGTCGCTCGCGGGACCCGTCAATGTCTGCGCGCCCGGGCTCGTCACGAACGCGCGGTTCACGCGCACGCTCGCCCGGGTGCTGCGGCGGCCGGCCGCGCTGCCGGTCCCGGCGCCGGCCCTGCGGATCGCGTTCGGGGAGCTCGCCGACGGGCTCCTGCTCGCGAGCCAGCGCGCGCTGCCCGCCCGGCTCGAGGAGAGCGGCTTCTCGTTCGTGCAGCCCGAGCTCGAGAGCGCGCTGCGCCGAGAGCTCGGCCGATGAGCACCGACGCCGCCGTCGTCGGGGCCGGCCTCGCCGGGCTCGCGTGCGCGCTTCGGCTCGAGGAGGCCGGGCTCTCGACGGTCGTGCTCGAGGCCTCCGATGCGGCCGGCGGGCGCGTGCGCACCGACGCTGTCGACGGGTTCCTGCTCGATCGCGGCTTCCAGGTGCTCCTGACCGCCTACCCCGAGGCGCAGCGCGTCTTCGATTACGAGCGGCTCGACCTGCGCGAGCTCTACCCGGGAGCGCTCGTCCATGCGGGCGGCCGGTTTCACCGCCTTGCCGATCCGTTCCGTCGTCCCTTCGACGCGCTCGCATCCGCCCGCTCGCCGGTTGCAGCGCTCGCCGACCTGCCCCGGCTCGCGCGCCTGCGCGCCCGGGCGCGGGCGGGCACGCTCGAGAGCGTCTTCGCTCGCCGGGAGACGACGGCGCTCGAGGCGCTGCGCTCGCTCGGGCTCTCCCCACGCGTGGTCGAGCGCTTCTTCCGCCCGTTCCTCGGCGGCGTCTTTCTCGACCGCGAGCTCTCGACGTCGAGCCGGATGCTCGACTTCGTCACCCGGATGTTCTCGCTCGGCTACGCGGCGCTGCCCGCCCGGGGGATGGGCGCCCTGCCCGAGCAGCTCGCGGAGGCCCTGCCGGCGGGCTCGCTTAGGCTGGGCGAGGCGGTCGCCGCGGTCGAGAGCGGGGCGGTGCGCACCGCCGCGGGCGAGCGCATCGCGGCCCGCGCCGTCATCGTCGCCGCCGACGGCAGCGCGGCTGCGCGGCTGCTCCCGGCCGTCGAGGAGCCGCGCTGGCGCTCGACCGCCTGCCTCTACTTCGACGCGCCCGAGCCGCCTGTCGAGGGGCCGATCCTCGTCCTCGACGGCGGCGGGGAGGGGCCGGTCAACAACCTCTGCGTTCCGAGCTCGGTCGCGCCCGGGTACGCGCCCGCGGGTCGCGCGCTCGTCTGCGCGAGCGTCATCGGCAGCCCGGTGCTGTCGGACGGGGAGCTCGAGGCCGCCGTGCGGGCGCAGCTGCGCGGCTGGTTCGGCGCCGTCGTCGATGGGTGGCGGCACCTGCGCACCTACCGGATCGAGCACGCGCTGCCCGCCCGCGAGCCGCCGTCGCTCGAGCCGCGCGACCGCACCGTCCGGCTCGGCCCCGGCCTGTTTGTCTGCGGCGACCACCGCGAGAGCGCCTCGATCCAGGGGGCGCTCGTCTCCGGGCGCAGGGCGGCGCGCGCGGTCGTCGAGGAGCTCGCCCGCTGAGCCGCCTCGTCCTCCTCACCGGCGCGACCGGCTACGTCGGCGGCCGGCTCCTGCACGCGCTCGAGCAGCGGAGCGAGCGGGTCCGCTGCCTGACGCGCCGGCCGGAGGCGCTTGCCGCCCGGGTTGCCGCGACCACGGAGGTCGCTCGCGGCGACGTGCTCGACGAGGCGTCGGCCCAGGCGGCCATGACCGGCGTGGACACCGCCTACTACCTCGTCCACTCGATGGGCTCCAGGGGCGAGTTCGAGCGGGATGACCGGCGCGCCGCGGAGATCTTCGCCGGGGCCGCCGCCGGAGCGGGCGTTCGGAGGATCGTCTACCTCGGCGGCCTCGGCGAGGGCAGCGAGCTGTCGCCCCACCTGACGAGCCGGCAGGAGGTCGGCCGCGTGCTCGCGTCCACGGGCGTCCCCGTCGTCGAGCTGAGGGCCTCGATCGTGATCGGCTCCGGCAGCCTCTCGTTCGAGCTCGTGCGGGGCCTCTCCGACCGCCTGCCGGTGATGGTGACGCCCCGCTGGGTGAAGGTGCTCGCCCAGCCGATCGCGATCGAGGACGTGATCGCCTACCTCGTCGCGGCACTCGACCTCGAGTCGCCGGCCGGCGCGGTGTACGAGATCGGCGGGAGCGACCGCGTCTCCTACCTCGGGATCATGCGCGAGTACTGGCGCCAACGGGGCCTGCGGCGGCTCGTCGTCTCCCTGCCTGTCCTGACGCCGCGCCTCTCGAGCCTCTGGCTCGGGCTCGTCACCCCCGTCTACGCCCGGATCGGGCGCAAGCTGATCGACAGCATGCGCAACCCGACCGTCGTCAACGACCCCCGGGCGCTCGCCGATTTCCCGTCGATCCGCCCGCGCGGGATCGCGGAGGCGATCGAGCGGGCGCTTGTCAACGAGGAGCGCGAGCTCGCGGAGACGCGCTGGTCGGACGCGCTCTCCTCGAGCGGCGGCAAGCTCCCGTCCGACCTGCAGCTCGGCTCGCGCCTCGTCGACTCGCGCGTGCGCGAGGTGCCGTTCC
>JAHDVS010000012.1 GCA_023382435.1 Thermoleophilia bacterium
CGCGTTTCGACCCGATCGGGCACTACCCCCGCCCGGCCGGGGCCCGCCTCGCGGTCTACGCGCCCCCGACCGCCCCAGGAGCCGGCGGTACCGCCGGCGGTGCCAGGCACGTGCCTGGCACCGGTTCCAGCGCGCGGCTCAGTCGACGACGCCCATCTGTGTCCGTCGCGGGCGCGCGATCACGATCCCGGCCGCGATCACGATCCCGCCGGCGATCGCGAGCGGGCCCATCCGCTCGCCGAGCGCGACGACCGCGAACGCGGCCCCCAGGAATGGCTGCAGGTTCGAGTAGAGCGCGGCCCGGTTCGCCCCGACCCGCTCGATCGCGGTGAACCAGAGCACGTTCGTGACGACGAATGAGAGCAGCATGCTGTAGAGGAGCGCCCCCCAGGCGAGCGTCGAGATCGCTCCCCAGTCCTGCCCGGAGAGCTGCGGCAGCGCCGTCAGGACGAGCGGCAAGCTCGCCGCGAGCCCGACGACCGCGCTGAACCGGTACGGCGAGTAGCGGCGCAGAAACCCCACCGCGAGCACGGAGTAGATCGCCCAGGAGAGCGGCGCCCCGAGGCCGATCAGGACCCCGCCGAGGTCGCCCGAGAGCCCGCCCTCGGCCTCGGCGGCAACGAGCGCGACGCCGCCGAACGACACGGCCGCGGCCAGCCAGTAGCGCCGCTGCGCCTGCTCGGTGCGCAAAAGCAGCGAGGCGACGCCGACGAGCACGGGCATCGTCCCGAACAGGAGTGCGATCGTCGCGGCGTTCGTCCGCTCGACCCCGTAGGCGAAGCTGACCTGGTTCAGGTAGAGGCAGACCGCCACGGCGCCGAACAGGAGCGGCAGGTCGCGCGTGCGCATCCGCAGCGTGCCCTCGTGGCCGTAGGTGATCGCGGCGAACACGAGCGAGCCGACCCCGAAGCGTGCGGTCGCGTAGGCGAGCGGCTCGAATCCGTGCGTGAGCGCGTACTTGATCACGGCGAAATGGAAGCTCCAGATCAGCACCGTGATCAGGAGCAGCACGTCCGCGGGCAGACGGTGGCGCACGGCCGCGAGGATATCCCGCTGGTAAGGTGCGGCCGATGGCGGAGCCTCGCGACCCCACGATCGCGGACGTCCAGACGCTCGTCTGCGCCGCGACGCCGCATTTCGCGTTCCAGATCCGCGCCCGGGTGCGCGATCTCGTTCGCGACCTCGGCCCCGAGCATCCGACCCGCCGCTTCGGCGAGGAGCAGATCGCGCTGCTGGAGCGCCTCGGCTACGCGACGTCGAAGGCGGCGGAGGGACCGCTCGAGCCGGCGACCCGGCTCGGCTGGGAGACGATCCCGAGCCACCGCCCGGTCCGCGCCGAGCGCCGCTGATGGGCCAGCCCTTCGAGGGCAAGTCCGTCCTCGTGACGGGCGGCTCGCGGGGCATCGGCAGGGAGATCGCGCTTCGCTTCGCCGCGCTCGGCGCCACCCGCGTCGCGATCGGCTACCTGCGCGGCGACGAGGCCGCGGCCGCGACCGCCGGCGAGCTCGACGCGCTCGGCGCCGAGCCGGTGCTCCTGCGCGGCAACGTGGGCGACCCGGAGCGGGTCGCGGAGCTGCTCGAGCAGGCGGGGCCGCTCGACGTGATCGTCGGGAACGCCGCCACCGGGGTGATCCGCCCCGCGCTCGAGCTCGAGGAGCGCCACTGGGACTGGACGCTGAACGCGAACGCCCGCTCGATCTTCACGCTCGCCCGCCTCGCCGCCCCGTCGATGCCGCCGGGCTCGTCGATCGTCGCGATCTCGAGCCTCGGCGCCGCCCGGGTGCTCGAGGACTACGTGCTGGTCGGCGTCTCCAAGGCCGCCGTCGAGGCGCTCGTGCGCTACCTCGCCGTCGAGCTGGCCCCTCGCGAGATCCGCGTCAACGCCGTCTCGGGCGGGCTGGTCGAGACCGGTGCCCTCGACCATTTCCCGCAGCGCGAGCAGATGCTTGCCTACTACCGCAGCCGCACCCCGGCCGGGCGACTCGTCGAGCCGCGCGACGTGGCGGACGCGGTCTGCTTCCTCTGCTCGCCGGCTGCGGCCATGATCCGCGGCCAGACGCTCGTCGTCGACGGCGGGTATTCGATCCTCGCCTGAGGGCGGGGCAAGACCCGCCCCACGACGTGAGGGCCGCGGCACGCTATGGCGGGTACCATTTCGTTGCGTAACGAAATGAATGATCGGAGCATCTATCCGCTCGGTAAGCGCCGTACCCTGATCGTGCTCGCGGGAACGCTCCTCGGCATGCTCGTCGCGTCGCTCAATCAGACGCTCGCGGCGACGGCGATGCCGATCATCGTCGAGGAGCTGGGCGGGCTCGACCATTACTCCTGGGTGTTTTCCGCGTACGTGCTCGGTGCGACCGTGTCGATTCCCCTGTACGGGAAGCTCTCGGACCTCTACGGGCGCCGCCCGCTCTTCCTGGCGGCGATCCTGCTCTTCTCCGCGGGCTCGATCGTCTCCGGGCTCGCGTCCTCGATGGAGCAGCTCGTGGCCGGCCGAACCGTCCAGGGGATCGGTGCCGGGGGCCTGGTCCCGATCGGGATCGCCGTGATCGGCGACATCATCGCTCCGCGAGAGCGCGGCCGCTGGCAGGCCGTGAACGGCACCGTGTTCGCCGCTTCCGCGGTCGGCGGGCCGACCCTCGGCGGCTGGATCGCCGACAACGCCTCCTGGAGGCTCGCGTTCTTCGTCAGTCTGCCGCTCGCCGTCCTCGCTCTCGTCGTCGTCTGGTTCGGCTTCGGCCGGCGCGAGCGCGGAGTGCGGCGGCGCGTCGACTACCCGGGCGCGATCCTGCTCACGCTCGGCACGGGCGCGGGTCTGGTCGCAGCCTCGTCGGGCGGGGTCGACTACCCGTGGACGTCTCCAGCGATCCTGCTCACGCTCGGCGCGTCCGCCCTCCTACTCGCCGCGTTCTTCGCCTGGGAGCGGCATGCACCGGAGCCACTCGTGCCCCTGCAGCTCTTGCGGGGCCGCACGATCGCCACGGCCGAGACGGCGCTGTTCGCGCTGGGCGCGGCCACGTTCGGCACCGTCACGTTCGTGCCGCTGTTCGTCCAGGGGGTCTTGCGCGAGAGCGCGACGAGCGCGGGGGCGGTGATCACGCCGCTCATGCTGTCGTGGATCGGCGCCGGCGCGGTCGCCGGCCAGGTGGTGGCCCGTACCGGCCGCCCGCGGCCCGTCCTGCTCGCCGGCCCGCCCCTGATCGCGGCCGGCTTCGTCCTGCTCGCGCTCATGGGTACCGACGCCTCCGTCGGTGACGCGATCATCGGGGTCTCGGTGCTCGGTGCCGGGGTGGGCCTGATGATGCAGACGCTGGTCGTCGTCGTACAGAACGCCGCGCCGCAAGAGCTGATGGGGGCGGCGACTGCGTCCGCGCAGTTCTCCCGCTGGCTCGGAGCCGCCCTGGGAGTGACCCTGATGGGCGCCGTCGTTGCCGCCCGCCTCGGCAACCCGTCCTCGGCGGCGGCATCCCCGGCCGAGCTGGCCGCAGCGATCCATCCCGCGTTCCTGCTCGCGGTCGGCACCGCCGTGCTCGCGGGCGTCGCCACGATCCTGCTTCCGGACACGAAGCTGAGGAAGCGGTTCGACGCGACCGAGATCGCGCTGGCGGCGCGGGCTCGATGACTCGCGTGGAGCTCGAGCGGATGGCGGAGGCGATCGTTCGCCTGCGCGCCGAGATCCTCCGCAGGCGCGACACCGAGACCCTCCCCGCAGCCGAGCTGACGACACCGCAGGCGCTCGCGCTCCGGTCGATCGTGCTGGAGGGCCCCTTGCGGGTGGGCGCGCTCGCGGACGCGCTCGGCGTCTCTGTCGCGACCGCGAGCCGCACCGTGGACACGCTCGCGGCCAGGGGCCTGGCCCGCCGCCAGCCCGACCCGGCCGACGCTCGCGCCGTGCGCGTCTGCGCGACCGCGCGCGGCAAGAAGGAGCACGCGGTGCGCCGGGAGCGGTTCGCCAGCGCCCTCGAGCGGCTGCTCGACGAGCTGTCCGAGCACGAGCGCCGTCAGCTCGCTGCCTCCCTGGAGACGGTCGGGCGGCTGCTTGCGCCGCAGCCAGATGTCGACCGGGAGGCGAGCTGACCCGGGCCGGTCACGGCACCGTGGCGCGACTCGCGCTCGCGGCGGGGATCGTCGCGTTCGCGCTGTCCCTTGCCCTCTACCTCTACACGCTCTCCCCGAGCCTCAGCATCGTCGTCGCGGCAGCCTTCATCGCGGGCGGGGCTGTGGGGCGGCGACGGGCGCTGGAGCCGATTGCGCGAGCGGCCGCCCACGCGTTCCTGGCGGGCGGTGTCGCGGGCGCGGTCGCCGCGCTCGTGCTTGCCGCTCTGGAGAGCTAGCCTCTAGCGCTCGCCCATGAACCCCTGACGCGCCGCCGACACGAGCGCGACCGCCTCCGGGAAGAGCACGCGCATGGCGTCGCGGAGAGCGAGCGCCTGCTCGTCGACTGCCCCGGTGACGCCGATCCTCTGCAGAGCCGCACCGGTCAGCTCGACCGCGGTGTTGAGGGTCAGCGTCGCGAACTGCTCGCGCTGCGACTCCTGCATCGCCTCGGTCTGCCGCTCGGCGAACTCACGCAGGCCGCGCATCAGCTCCTCCGGGTCGCCTCCGAACGGGAATCCGAACCCACCTTCCATCAGGCTCCTTTCGCCTGGCCCTACGCGAGGGGCACCTTGTGGTTTCGCAGCACGTCCGACGCTAGCGCTTCGACGGCGCCCGTGCCGGACGTCATCGCAGCCGCGAACGGCGAGCGGCCGACCTCGCCGAGCGTCCGCTCGAGCTGAACCGCCGCCGTCCCGATCGCGTCGAGGTACCCGGGGCTCGCAACCCGGGGCGGTGCAACCACCCGCTCGAGCTCGGCCGCAGCTGCTACCGCCATCTCGATCCCCTCCGGTCGCTCCGAGCACGCAAGCCCGGCGAGCCGCGCTCCAAGGGCCGGCAGGTCGCCTCCGCCCGCGCTCTCCCTCGCGAGCTCGCAGAGCCCGACGATCGAGGCGGCTTCCCGCACGACCTGCCGATCGGCGAGCGGGTGACAGCCTGCGGAGAGCACGAGCCAGGTGAGCGTCTCGCCGCGACGGTAGGCGCACAGGTACACGCGCAGCCCCTCGGCGGGCTCGGCGGCGACGACGCCGGCCAGCTCCTCCCCGACGTCGAGAAAGGCGCGCGCCGCTTCGGCGGCGGCACCGAGCTCGTCCTCCAGGGCCATCGCGGCAAGGATAGTCGGCCGCCGGCATCGCACCGGTAGGCCTACGATGGGGGCATGGTCGCGGGCATCGAGATCCTGCTCGCCGTGAGCGTCGCAGCCGCCTCGCTGGCGTTCGCCGGGGTAGCGGCCGGCCGCGCGCCCGAGCGAGCGCTGTTCTTGCTGACGGTGGCGCTGGTCGCCGCGGCGGGTGTCGCGGCGGTCGTTCTGGCGGTGGCGCTGGCCGCCGAGCGCTGGGACTGGGAACCGCTCGCTCTCGCCTTCGGCGGTATTGCCGCCGCTGCGGCCGCGGGCGCCGGGGCGCTCGGCGTCGCCCGCGGGCTCGAGCACGTCCGCGCGGTCGAGCGGGCGGGGGAGCGCGCGCTCGAGCGCCTGCAGGGGACGATCGACGAGCACGCGTTGCGCCGCGCCAAGGAGCTCGAGCACACGCTCGCCCGCGAGCGCGCCGAGACGCTGCACCTCATCGCCGAGCAGGAGCGGGCACTCCGGGAGGAGCGGCGGGCCGAGGCGCGGGAGCAGGCCGAGCTGGCGCACGGGGGGCTGATGCAGGAGGTGGCGGAGACGCAGGAGCGGCTCGAGCGGCGGCTCGCAGCCTGGAGCGGCGACCTCGAGCGGGCGCAGCGGCACCTGAAGGTACGGCTCGAGGAGCTGATCCGCAAGCAGGCCGACGCGCTGCAGACGCACGAAGCGAGGCTGGCCGATCACGCCGCCGAGGTGGCCGAGCTCGAGGATGTGCAACGCCAGGCGATCGGCAGGCTCAGCGGAGAGCTCGAGCGGGCGCTCGCCCAGGCGCTCGAGGAGACGCACGCGGAGATCGAGGCGCACGCGGCGGAGCGGCGGCGTGCGCTCCACGAGGTGAGCGAGCGGCTGCGCGCTCGCGAGCGCTCGATGCGGGAGCAGATCCAGCGGGAGGAGGGCGAGGCGCGCGTCCAGCTCGCCCAGCAGCTCGAGGAGATCGAGCGGCGCCAGCTCGAGTCGCTCGCCCGGTCGATCGACCGGGCGGTGACCCGGCTCGGCGAGGAGGCGGAGCGCCGCTTCGACGTCCAGCTGCGGGAGTCACGGGAGCGCACGGCGGAGCGGCTCGGCCGCGAGCTCGAGCTGCAGATGGAGACGTTCACCCGAGGCGCGGAGCAGGAGGTCGCCGCGCGGATCGCGGACGCGACGCAGGTGGCGGCGGCGAAGCTGCAGCGCCAGCTCGACGACGTGGTGCGTGCAGCCGAGGCGCAGACGGCGATCTCCAACGAGCGGATCCAGGAGCTGGCCACCCGCCTGGATCGGTCGCTCGCGGCCGCGCACGGGCGGTTGACCGAGTTCGAGGCGAACGTCGAGCTCGAGCTGGCCGCGAAGCTGGGCGAGATCGAGCGGGCGGTCAGGGCGGCCGAGCAGGCCGCCGAGCGCGAGCGAGCCTGACTCGCGGCCCGATGCCAGCGAACTTTTCCGCGCAGGGTTCGTCATAGCGAGCGAGAACCCCGATCTCATGACGGAGGAGACGCAGACCCTCGAGCCGGAGCACGACGAGCGCCTGAAGGTGCAGAGCTGGCGCCTGCACGTGCTGATCGCGGCTGGGTACCCGATCGATCTCGCCGAGCGGATTGCCGGAAGCGACGCCGACCTGCACGATGCCGTCGAGCTCGTCGAGCAAGGGTGCACCGCCGAGGTCGCAGCGCAGATCCTGCTCTGACGGCGGCGTTCACGGCGATCCTCCCCGCTGACCTCACCGCGGAAGGCGTGCTCGGGCTCGACGAGCCGCGCCGCGCTGGCGGCGACGCTCGTGCCCCGCTTCCGCATCCGGCGCCACCTCGCGGTGGGGCTCGCCTGGCTGCTGATCGAGCGCGACGGGACACCGGCGCTGGCCTGGCACAACGGCGGCACCGGCGGCTTCCGCTCGTTCGTCGGGCTCTCCCGCGAGCCGCCGGCCGCCGTCGTGGTGCTGTCCGCCCGCGCCCGCTCCGTCGACCGGCTGGGGATGAGGCTGCTCGCGGCGCTCGGAGCGGGACCGGCCCGAGGGAGGCGGTCGCGCTAGGCTCCCGTTCGTGAAGATCGAGCCGATCTACTACGGCGAGCGCAAGGTATTTCGGGTCTCGGGCTTCAACCGCGGCGTCGCCGACTGGCTCGGCCGGCTGCCCTCGCAGTGGGTCGAGGGGGAGGTGACGGAGCTGCGCCGCCAGGACGCATGGCAGTCGGTCTACTTCACGCTCAAAGACCCCGAGGACGGTACGTCCTTGCCGGTCGCCATGCCTCGTCGAGGGTTCGATGCGCTCGGCCTCTCGCTCGCCGACGGCGCCCTCGTCCACGTCCACGGTCGGGCCGAGCTCTGGCAGAAGCGGGGCGAGCTCAGGTTCCGGGCGGAGACGATCGAGCCGGTGGGCCTCGGCGACGTCCTGCTCCGGCTCGAGCGGCTGAAGCAGCTGCTCGCGGCCGAGGGGCTGCTCGCGGAGGAACGCAAGCGGCCGCTGCCCTACCTGCCGCGGCTGATCGGGCTCGTGACCGGCACCGAGGCCGCGGCGAAGCGGGACGTGATCGCGACGATCACGAGCCGCTTCCCGCCAGCGCAGATCGTCGTCGCGGAGGCGTACGTGACCGGCCCGCGGGCGCCGCTCGCGATCGCGGCGGCACTGCGCGCGGTCTGCGCGGCGGGCGCAGACGTGATCGTGCTCGCCCGCGGCGGCGGCGGGTTCGACGACCTGCTCGCGTTCAGCGACGAGCGGCTCGTGCGTGCGGTCGCGAGCTGCCCCGTACCCGTCGTCTCCGCGGTCGGGCACGAGCAGGACGTGCCGCTCTGCGACCTCGTCGCCGACGCGCGCGCTTCGACCCCGACCGCGGCCGCGCGACTCGTCGTGCCCGACTGGGCCGAGCTGCTCGAGCAGCTCGCGGCGCTGCGCGGCTCGATCGGGACGGCGGCGAGACGGCGCGTCGAGCGGGCCGCGAGCGAGCTCGCCCGCGATCGCCTCCGGCTGGTGCGCGCGCCCGCCCTGCTGCTCGAGCGCAAGCGCGCTGCGTTGGCCGCCGACAGCGAGCGCCTGGTGCGGGCTCCGGCGCTGCTGGTCGAGCGTGCCCGCGGCAGGCTCGAGAGCCTGGGCGGGCGGCTGCGGGCGTTGTCGCCTGAGGCCACGCTGTCGCGCGGCTACGCGGTGGTACGCAGGCAGGGAGCGGTAGTCAGGGCAGCGGCCGAGCTCTCGGCGGGCGAGCAGGTCGACGTGCAGGTCGCCGCCGGAGGGTTCGGCGCCGTCGTGAAGTCGGTGCGGCCGTGACGGAGCCGACATTCGAGGAGGCGCGGGCGGAGCTCGAGCGGATTGTCGCGCGGCTCGAGAGCGGCGAAGCCGAGCTCGAGGATGCGGTGTCGCTGTGGGAGCGCGGCGAGGAGCTGTACCGGCTCTGCCTCGGCAAGCTCGACGCCGCCCAGGGACGCGTCGACGAGCTTGCCCGCCGGGAGGCACCGGAGCCCGAGGACGTCCCGGACGAGCCGGGGGTCGCGGGGCCCTGATGTGCGGGCGCGTCCTCGCGGCGCTGTACGACCGCGGCGTGAGGCGGGTCGAGGAGGCGGGGCTGCGGGCGCGCCGGCGCGAGCTGCTCGCGAGCCTGCCCGGGGACGTGCTGGAGATCGGGGCCGGCACGGGCCTGAATCTCGAGCACTACCCCACCGGCGTACGGCTCGTCCTGCTCGAGCCGGACCCCCACATGCGCAGGCGGCTCGCCGCGCGGCTGGCCGGCCTGCGGCTCAGCGCCGAGATCGTGCCGGGATCGGCGGAGGAGCTCCCGTTTCCCGACTCGTCGTTCGACGCCGTCGTGTCGACGCTCGTGCTCTGCAGCGTCGCCGACCCCGGGCGGGCGCTCGCGGAGACCCGGCGCGTGCTCCGCCCCGGCGGGCGCCTGGCGCTGATCGAGCACGTTCGCGGCGAAGGGGCCCTCGCCGGGTTCCAGGAAGCGATCGCGCCGCCGAGCCGCCTCGTCAGCTCGTGCTCCCCGAACCGGCGCACCGCGGAGGCGGTGCGCGCGGCCGGTTTCGTCCTGATCGAGCAGCGATTCGTGCTCGAGCGCGCGCCGTTCTGGGTCCGGCCGGCGTTCTCGGGCCTGGCCGTCCGGGACGCGGAATCGCCGCTGCTAGAGTGACCCGTATGGCCGAGAAGAGATTCCCCCAGGCTCTCAACGAGCACATCGGGCGGGAGTTCGCCGCCGCCCAGCAGTACATCGCGATCGCCGTCCACTACGACGCCGAGACCCTGCCGCAGCTGGCGGCGCACTTCTACCGCCAGGCGGTGGAGGAGCGAAATCACGCCATGATGATGGTGCAGTACCTGCTCGACGCGGGGCTGCCCGTGGCGATCTCGGGCGTCGAGGCGCCGCGCACGTCGTTCGCCGACGAGGTCGAGCCGGTCGCCCTGGCCCTGAAACAGGAGGAGCAGGTCACCGAGCAGATCACGGAGCTCGCGCGACTGGCCCGTGCGGAGGGCGACCTCGTCGCGGAGCAGTTCCTCCAGTGGTTCCTGAAGGAGCAGCTCGAGGAGGTCTCGAGCATGTCCCAGCTCCTCGTGACGGTGCAACGGGCGGCCCAGGTGAGCATCCTCCTGGCCGAGCAGCAGCTCGCGAGCATCCAGGTCGGGGACGGGGGCGTCGACCCCGACGCCCCGGCCGCGGCCGGCGGCGCCCTGTAGGGCCCGTCAGCGCCTCAGGGCGCGGAGCAGCCGCCCGAGCGCCTCGCCGAGCGCCTCGAGATCGTCACGCGAGCTGGCGGGGTCGCCGCCGAGCGGGAGCACCGCGGTCGCGCCGAGCTCGTGGAGCGCGGCCACGCCGCCCCGGACGCTGCCCCCGAAGACGACGCAGGGCACCCCCGCGGCGGCGCACTCGGCGGCGACCGCGCCCGGGAGCTTTCCCGCCGCGGAGGTCGTGTCGACCCGCCCCTCACCGGTGACCGCGAGCGCGGCGCCGGCGATGCGCCCCCGGAAGTCGACGGCGTCGAGCACGAGCCGGGCGCCGGGCACGAGCTCCGCACCGAGCGCCGCGAGGGCCGCGCCGAGGCCCCCGGCGGCGCCCGCGCCGGGGCGCTCCGCATGAGGCCGGAGCCAGGGCATGGCCGCGAGCCGGCTCTCGAGCTCCTCGATCTGCTCGGGCGTGGCCCCTTTCTGCGGCCCGAAGACCCGGGCGGCTCCCCGCTCGCCGAGCAGCGGGTTCGTCACGTCGCACGCCGCCCGGAGTCGCACGCCGCCGAGATCGCGCCCGGCGAGCGCCCGTCGAAGCCCCGCGCCGCCGTCGACGGTGGCGCTGCCTCCGAGCGTGACGAGAAGCTCGTTCGCGCCCGCGTCTGCGGCCGCGAGCAGAAGCTGGCCGAGGCCGGCCGAGTCCGCGCGCAGGGGGTCGAGCTCGCCGGGGCCGAGCCGCCAGAGACCGATTGCCTCGGCGGACTCGACGACGGCGCGCCCGCCGGGCAGGAGCACGAACCGGGCGTCGACCTCTCGGCCGAGGGGGTCGGCGACGCGCGCGGTTCGCCACTCACCGCCCAGCGCGGCGAGGAGCGCCTCGGCGGTTCCCTCCCCGCCGTCGGCGAGCGGGAGCTGGTCGGCCTCGAGCCCGGGAACCCGGCGGATGCCGGTGGCGAGCGCCCGGGCGGCCTGCCCCGCCGAAGCGGAGCCCTTCAGCTTGTCGGGGCAGCAGACGACCCTCATCGCCACGAGACCAGGGGCCGGGACGGCTAGACGCCGGCCCCGGGGCTGACTCGCGCGTCCGCCCGCGGAGCCGGGCGGCCCGTGGCGCGCGCGCCGGCCCCGTCGAGGTCCCCGAGCCCGTCCGTCACGTCCCCGGGGGTGACGCGCGGGATCCGCTTGAGCGTCGCGAACGAGATCCCCTCTCGGGCGAGGAAGGCGAGGCCGAGGCCGACACCGACGGACACCTCGATCGCCTGGAGGCCGATCCCGTAGGCGAACCCGTGCTGGTAGGCGACGCCGTAGGGGACGAGCGCGAGCGCGACGCCGGCCTGGAACAGGCCGACGCTGCCCGGCCAGAGCGGGAATGCGAGCGCGACGCTCGCGACGAGCAGGACGAGGCCGGCGGCGGCCATCGACGCCTCGATCTGGAACGCCTTGAACGTGAAGTAGATGGCGACGAGCTGCGCCGCCCAGCCGAGAATCTGGAACGCGGCTGCTGCGGCGGCCGGTCCGGGCGTGCGGAGGATGCCGAGGCCCCCGATAGCCATGTGCCATAGCCGGCTCGCCCGGCCGAACGCGCCGGCGTCGGATCGCTCGCGCTTGTGGTAGCGCCAGGCGAGCACGACGGCGCCGACGAAGAGGGCGAGCGACACGGCGAGGACGACCTCGATGCCCGGGACGGCCCAGGACGGGATGCGGGCGGTGACGAGGACGTAGCCGACGAGCGCGATCGTGGCCGGGACGTCGAAAAGGCGGTGGGCGAACGAGGCACCGAAGATCGCCGGCCAGTTGGAGCTCCGGTGCGGCACGTGGCGCGTGAGCGCGGCTGCCCGGGCGACGTCCCCGACCCGGCCCGGGAGCACCGCGTTGCCGAGCAGGCCGATGCAGAACGCGGAGAAGACGTGGTGGCGGCGTGGCCGGGGCGCCGGGAGCGCGCGGTCGAGCACGACCCCCCAGGCGACGGCACGCAGGGTGACGGAGAGGAGGTTCGCGCCGATCGCGGCGGCCACCCAGGCCCAGGCGACCTCGGTGAAGGCGCCGCCGATGACGTCGAGATCCGGGGCCCGCCAGATGACGACGGCGACCACCGCGGCGAGCAGCGGGGCGAGGAGGGCCACGCGACCTCCGCGGGTGCGCAGGACCCGGGCGCTCATGCAGCCACCGCGATCTCGCTGGTTGGCGCGCCGGCCAGCGACTCGTAGATCCCGACCAGACGCTGCGCGATCTGCTCCCAGTCGTAGCGCTCGAGGGCGACCTCGCGGCCGCGGGCGCCGAGCGAGAGGCGGCGCGGCTCGTCCTCGAGCAACTCGGTGAGCGCCGCACCGAGAGCGTCGGGGTCGCCGGGCGGGACGAGGATCCCGGTCTCGGGCCCGGCCACCTCCCGGTAGCCGGCGATGTCGGAGGCGACGACCGGGGTGGCGCACGCGAACGCGCGGGTGATGACCATCCCGAAGCTCTCCTGCCCGATGGCGGGAGCCGCGAGCACCTTCGCGGAGGCGACCTCCTCGACCAGCGTCTCGGTCGGGAGGACGCCCAGCACGTCGATGCCGTCCGCCTCGGACAAGCCGAGCCGGCGCATCAGGAATCGCACCTGGAGCGGGTCGGCGCCGATCACCCGGAGTCGGGCCCCGGTGCGGGCGGAGACCGCCGGCCAGGCGCGCAGGAGCACCTGCAGCCCCTTGCGCGGCTCGTGGCGCCCGATGAAGACGACCCGCTCGAGCCGCCCGCCGGGGTCGGCCTGCGGGGGTAGGGAGACGCCGTTGGGGATGATCTCGAAGGGACCGCCGAGCCAGGGCTCCGCTGTCGCCCGGGCGGCTTCCGAGACCGCGATCCGGTGATCGATGCGGGGGATCAGAACGCTCCAGAACAGCTTCCCCCAGACCCACAGGCGGCCCCCGGACGCGTGGGAGGTTGTGACGATGGGGCACGTGGCGCCGTAGAGCGCGTACAGCGAGAGGATCGGGGCGAGCGGCTCGTGCACGTGGACGATGTCGAACCGTTCCCGCTCGAGCACCCGTTTCAGGCGCGGGATCGAGCTCGGGGAGAGCACGATGTTCGAGAGGGAGGCGTTGGCGGGGATGATCACGGTGCGCCCGACCGGGATCACGTGGGCGGGCGGCGATCCGTGGCGCCCGGCCCGGGGGTGGAGCAGCCGCGTGAGCAGGCCGGGCGGGTCGTTGCCGATCACGATGCGCACGTCGTGGCCGAGCGCCGTCAGCGCGTGCGCCTGGTTCTCGGCGTGCTCGACGACGCCGCCCCAGTAGGACCAGGAGAACGGGACGACGATGCCGATCTTCATCGGCCCGGAGTATGCCCGTCGCGGCGACGCTCGTAGGCGATCCTGAGGAAGCGGGCCGCGTCGGTCGGGTCGTCGGTCACATGAATGAGCGCCAGGTCGTCCGCCGAGATCATCCCCTCCCCGAGCGCCCGCTCCTCGAGCCAGCGCAGAAGACCGGTCCAGTAGCCGCCGTCCATGAGAACGACCGGGAAGCTCTCTACCTTCCCGGTCTGGATCAGGGTGAGCGACTCGAACAGCTCGTCGAGCGTGCCGAAGCCGCCGGGAAGGATCACGAACCCGTCGGCGGCTTTCACGAACATCGTCTTGCGCACGTAGAAGTGGCGGAAGGTGAGGCACAGGTCGAGGTAGCCGTTGGGGCGCTGCTCGTGCGGGAGCTCGATGTTGAAGCCGATCGAGACGCCGCCGACGTCCTGCGCGCCGCGGTTGGCCGCCTCCATCAGCCCGGGGCCGCCGCCGGTGACGACCGCGAAGCCCTCGCGCGCCAGGACGCGCCCGAGCTCGCGCGCGGCGGCGTAGGCGGGGTTGTCCGCCCGCGCGTGGGCGGAGCCGAACACGGAGACGGCGGGGTGGACGACGGAGGCGACGGCGTCGAAGCCGTCGAAGAACTCGTCGGCGATCCGGTCGACATGGGCACGTTCGACCCGCCCGCCTGCGGCTGGAAGAGCGTTCTCGGGCACGCGTCTCCCCCATGGTATGCGTACTCAAGCCGGGGGCGACCGCTGCCGATACGACCCGTGAGGGATACCTCTCCTGCGGGCCGGGAGATGACGGCAACCAGATCCTGTCCGCAGCGGAGGGGGCGGCGGCGACTCATATCCTCGCCGCCGCCCCCCTCCTCTCCTCTCGCCCGTCCCCGCGGCGTCCGCCGCTAGACTCGCCGCAGCGTGCCGCACGCAGCCGCCGTCGAGTCGATCCGGGCCGGGGGGCTCGCGGAGCTGCACACGCACCTGGGCGGCTCGGTGCACCCGTCGGTGATGTGGACGCTCGCGCACGAGCAGGGGATCGCGCTGCCGGCGAAGGACTACTGGGATTTCGAGCGGCTGACGACGATCTCCGACCCGCGCGGCGTGGCGGGGCTGCCGGAGCTGGACGGGCTGTACCGGTGGGCGGAGCTGATCCAGTCGAGCCCGCTCGCGGTGGAGCGGTCGGTGCACGGGACGATCTCGGGCGCGTACCGCCGCCAGAACATCACGACGCTCGAGGTGCGGTTCAATCCGATGAAGCGTAATCGCGGCGGCGAGCGCGACCTCGATCACATCATCCTGGCCGCGGTGCGCGGGCTCGACCGGGCGGAGCTCGAGTACCCGACGGTGCGGGCGGGGCTGATCCTGATGATGGACCGGACGTTCACGGCCGAGCAGAACGCGATCGTGGTCGAGAAGGCGATCCGCTGGGCGCGGCGGGGGATCGTCGGCGTCGATATCGCGGGGCCGCGGCCGGGGCCGGGCCGCTACCCGTACCGGGAGCTGGCGCCGCTCGTGGCGGAGGCGCGACGGGCGGGCCTGGGCGTGACGATCCACGTGGGCGAGGAGGGCGGCCCGGACGGCCTCTCGGAGATCGGGGAGGTGGTGGAGGAGCTGCGACCGGAGCGGATCGGCCACGGGATCCTGGCGGCGCAGGACCCGGCGACGATGCGGCTCTTGCGCGACGCCGACGTGGTGCTCGAGCTCTGCCCGACGTCGAACCTGCTGACGCGGGCGCTGCCGGACGAGGGGGCGTTGCGCGACACGGTCCGCGCGTTCGCCGCGGCGGGCGTGCGGTTCACGATCGCGACGGACGGGCCGGAGATGATGCACACCCACCTGTCCGACGAGCTGGAGCTCCTGCACCGGGTGGGGGCGCTCGACCGGGACGGTCTCGCCGATGTGAACCGCACCGGCCATGACGCCTCGTTTCTCGATCGAAGGGTGTAGACGGCGAGATCGGCCGGGTGGCCGATTGGCGCGCCGCGCGGCGCGTGCCAGGATCGCGGCATGTCGGCGACCCTGCACCGGGAGATCAGGTTCACGGAGCGCCAGCGGCAGGTGATCCAGCTGATCGCCGTGGGCTGCTCGAACGACGAGATCGCGGCGCGGTTGGGGGTGACGGCGAGGACGGCGAAGGCCCACTGCGACACGCTGCGCGGCAAGCTGGGCGTGAGTCGCCGCCGCTACATCCCGCTCGCCTACCGCTCGGTGACCGGCGAGGACCCGATGAGCCTGGGCCAGGCCGCGTGCGAGCCCGGGATATCCGACTCGTCCCGCTGACCGCCCCCGGGGTGACGGCGCCCCGCGCCCGGGCCCCCCGCCCGGGCGCGGGGGATCTCCTCGCGCCGCCTGGCTCCTTGCGCGGTTTCGCGCTAACCTCCCCAGCCTTCCGTCGTTCGGAAGGATCGGTCGAGTTGCGCGAGCCGACACCAGTCCCGCCCCTGCATCGCCGCCATGTCCCCCGGCAGCGGCTGACGGCGCTGCTCGAGGCGAGTCGTGCCCAGGCGCTGCTCGTGACGGCTCCGGCCGGGTACGGCAAGACGTCGCTCGCGTGCGAGTGGCTCGCCGGCAGGACGGACGTCGCCTGGTACCGCGCCACGCCGGCGTCGGCCGACCTCGCTGCTTTCTCGGCGGGGATCGCGGACGCGATCGCGCCGCTCGTGCCCGGGGCGGGCGAGCGGCTTCACACGCATTTACGTGTCGTCGAGGCGCCCGAGCAGGCGGTGCGACCGCTCGCCGAGCTGCTCGCCGAGGATGTCGCGAGCTGGCCGGGCGGCGGCCTGCTCGTGATCGACGACTACCACCTGGTGGCGGACTCGGATCCCGTCTCCGAGTTCATGGACTGGCTGCTGACGCTCAGCCCGCTGCGGGTCCTGGTCACGAGCCGACGGCGGCCGGCCTGGGCCTCGGCACGCCGCGTCCTCCACGGCGAGGTGGACGAGATCGCGAAGGAGCAGCTCGCGATGACGAGCGAGGAGGCAGCCCGGGTGCTCGGCGACCGCTCGGGCGAGGCCGTACGGGAGCTCGTGGCGCTGGCGCGAGGCTGGCCCGCGGTGATCGGTCTGGCCGCGCTGGCCGGTGCGGACGTCCCGGAGGGACGCGTCCCGGACGGGCTGTTCCGCTACTTCGCCGAGGAGGTTCGCCGGCAGCAGCCGCCGGAGCTTCAGGATTTCCTGCTGGTGGCGTCGATCCCGCACGCGGTCAGCGCCCGCTCGGCCCGGGCGGTTCTCGGCGTGGAGACGGCCGGGAGCCTGCTCGAACGCCTGGCCGACGAGGGGCTACTTCACGAGAGCGGCCGCGGCACGTTCCAGCTCCATCCGCTGCTCCGCGACTTCCTGCGGCGCAAGCTCGAGGACGAGGATCCCGAGCGGGCGAGCTGCCTCACCGGCGCCTGCATCCGCGACGCGACGGAGCGGGGCGAGTGGGAGGAGGCGTTCGCGCTGGCGCACGGCTCCGGCGACCTCGACGCGGCCGCGACGATCCTGGAGCTCGCGTCGCCCGACCTGCTGCGCGCGGGACGCACGGCGACGCTGGCGGAATGGCTGAGGGACTGCGGGGTTTCGGTCAGCCGCCACCCAGGCGCGCTCCTCACCAGGGCGGAGCTGTTGATCCGGCAGGGCCGCCTACCGGAGGCTCTGGGTCTCGCCAGGGACGTGGCGGGCCACATCGCCGCCGGCGATCCGAGGGAGTCGCGAGCGCTGTGGCTAGCCGGCCGGGCGGCCCACTTCCTGTCGGCGACCGAGGACGCACTCGCCTTCCACCTGCGGGCGCGCGAAACCGCCTCCGATGCGCAGGGGCTGGCGGATGCGCTGTGGGGGGCGTTCTGCGCAGCCGAGGAATTGGAACGCCCCGAGGCAACTGCCTACCTCCAAGACCTTTCAGGGCTCGGGCTCGATGACGTGGAGGAAAGGCTCAGGCTCTCTGTTGGACAGGCAATCGCATCGAGGGCAGGGCCAAGCGTCCGAGCAGCACAATCGGACCTAGAGCAACTCCTGCCACTTGTTGAGTACGCGACAGATCCCCTGATCACCAGCAACTTCTGCGCCTGCCTGTCGTACTTCGCAGCGTTGAACGCGAACTACGAGAGCAGCTACCGATACGGACTCGAGGCCACCCGGATCTGCCGGACGCACAAGCTCGACATGCACCTCCTGATCGCGGAGTTGAACCGCGTGCATTCCGAGATCGGCCTGCGCCGGCTTCGGGATGCCAGCAGAACGCTCTCGCACGTCCGTCGCTCCCTCTCGGCGATCGATGAGCCGTTCCTCAACACAAGCGTGCGCCTGCTCGAGCTGAAGATGGCGATCGCGGCAGGAACCCACGCTTCCGAGAGCCGGGCTCTTCCCGTGCTCGAACCCCCGCCCCCGGCAGCGCTGCACGGGGAGCTCTTAGCCCTGTTCGCTGTCGTCGCGGCCTCATGCGGTGAGCTAGACCGAGCGCGCGAGGCGGGGCACCTGGCAGCAACCCTAACTGGGACGATCGAGGCCGTTCGGCTCGGCGAGCTTGCAAGGTTGATCGAGCAAGCGCAGGCTCCGGATGGCGCAGACGAACTTCGGCGCCGGACGGCCGCCCTGGCACTGGAATGCGCGCGCACGGGGACGCTCGACGCGTTCGTGACCGCCTATCGCGCCTACCCCAGGCTGCTCGGGCTCTGCCGTGACAACGCCGGGGCACTCGGCTTGGTGAGTGACGTCGTGCTTAGAGCCGGCGACCGGGCCCTCGCGGAGGGTGCAGGGATCGACGTACCTCGGCCCGCCTGGGGGATCGCGAAGCTCCTGACCCATCGCGAGCGGGAGGTCCTGCAACTGCTGGCGCGCGGGCTCTCGAACCGCGAGATCTCGCGGCAGCTCTTCATCGAGCTCAGCACGACGAAGGTGCACGTCCACAACATCCTGCGCAAGCTGGATGTGGACACGCGGCTCCAGGCTGCGCTGCTCGCCCACGAGTCGCTCGACGGGGAGGAGGCCCGCTAGGCCGCGCTCGCGGCGGCGACCGGGAGGAGCTCGGGGTGGGCCTGCGCCTCGAGTGCGAAGTCGGCGCGCACCCCCGAGGAGTACGTCGCGCTCGCCAGTTCGAGGATCGCGACGAACGCCTCGACGACGTCGACGTCGAACTGGGTGCCCGCCGCCTGGACGAGGCGCTCGCTCGCGACGCCGACCGGCATCGCGTCGCGGTAGGGGCGGTCGGAGGTCATCGCGTTGTACGCGTCGGCGACGCAGATGATCCGGGAGATCACCGGGATCGCCTCCCCGACGATCCCGTCCGGGTAGCCCTGCCCGTCGACCCGCTCGTGGTGGTGGCGCACGATCGTGGCGATCTCCGCATAGGCCTCGACGTTCGCGAGGATTCGCTCGCCGGTCGCCGAGTGCTCCTCCATCTTACGCCGCTCCTCGAGCGTCAACGGCCCGTTCTTTTCCAGGATGCCGGGCGGCACGCCGACCTTGCCGATGTCGTGGAGCAGCCCCGCCAGGTGGGCGAGCCGCTGCTGCTCGACCGGGAGGCCGAGACGGCCCGCGATGTCGCGGGCGTAGACGGCGACCGCGGCCGAGTGGCCGGCCGTGTAGCGGTCTCTCGCGTCGAGCGTCGTCACGAGCGCACTCGCGAACGAGAGGTTGGCCCGCTCGAGCTTGTCGTTGACGACCGCGAGATCGGACGCGAGGCGACGCTGCTCCTGGTACATCGCCCACAACCGCTGAGCAGCAAGCGCGGGCAGCACGAAGAACGGGAGAACCCAAGGGGAGAGGTAGAGATACGCGTAGGCGAGAGGGCCAACTAGCGCCGTGTACAGCAGAATCGACGTCGGAAAAGCCGGAAGCGAAAGGCGCAGTAGGTCCCGAACGCTAGCGGTGCCTCTCACGCAGAGAGTCAGAGCGGTGAAGCTCACGTCGAGGGCCTGCGCGACAACGGCAGCAGTCGCGGCGGCGATCGCCACTGAACCAAGATCGCTCGAGCTGACAGCGCCGACCTGCATCGCAAGGAGCCCAACTACGGCGCCGTTGAGCGCATTCGTGCATGTGTAGACAAACCACCGAAGGTACGGCCGCTTCAGGCTGCCCAGCATCGCAACGGCCGCTACCACCATTGCGTCGACCGGCCCGAACGCGACCGCCGCAAACAGAAAAGCGAGCAGCGTGATCGATACTTCAACTTGCGCGCTTAGTGTCACGCTACGTCGCTCAGCCGCAATGCCGAGGACAGCGAGGACGGCGGCAGCGGCGGGCGACGTCAACTCGTAGCCGGCGGCTAGAAGCGCTGCCGCGGTACCGACACCCAACACCGCTAGGGCAATCACATAGGCCGCAAGGCGAACCGCAGCTCGGTCGAGGGCCACCCCAGACAGCACACCCATGCCGGCCTCCGGAGGCTGTGCCGAGGCTTGCATAACCCCCCCAACGGGGGATATACTCAACGAGCCGTCATCTCCCGGGGGAGAGGAGTCACGTATGCGCAGGTCCCTCATCCGCCTGGGGGTCGTTCTTGCGTCCTTCGGGTCGCTGGCCGCCGTGCTCGGCGGTCTCAAGGGCTGGTAGACCAGTTCGAAGGATGTAGTTATCCACCGAGGCCCACATCCCTCTCCGGGGGGATATGCACAGGGTCCTGTGGATAACGGTGATACGCCGGTGGCCGGGCGGTGAGAGCCGACCCGGCCACCGGTTGCCACCGACCGGGGGAAGGCTGGCTACTGGATCAGGCCCCGGCGGTAGCCGATCGCAACCGCGTGGGCGCGGCTGCGGGCCTGGAGCTTCGCCAGGAGATGGCGGACATGCGACTTCACCGTCTCCTCGGACAGGAACAACCGCTCGCCGATCTCCCGGTTGACGAGCCCGTCCGCGATCAGCTGGAGCACCTGGCTCTCCCGGGCCGTCGGACGCTGCTCGAGCTTCTGCGGCGGCGCCCTCAGCGGCACGACGTCGGCGGAAGCCTCCGCGACCCGGGTGCTCGCGCGGCTCCGCCGCGCCGCGGCATCGTCGAAGCGCCTGGCGTGATCCAGGTAGCGCGTGAGGATCGCCTCCCGTTCCGCAGCGTTCATGACTTCGACATCGACGCTGCGCACCGCTCCGCCCCACCCCAGATGGAGGGAACGCCGACCGCGAAAGGGGGAAAGCCGGCTACCCCTTTGTGGGGCCGGCGAGCGGGAGCGCCTACGCCGCGACGGACGCGAGATCGCGCAGAGCGGACAGCCGTGCCAGCGCCTGCCCCTCGAGCTGGCGGACGCGCTCGCGCGTGAGGCCGAGCTCGTGGCCGATCGCCTCGAGCGTCCACGGGTCGCCCTCGAACCCGAACCGCAGCTCCAGGATCCGTCGCTCCCGCTCCGGCAGCGCGTCGAGCGCGCGGCGCACACCCTGCCTGCGCAGCGACTCCTCCGCCTCCTCGAACGGGTCGGCGGCCTCGCGGTCTGCGAACAGGTCGCCGAGCTCGCCCTCATCGTCGGAACCGACGCTCTGGTTCAGCGACACGGACGCCTGGGCGGCGCCCATCGCCTCCTCGACGTGCTGCATGGGGATGCCCGTCGCCGTCGCCAACTCCTCCTTCGTCGCGTCCCGTCCCAGCTCCAGCTCCAGGCGGCGCGCGGCCCGGAAGAGCTTCTGCTGGCGCTCCACGACGTGCACCGGCACGCGAATCGTGCGCGCGTGGTTCGCCACGGCGCGCTGCACCGACTGGCGAATCCACCACGTCGCGTACGTCGAGAACTTGTAGCCGCGGCGCCAGTCGAATTTCTCGACCGCGCGGTTGAGACCGAGCGTTCCCTCCTGGATCAGGTCGAGGAACGGCACGCCGAGGCCCCGGTAGCCCTTCGCGATCGACACGACCAGCCGCAGGTTCGACTCGATCATCCGCCGCTTCGCCAGCGGGTCGCCCTTCTCGATCCGCTTCGCCAGCGTGACCTCCTCCGACGCCGTCAGCAGGCGATGGCGTCCGACGTCGGCGAGGAACAGCTGGAGCGAGTCGCCGCCGCCGGGGGCGGGAGTCGCGGCGATCGCGGCCTCCTCGACCTCGTCGCGCGGAGCCCCGACCTCGAGGCCGAGCGCCTCGAGCTCGTTGTGAAACAGCGTCAACTCCTCATCGCCGAGATTGAGCTCGACGGTCAGCGCCTCGAGCTCAGCCGGCTCGACGAAACCGCGCTCCTCGGCGATGTCGAGAAGCGATCGCACCTGCTCGTGTTCGAGAAGATCCTGCAAGGGCTGCCTACCTCTTTGCTCGGATTGTCACGTACGGATTGTACCGCTCCCGGGATTCATCGGCCTGCGGAGCGAATCCCCCTGCCCGAGAACGAGTGACTTGCGGTCGGTTAACTGCTCTACCGATTGAGAACGCTCCCCTGGCGCCTGTATTCCCGGAGGCGCCCCGGACCCACCCCCTACTCCCGGCTCTGCACCGGCGAGGCGGCCCGCTCGGGGAAGTCGAATTCTACCTTGCCCTCCTCCCCGAGGACGAGACGTGCGCGAAACGGCTTGCCCGCGCGGCTTCGGAAGCCCGCCACGACCTCCGTCGTGCGTCCCTGCTCGAGCAGCTGGCGCGCCAGCTCGGGCGTGACCGTTCGCCCCGCCACACGCTTCCAGATCACGAAGCCGCAGCCGGGCTCGTCGCGGTTCTTCCAGCTCGTGCAGCCGTACGCCCGGCTGTTCTCGCGAATGATCTCGCCGGTCTTGGCCCCGCAGCGCGGGCAGGGGCCGAGCTCGACGCGCTCCGGCCGTAGCTGCTCCCGGTCGAGGGTCTCGATCTGCTCAACGGTCTGGCGGGCAAACCCCTCGACGTCCTTCATGAACGCGTCCCTGTCGCCCGTGCCGTGCTCGATGTCGATCAGGCGCTTCTCCCAGTCGCCGGTCAGATCGGGCCGTGTCAGCGGATGCTCGTCGAGCATCGTCACGACCTGGAGGCCTTTCGGCGTCGGCACGAGCTCCTTGCCGGCCCGCTCGATGTACTCGCGGCGGATCAGCGTCTCGATCACCTCGGCGCGGGTCGCGGGGGTGCCGAGGCCGCGCTCCTTCATCGCCTGGGCGAGATCCTCGTCGTCCACGAGCTTCCCGGCCGTCTCCATCGCGGACAGCAGGGTCGCCTCCGTGAAGCGCGCCGGCGGGCGCGTCTCCTTCGCCTCGGAGACCGCCTCCACGCAGCGGATCGCCATGCCCGGCTCGAGACGCGGCAGCTCGCCGCCCTCGGCCTCGTCCTCCTCCTGCGCCCGCGGCTCGTCCGGCTCCACCCCGTACACGCCGCGCCAGCCGGCCTCGAGAGTGATCTTGCCGCGGGTACGGAACGTCTCGCCATCCACTTCGGTGACCACGGTCGTGCGCGCGTACTTCGCGGGCGGGTGGAATACGGCGAGGAACCGCTTCGCGATCAGGTCGAAGATCCGTCGCTCGTCCTCCGAGAACGCGTCGACGTCGTGCTCCACGTCGGTGGGGATGATCGCGTGGTGGTCGTCGACCCGCTCGTCGTTCACGACGCGCCCGAGCGGGAGCTGCTCGAGCTCGAGCACGAAGCGGGCGAACGGCGCGTACCGCGGAATCGGCAGCAGCGTCTGCGCGGTCGGCTTGAGCTGCGCCACGAGGTCGCCGGACAGGTAGCGCGACGAGGTGCGCGGGTAGGTGATCGCCTTCCTGCCCTCGTAGAGCGACTGGGCCGCGCGCAGCGTCCGGCTCGCGGAGAAGCCGAAGCGGCTGTTCGCGTCGCGCTGGAGGCTCGTCAGGTCGTACAGGAGCGGTGCGCGCTCCGTCTGCTCCTTGCGCACGACGTCCCGGACGACGCCCTCGCGCCCCGACGCGCGCGAGACGACGTCGCTCGCGCGCTCCGCCTCGGGAATCCTGCTCTGCTCGCGCTCGGTCTCACCCAGCTCCGGCGAGAACCACAACCCCGTGTAGCCGGCACGGCTCGGCGCCTCGAACGTGCCGTGCACGAGCCAGTACGGCACCGGGACGAACGCCTGGATCTCGCGCTCGCGCCGGACGATCAGGGCCAGCGTGGGGGTTTGCACCCGGCCGAGCGAGACGACGCCGCCGACGTACGCGCGGCCGCGGATCGTCGCGGCGCGGGTCGCGTTCATGCCGACGAGCCAGTCCGCCTCCGAGCGCGACCGCGCGGCCCGCTCGAGCGGCAGCATCTGCTCGCGCGAGCGCATGCGCGCGAACCCCTCCTGGATCGCCTGCTTCGTCATGCTCGAGATCCACAGGCGCTCCACCGGCTTGTCGACGCCGGCGGTCTCCCACACGTACGCGAAGATCAACTCCCCCTCGCGCCCCGAATCGCAGGCGTTGACGACGCGGTCGACCTCATCGCTGCGCAGCAGCTTGTGGATCGCTTTCAGCTGCTTCGTGGACTTCGGGTCGCGCGGCTTCAGCTTGAACTCCTCCGGCAGGATCGGCAGGTCGGCCATCCGCCACTTCTTGAGCCGCTCGTCGTAGTCCTCGGGCTCGGCCAGCGTGACGAGGTGGCCGACCGCCCACGTGATCAACGTGTCGTCAGACTCGAGGTAACCCTCGTGCTTGGCGAACTTCCCCGGCAGCGCGGACGCGATGTCCCGCCCGACCGACGGCTTCTCCGCGATGATGAGCGTCTTGCCCACGGTGGAACACGATAGCGAGCGGTCCGGCTCCGCCGCGACACCCGGCACGGTTGCGCCCCCGGGACCGACCTGGCTGTACCGGTTCGCGGTGGGGCTCTGCCGGCCGATCGTCACCGGCCCGTTCCGGCAGCGCGCCTCCGGCCTCGAGCACGTGCCGGCCGCCGGGGGCTTCGTCGTGGCCGCCAACCACACGTCCAACCTCGACCCCTGGCCGCTCGGAATCGCCCTCTACCCACGCCAGCTCCACTTCATGGCCAAGTCGGAGCTGTGGAAGCCGGGTCTGCGGACGGTGATGAAAGCGCTCGGCGCCTTCCCGGTGCGCCGCGGGGAGGGCGATCGCGAGGCGTTCGAGACCGCCGTCGGGCTCTGCCGGGAAGGGCGCGTGATGGCGATGTTCCCGGAGGGAACCCGGCGCAGCAAGGGGCTGCGCAAGCGCCACCAGCCGCGACCCCACAGCGGCACGGCCCGGATCGCGCTCGCCGCCGGCGTGCCGATCGTTCCGGCCGCGCTGCGCGGGATGGACCGGCTCGCGCGCTGCGGGCCAGTCCTCGTTCGCTTCGGCCCGCCCGTGCCGGTCGACGACCTCGCCGGGCTCGACCCGCGCCGGGCGGCCAGGGAGGCCACGGAGCGCCTCTGGGCGGAGATCGAGCGCCTCGAGCGCGAGCTGGCCGCGGAGCCCTGATGGCGCCGGGCCAGCGGGCGCCCCTGATGGTGGTGGACGGGGATTCGCTCGCGCACCGGGCCTTCCACGGACTGCCGCAGACGATCCGCGGTGGCGACGGCCACCCCGCCAACATGCTGGTCGGGTTCGCCACCATGCTCGCGAGCCTCTGGGCGGCCGAGCGGCCGCGAACCGTGCTCGCCGCGTTCGACACGCTGACGGAGCCGACGTACCGAAGCGGCCTCTTCCCCGGCTACCAGGCCGGTCGCGCGTTCCCGCCCGAGCTGACCGCGCAGCTCGACCGCCTGCCCGAGCTCGTGGGCGCGTTCGGCTTCCCGCACGCCAGGGCCGCCGGCTACGAGGCCGACGACTTCCTCGCCGCCGCCGCCCGCGCCGAGACCGCCCGGGGCGGGCGCACGCTCGTCGTCACGAGCGACCGCGACGCGTTCCAGCTCGCCTCGGAGACCGTCACTGTCCTCCTGCCCAGGCGCGGGGTGACCGAGCTCGAGCGGGTGGGGCCGGCGGAGGTGCGCGAGCGCTACGGCGTCGCGCCCGCGCAGGTGCCGGACTTCATCGCCCTGCGCGGCGACCCCTCGGATCGCCTGCCTGGCGCCCGCGGAATCGGCGCCGTCAGGGCAGCGGCGATCCTCACCGAGCACGGCTCGCTCGAGGCCGTCCTCGCGGCGGGGCGCTTCGCGGCCGAGGCGGGCGCGCTGCGGGCCTACCTCGAGATCGCCCGCCTGCGCGCGGACGCGCCCTTGCCGCCCCTGCCCGACGCGGAGCCCGACTGGGCCGGCGCGGCCGCGCTGGCCGGGCGCTGGGGGCTCAGGCGCCTGGCGGAGCGGCTTCGCCAGCGGGCATGATCACGACGTGCTCCTCGCGCGGCCCGTGCACGCCGAGGGCCAGCACCTGCTCGATGTCGGCGGAACGGCTCGGCCCCGACACGATCGCGAGACTCGAGGGTAGGTCGCCGCGCACGGCCGCCAGCAGCTCGGCCAGGCCTGGCAGGACGCGGTCCTCGGAGACGACGCTGACGTGCACGTCGGGCAGGAGCGAGCGCGTGCGCGGCTCCGCAGGCGAGGCCGCGATCGCGACGCTGCCGGGATCGGCGAGGCCGTAGAGCGCCTCCGTGACCGTGGCCCCGGCGAGCTCGGGGACGACGCGGTAGTGAACCGTGAAGCCGTTTCGCTTCAGGTTCGCGGCGAACCGCTCGATGAGCGCAGCGCGCGTCGTCACCGCCAGCTCCGGAAGCGCCTGCGCGCGAGCCGCGGCAGCGCACGCCCGCTCGCCCACGCCCTGCCCGGGCCGACCCGGACCGCGAGCCCCTGGCCGAGCCGGGCGGCAAACGTCGAAGCCCGGTAGCCGAGCGGCCGCGACCAGGCGAGCGACCATAGCGTCAGCGCGGCCCGTTCGCGCCAGGAGGCGGCGTGCTGCTCGACGAGGTCGCGGCGCAGCTCGAGCAGGAGGTCGTGCAACGGGATCTTGACGGGGCACGCCTCCGTGCACGCGCCGCACAGCGACGAGGCGTGCGGGAGCGCCGGCGCGTTGCCGATCCCGACGAGCAGCGGCACGAGCACAGCCCCCATCGGGCCGGAGTAGACCGGGCCGTACGCCGCTCCGGCGGTCTTGCGAAACACGGGACAGACGTTCAGGCAGGCGCCGCAGCGGATGCACGCGAGCATCTCCTCGTACTTCGTCCCGAGCAGGTTGCGACGACCGTTCTCGACGAAGACGACGTGGAGCTCCTCGGGGCCGTCCTCCTCCCCCTCCCGCCGCGGGCCGGTGACGAGATGCGTGTAGCTCGTCAGCCGCTGGCCGGTGCCGCTGCGCCCGAGCAGCTCGAGCAGCGGCGCCAGGTCGGTCAGCGCCGGCACGAGACGCTCGATCCCGGTGATCGCGATGTGCACTTTCGGCGCGGAGGCCACGAGGCGCCCGTTGCCCTCGTTCGTGACCGTCACGATCGTGCCGGTCTCGGCGACGGCGAAGTTCGCGCCCGTGATCCCCACGTCCGCCTCGAGGAAGACGCGGCGGAGCTGGCGCCGCGCGGAGGCCGTGAGCTCCTCCAGCTCGGCCGGCACCGGGTGGCCCTCGACCTTCGAGAACAGGGCGGCCACGTCCTCTTTGGTCTTCTCGATCGCCGGCGCGATGATGTGCACGGGGTGGTCTCCCGCGAGCTGGAGGATGTACTCGCCGAGATCGGTCTCGACGGGCTCGATCCCGGCAGCCTCGAGCGCCGCGTTCAACCCGATCTCCTCGGTCACCATCGACTTCGACTTCGCGACGAGCTTCGCACCTCGGCGCTCGCACACGCCCGTGACGTACGCGCAGGCCTCGGCCGCGGTCGCGCAGACCTTCACGTGGCCGCCGCGGGCCTCGAGCGCCTCCGTGAACCGCGCCAGGTGGCCGTCGATGTCCCCCACGGCCGCCATGCGCACGTCGTGCGCCCGCTGGCGCAGCTCCTCGACCCCCGGGAGCTCCGCCCACGCCTCGAGCCGGTGCGAGCGGAGCCGCTCGACCGAGGTGATCGCCCGCTGCACATGCGCGTCCGCGAGCTTGGCGCGCGCAACGTCGCGGAAGCGGCCGGGTGCCTGCTCGAGCCTGGTCATGCGTGCGGTCCGATCCCGCGGGCGAGCGCGCTCGCGAGGTGCACGACCGGGAGCCCGGTCGTGCGGGCGGCGCGGCCGCTCAGGTGCATCAGGCAGCCCGGGTCGGCGGTGACGAGCGCCTCGGCACCGACGGCGTCCGCGCCGGCGAGCTTGTCGTCGGCCATCGCCACCGACAGCTCCGGCTGGCGGACCGAGAACGTGCCGCCGAAGCCGCAACAGAGATCGGGGCGAGGCAGCATCAGCACGTCGGCCCCCGAGCGCTCGAGCAGCCGCCGAGGCTGGTGGTGCACCCGCAGCTCGCGCAGCATGTGGCAGGAGTCGTGGTAGGCGACCGTCCGGCCCTCGTTCAGCCTCGGCACCGCGGCACCGCGCGCGTCGAGGAACGCCGAGAGCTCCCAGGCGTCGTACGGCTCGATCCCCAGGAGTTCGGGGAGGTAGCGGACGACCATGGTCGCGCACGAGCCCGACGGCAGCACCACCGGGGCTGAGCGCGAAAACGAGCGGGCGAACGTGCGCGCGACCCTCCGCGCGGCGCGCCGGTGACCGCTGTTGAAGGCCGGCTGCCCGCAGCAGACCTGCCCGCGCGGGATCTCGACCTCGAACCCCGCCTGCCGCAGCAGCACCTCGGCGTCCGCGGCCGCCTCCGGGAACACGAGGTCGGCGAGACAGGTGGCAAAGAGCTGCACGCGCTGCGCTCCCACGGCGCAAGCCTACTGAGCGGCGCCGCCGTTGCGCGCGTCATGGGCGTGCGCTATCCTGCATCGCAGGTCGCCGAGGATGGTGACCGCAGGAGGCATGGCGCCTCAGGAGCTTCGGGCTCCTGGGGCGTTTTTCTTTGGTCCGGGACGGAGGTGGCAATGGTCAAGGTCGAAGCAGTCGTGATCAGGGAGCGCATCGAGACGGTGATCGACGCCGTCGAGGACCAGGCGGGCCACATCGGGGTCACCGTGATCGAGGCGGTCGGCCACGGCCGTCAGCGCGGGATCACGCACGAGTACCGCGGCCGCGTCTTCGAGTCGAGGTTCCTGCCCAAGGCGCTGCTCGTGTTCGTCGTCGAGGACGGCAAGGCGGACGCGGTCGTCCACGCGATCGCCGACGCGGCGCGCAGCGGCGGCGAGTCCGGCGACGGGATCGTGTGGACGACCGCTGCCGCAACGGTGTTGCACAGCCGCACCGGCCGCCCGCTCGAGGAGGCGGAGGCCAGATGAGCACGGCCGATCTCACCATCGCCGCGAGCACGATCTGGGTCGTGGTCGCGGCCGTGCTCGTGATCTTCATGCAGGCGGGCTTCGCGTTCCTGGAAGCCGGGCTGACGCGGATGAAGAACGTCGCTCACATCGCCGCGAAGACCGTGCTCGTGTTCGGCGTCGCCTGCGTCGTCTACTACGTCGTCGGGTTCGGGCTCGCGTTCGGCGACGGGGGCAACGGGCTCGCCGGCGGCTCCGGGTTCGCACCGTCCGTCGACGCGCTGCTCGCCGTCGGGCAGGCGCCCTTCAGCTGGTTCTCGACCGTCCCGGCCAGCGCCGCGTTCCTGTTCCAGGTCGCGTTCGCGGGGATCTCGCTCGCGATCGTCTGGGGTGCGATGGCCGAGCGGGCGAAGCTGTGGGTCTACCTCGTCTTCGGCGTCGCGTTCGTCCTCGTCTACTCCGTCGTCTCCCACTGGATCTGGAGCCCTGACGGCTGGCTCTTCTCGCTCGGGATGCAGGATTTCGCGGGCTCCACGGTCGTCCATTACCAGGGGGCGCTCGCCGCGCTCGCGGGCGCGATCCTGCTCGGCCCGCGGATCGGGAAGTTCGACCGCCACGGGAAGCCGAACCCGATCCCGGGGCACAACATGGCCTACGTCACGCTCGGCGTGATCATCCTCTGGTTCGGCTGGTTCGGCTTCAACGCCGGCTCGACGCTCGGCATCGTCTCGGGCGACATGCTCGGTTTCTTCGGCTACGTGGCGCTGACGACGAACGTCGCTGCCGCGAGCGGCGTGCTCGGGGCCGCCGCGGTCGCGCGCGTGGCGCTCGGGAAGCCCGACGTGTCGATGATGCTGAACGGCGCCGTGGCGGCGCTCGTCGCGATCACCGCCGCCTGCGGCTTCGTCGCCCCCTGGGCGGCGATCGCGATCGGCCTCGTCGCGGGCGCGATCGCCGTGCTCGGCGTTCTCTTCGTCGAGCGGGTCGGGATCGACGACCCGGTTGGCGCGGTCGCGGTGCACGGGCTCTCCGGCGTCTGGGGAACGCTCGCGACGGGCCTGTTCGCGCTACCCTCCCTCGCCGCGAGCCTCGACACCGGCCGTGGTGGCCTCGTCTACACGGGCAGCTTCGCCCAGCTCGGCACCCAGGCGCTCGGGCTCGCCGCGGTCGGCGCGTTCACGTTCAGCATCTCCTTCGGCGTGCTCTGGGCGCTCGATCGCCTGCGCGGGATCCGGGTCTCCGAGCAGGTCGAGACGCTCGGCCTCGACGTGTCCGAGCACGGCATGTGGGGCTACCCCGAGTTCTACATCCCCGTTCCGGGCGGCTACGGCACCGAGGCCCACGGCCACCTCGGTCGATCCCACCCCCATGCCGCGCGCCACCCGGCCGCGCCCCGCCCGGAGCCGGTTCCCGAGGCGGGGTGACGCCATGTGACGTCCCGGTCCGCGTCAGGCGCCGGCGAGCTTGCGGTAGTCCTCGCGAACCGGGACGAACACGTCGAGCACGCGGCAGCCCTGCGGTCCCGCCTGGCCGCCGTGCTCGACGCCGCCGGGAATCTGGTAGGCATCGTCGGGCCCGAGCCGGCGCTCCTCGCCGGCGAAGACCATCGTGATCTCTCCGGAGAGGACGATGCCGAGCTGCTCGTGGGGGTGGCTGTGGAGCGGGAGCGCCGTGCCCGGGTCGAGGTCGACGACGTTCAGCATCGCGGCCTCGCCGAACAGCGGGAACATCCGGGCGCCGGGGGCGAGCTCCACGGGCTCGCCCGCGGTGAGCTTTCGTACCTGGGTCATGGACGGAACCCTAGACCGTAGGCTGCCAGCGTGCGGGTGTTCACTGCGGGCGAGACAATGGTTCTGCTCGACGGCGTCGAGGGCGGTGAGCTCGAGCCCGGGATGCCGTTCCGGCTCAGGGTCGGCGGCGCCGAGTCGAACTTCGCGATCGCGCTGCGTCGCCTCGGCGTGGACGTTGCGTGGGCGTCGCGGCTCGGCAGCGACCCGTTCGGCGACTTCGTCGTCCGCACGCTCGAGGCCGAGGAGATCGACCTGCGCTGGGTCACGCGCGACGGCGCCCCGACCGGCGTCTTCTTCAAGTGGCACGAGGGCGGGGAGAGCCGCGTCCTCTACCGGCGCGCCGGCTCGGCCGCGAGCCACCTCTCCCCCGCCGACGTGCCCGACTCGGCGCTCGACGGGGTCGCGCTCGTGCACCTGACCGGGATCACGGTGGCGCTGTCGGCGACCGCGCGCGAGACCGTCCTCTCCGTCGCGCGCCGGGCGCGGGAGCGCGGCTGCATCGTCACGTTCGACCCGAATTACCGCCCCGCACTCTGGGCGGCCCCCCGGGCGGCCGCTGAGGCCATGGCGGCAGTCCTTCCCCACGTCGACTGGTACCTGTGCGGGCGGGCCGAGGGCGAGCTCCTGCTCGGCGCCTCCTCGCCCGAGCAGGTGATCGAGGCGGCGCGTGCCGCCGGGGCGGGCGACGCGGTCGTGCGCGTCGGGGCGGAGGGCGCGCTCGTACGCCAGGACGGGCAGCCGGTGCTCGTGCCGCCCCTGCGCGTCGAGGAGGTGGTGGACGAGATCGGAGCCGGCGACGGCTTCGCCGCCGGCTTCGCGTACTCGCTCCTCCAGGGGCGGGAGCCGGCCCGCTGCGCCCGCGCGGGGAACCAGGTTGCGGCCGCTGCCCTCCGCGGGACCGGCGACTGGGAGACCTATCCGCGCCTGGGGGAGCTCGACCTCGTGTAGGGGCGGGTCATCACCCGCCCCTACGTCCACGCCGCACGCGCGGCAGCACCGTCTCGGCAACCGCCCGCAGCGGCTCGAGCGCGGGCGTACCCTCGGGCGCGATCAGCGCGAGCACGAGGTGGGTGCAACCGACCTCGGCGAAGCCGAGCAGCCCTTCGACCACGTCGTCCGCGCATCCCGCCACGCAGTAGCGGCCGGCGAGCTCGCCGGCGAGACGCGGGTCGGCGTAGCGCCAGGCGAGGTGCTCGTCGCCGCGGCGGCGCGCCTCGTCGGGGTCGTCGCCGAGCGAGACGTGGACGTAGGCGCCCCAGGCATACCCGGACGGCAGCCCCCGCCCCGCCTGCCCGGCGTGGGCGAGCGTCGAGTCGAACAGCAGCCGGCAGCTCGCGGGCGTGACCATGTAGGGGAGGAAGCCGTCGCCGAGCCGGCCGGCGCGCCGCCTCGCCGCCTCGCTGCGGCCGGCAACCCAGAGCGGCGGCCCGCCCGGCCGGGCCGGAGGCGGGTCGAGCCGCACGTCCTCGAGCCGGTAGAGCTCGCCCTCGTAGGAAAACCGCTCGCCCGAGAAGTAGCGGCGCAGGATCTCGATCGTCTCGTCGGTGCGCTGTCCCCTGCGCTCGAACGGGACCCCGGCCTGCGTGAACTCCTCCGGGTAGTCGCCGCCGACGCCGAGCGCGACGACGAGCCGCCCGCCTGAGATCCGGTCGATGCCCGCGAGCTCCTTCGCGAGCAGGGTCGGATGGCGCAGCGGGGCGATCACCGCGGCAGGCCCGATCGTGATCCGCTCGGTCGCGCACGCGAGCGCCGTCGTCATCGTGATCGCGTCCCAGGTCGGCCGGTGCGCCAGCAGGTGCTCCCCCGTGAACAGGCCGTCGAAGCCGAGCTCCTCGGCGGCCCGGAAGACGTCGAGCCCCCACAGCTCGCCACGACAGGAGACCCCGACGAACACGCGGCGATCGTACCTTCGGCCCTCAACCTCCGTACGCTGCTGCCGATCACTGTGGCGATGGGTAGCGGCGATCCTGGCGCGCTCGCGGACGCGCGGGCCCCCGACGGGCGGCCGGCGGCCGCCCTGGCGCGCCGCGACGCGGTCCTCGCGGCCGTCGCGGCCGCCGCGGAGAGCTTGCTTCGCGCCGGCAGCTGGGAGGACGGGATCGACGAAGCGCTCGCCGGGCTCGGCGCCGCGATCGAGGCAAGCCGTGCGTACCTGTTCCAGTGGCACGAGGATGCCAACGGGCAGGTCGTGACGAGTCAGCGCCACGAGTGGTGCGCGCCCGGGATCGTGCCCCTGCGGGACAGCCCCGAGCTGCAGGGGCTACCGGTGCCATCCCCGGGCAAGGAGGATTGGTGGGAGGCGATGCAGTCCGGCCACCCCTACCAGACCCACACGCGCGACCTGCCCGGTGAGGCGCGCGGCCTGCTGGAGCAGCGGGAGAGCGAGTCGTTCCTCGAGGTTCCGGTCTCGGCCGGCGGCCGCCCCTGGGGCTTCATCGGCCTCGACTCGTGCGTGGGCGAGCGTGAGTGGGCCAGCGCCGAGGTCGAGGCGCTGCGCGCGGCGGCGGGGATCCTCGGCGCGGCGATCCAGCGGAGCGAGGCGGACGCGGCCCGGCGCGAGGCGGAAGCCCGCTACCGCACGCTCGTCGAGCATCTGCCCCTCACCGTCTACATCGACAACCTCGACGACTCGGCCTCGAGCCTGTACGTGAGCCCGCAGGTCGAGCGGGCGCTCGGCTACACGCCCGAGGAGTGGGTCGCCGACCCGCACATGCTCGGGAAGATCGTTCACCCGGACGACCGCCTCGAGATCGTCGACGACGAGTGGCCCGAGGACGACGGGCCCCACCGCCAGGAGTACCGGCTGATCGCGCGAGACGGGCGGGTCGTCTGGGTGCAGGACGAGTACGTGATCGTCCGCGACGAGGACGGCAACCGCCTCTACGCGCAGGGCTACCTGCTCGACACGACCGAGCGCCGGCAGATGGAGGAGATGCTCCGTGACAGCGAGCGGCAGTTCCGGACCATCTTCGACGGCGCGCGCGACGCGATCGTGATCATCGACGACACGCTGCGGTGCGTGGATGCGAACAGGGCCGCGGCCGAGCTCCTCGGCAGGCCACGCACGGAGCTGATCGGAGCTTCGGCGCGGGAGCTCGTCCCGGAGGTCGAGCGCGGCGTGGTCGAACCGCTCGCGCGGGAGCTCGTCGCTCGCGGCGAGCTCTCCGGCACCATCGAGGTCGAGCGCCCCGACGGCACCCGGCGGATCGTCGAGGTGACCGCGCAGGCGAGCTTCCTCCCCGGCCGCCACCTGTGCGCCGGACGGGACGTGACCGAGCAGCGCGCCCTCCAGACCCAGTTCCTCCAGGCCCAGCGCCTCGACGCGGTCGGGCGCCTCGCGGGCGGAGTCGCCCACGACTTCAACAACCTGCTGACCGCGATCTCGGGCTACGCGGAGTTCCTGCGCGAGGCCCTCGGCCACGACCACGCGGGACAGCGCGACGTCACCGAGATCACCCGTGCTGCAGAGCGAGCGGCCCGTCTCGTCGGGCAGCTTCTGACGTTCAGTCGCCGCCAGATCCTGCGACCGCGAGTCGTCGACCTCAACGAGGTGATCCACGAGCTCGCTCCGATGCTCGAGCACCTACTCGGTGAGGATGCCGCGGTCGTGACCAGGCTCGGCCCGGACCTGCCACGTGTCACGGCCGATCCGGCGCAGCTCGAGCAGCTGCTCGTGAATCTCGCGACCAACGCGCGCGACGCGATGCCGAACGGCGGCACGCTGACCATCTCGACGGCGGCCGCGGGGCCGGAGTCCGAGCTCGTCCGCCTGGCCGTGGCAGACACGGGCATCGGCATGGACGAGAGCACGCGACTGAACGCGTTCGAGCCGTTCTTCACGACCAAGGAGCAGGGGAAGGGAACCGGCCTCGGTCTCGCGAGCGTGTACGGCATCGTCACGCAGGCGGGCGGCAGCGTCAGGCTCGAGAGCGAGCCCGGCCGCGGTACGACCGTGACCGCGCTCCTACCGGCGACGAGAGCCGAGGCCACGGGCTGGCCGCCCGCGGAGCCGCCCGCGCCGAGCGGCGCGGGCGAGGAAACCGTGCTGCTCGTCGAGGACGAGGAGGTCGTGCGCATTCTCGCGGCCCGGGCGCTGCGCGCTCGCGGCTACTCCGTTCTCGAGGCACGCGACGGTCCGGGCGCGATCGCGCTCGCCGGCGAGCGCGAGGGCCCGATCCACCTCCTGCTCACCGACGTGGTCATGCCCGGGATGAGCGGCCGGGAGCTCGCCGACACCCTGCTCGCGGCCCGCCCCGACCTGCGCATCCTCTACATGTCCGGCTACGCGGACGACGACGTGCTCGGCCGCGGGGTCCCCGGATCGAGCGTTGCGTTCATCGCGAAGCCGTTCTCGACGGGAGCCCTTGCCGGTCGCGTGCGCGAGCTGCTCGACCTCCGGGCCCCGGCGAGCGGGGGCTGAGCCGGCGCCGGCGACCGGCGACGACCGCTATGGTTGAGGTCGTGCTCGACCCTGTGCGTGGTCTCGCGCTCCCATGTTGAACCAACACCAACTGAGAGGGAGCCCGCGTCCGGTTGCCGCCCGAGGGTAGCCGCCGGCAGGGCACCCACCTGGTTCGCCAGGTTCCTCAGGCGCGAGGCTTCACCGGCAGGGTGGAGCACTCTGGACCGAAAAGACCTGCACCGCCGCGCGTTCCGTCCGGTCGAGGTCCTAGCCTTTACCTCCCAAGGTGGCGTATCTCCTCACCTTCGGGCTCGTCCTCATCCTCCTCGCGCTCCTGCCGGGCCTTCGCCGACCGATCGTGCTGCTCGCGCTCGCGGGTCTCGCCTGCGCCCTCGTGGCCCGCGCGATCACCCCGGACGGGTTCCTGATCGCCGCCGCCGGGCTCGTGCCGGTGCTGCTCGCCCTGGTTGCCTGGGAGGTCGCGGACACGTTTCACCTGGCGGCCACGCCCGGCCGTGAGGAGCGCCGCGCGCGCCAGCACGCCCGGCGAGCGCACGAGCGCCGCCGCGAGACCGCCGAACGCGACCGCCAGCGACGCCAGCGCTCCCGCCGCGCCGCGTAATGCGGCGTCAACGCAGGGAAGGTGTAGGGGCGGCCGATCCCGACCGCGGTTTGCGGTCAAGCGTCACGAGGGGCCGCGTAGCTCAGAGACGAGCCAGCACGTCGGCGGCGACGGCGCCCCGCTCGAGCACGAGCAGCGGGTTCACGTCGATCTCCACGAGCCGGTCGCGGTAAGCGTCGACGATCCTGGCGAGAGCGAGCACGGCGTCGATCGCGGCGCCCTCGTCGCCCCGGCGCAAGAGCGGCGCGACCCGCAGGCCGGCGAGAGCGGCTTCCACGTCCGCCCTCGCCGCCGGCAGCAGCAGGGGGCGCACGTCGGCGACGAGCTCGACGAGACCGCCGCCGCTGCCGACGAGCAGCACGTGCCCGAACGCCGGATCGTGGACAGCTCCGAGGAGTAGCTCGCACACGGCTCCCTCGACCATGCGCTCGACGAGCACCCCGGAGAGCGGGAGGGCGGGGTTGGCGGCGAGCATCGCCTCGACCGCCGCCGCGACCTCCCCCTCGTCACGGAGCCCGAGCCAGACCGCCCCGGCGGCGGCCTTGTGCGGCAGCTCGGGGCTACAGAGCTTCGCCGCGACCGGGAAACCCAGCGCCGCCGCTGCCGCGCCGGCCGCGGCGGGCGCGACGAGCAGCCCCTCCGGGACGGCGAGGCCGAACGCGGCGACGAGCTCTTTCGCCGCGGCCTCGTCGAGCGGTCGAGCGCCCTCCGCGAGCGAACAGGTCGGAGCGAGCGGGGCCGGCGGCCCGGCCCGCCTGCACTCCCCGAGGCGCGCGCAGGAGCCGAGCGCGGCGAACGCCTCCACGAGCCCCTGGAGCGGCGCCGCCCCGCGCGCGAGCAACTCCTCACGCGCGTGCGGCTGCAGCGACTCCGGCAGCGTGCTCGCCACGGCGGCAGGGACGCCCGCCTCCGCGCAGGCGGCGAGGTGCGCGGCGATCGCCCGGTCGACGTCGGCCGAGTAGGTCATCCCGGGTCGCGGGTAGTCGATCACGAGCAGGGCCGCGTCGACCGGGTCGGCGAGCGCGGCGCGAAACACGCGCCGCAGAGGCTCCTCGAGCCCCCAGAGCGCCGAGTTGTAGTCGAGCGGGTTCGAGACGAGCGCGAACTCGGGCAGGGCCTCGACGAGCGTCGCCCTCGTCGCCGGCGGGGGCTGCGGCAGATCCAACCCGCTCGCGTCGGCAAGGTCGGCCGCGAGCGCCGACTCGGCGCCCGAGCAGGTGAAGACGAACACCCTGCGGCCTCCGAGCGGGCCGATCGAGACGAGCGCCTTCAGCGTCTCGAGCAGCTCCGGAATCGAGCGGGTGCGCGCGACGCCGAAGCGCTCGAAGAGGGCGCCGTAGAGCTCGTCGGAGCCGGCGAGCGAGGCCGTGTGGGTGAGGGCGAGCTCGCGCCCGAGCGAGGACACCCCCGCCTTGCAGACGGCGAGCGGGACGCCGCGCTCGAGCGCGGCGGCGGCGGCTGCTGCGAAGCGGGGCACGTCGCGCAGGCCCTCGAGGTAGATGCCGATCCCGGCCACCTCGTCCATCTCGAGGTAGGCCTCGACGACCTCGGCCAGCTCGACGACGGCCTGGTTGCCGATGCTCGCGACGAACGCGAGCGGGAGCGAGCGCTGGCTCATCGTCACGTTGATGCCGAGGTTCCCGCTCTGGAGGACGACGGCGACGCCGCGCTCCCGCCGCTCGTGCGGCCAGGGGACCGGCCAGAGGCCACCCCCGCCGACGAGATCGATCGCCCCGTAGCAGTTCGGGCCGAGCACCGGCATGGCGCCGGCCGCGGCGCGCAGGGCGTCCTCGCGCGCGGCGCCCTCCTCGGTCCCCGCCTCGGAGAAGCCGGCCGCGTAGCACGCGGCTCCGCCGGCACCGATCGCGGCGAGCTCGCGCACGACCTCGACGGTCGCGGCCGCATTGACCGCGACGAACGCCGCGTCGGGCGCCTCCGGCAGCTCGGCGACGCTGCGATAGGCGGGGCTCCCACCGAGCTCGCCGCGCGGGTGCACGGCGTAGACCGGCCCGTCGAAGCCGGCCGCCTCGCACTCGTCGCGGGCGGCGGCGGCGATCGCGCCGCCGACGAAGGCGACGCTGCGGGGGCGCAGCAGCCGGCGCAGGCTCACCGGCCGCGGAAGCGCGGCTCGCGCTTCTCGGCGGCCGCGGCAAGCGCCTCGCGGTGGTCGTCCGTGCGCGAGCAGGCCTGCCCGGCGGCCGCCTCCTCGCGCAGCTGCTCGGCCAGCGTCCGCGAGTGGGAGGTGTCGAGCAGGCGCTTGGCGTGGCCGATCGCGACTGTGGGCCCGCTCGCGAGCTCGGCGGCCAGCGCCGCGCCCGCGGCCGTCAGGTCCGGGAGCGGGACGACCCGGGAGACGAGCCCGTTCGCGAGCGCGGTCTCGGCGTCCCACAGCTCGCCCGTGTAGACGAACCGCTTCGCGCGCTCGAGCCCGATCACCCGCGGCAGGAGCCACGTGCCGCCGGCGTCCGGCGGGTAGGCCAGCCACGTGTAGGCGCAGGCGAAGCGGGCCTCGGCGGCCGCGATCCGGAAGTCGCAGGCGAGCGCGAGGTCGAGGCCGGCGCCGACCGCGGCGCCGTTCAGGAGCGCGACCGTCGGCAGCGGCGCCGCGGCGAGCTCGGTCACGAGCGCGTGCGCGAGCTCGACCCAGGGCGAGGGGCCGGCATCGGCCTCGGGACCCTCCTCCACCCACGCCTTGACGTCGGCGCCGGCGCAGAAGCCCTTGCCGGCGCCGGTGAGGACGAGGCAGCGCACCTCCGGATCAGCGGCGGCGTCGCGCAGCTCCGAGAGCAGCCCGGCGAGCAGCTCCGTGTCGAGCGCGTTTCGCACCTCCGGCCGGTTCAGGGTCAGGGTGCGGACCGCGCCGTCGTCCGAGCGCAGGACCTTCACGGCGCGACCCTACCGCAGCGGCGGGAAGCGTGGAAGGGGCGCGAAATCTGGCCAGGCGGGCATCGCAACGGCCTGCGAGACTGCGCCCGTGCGCCGCCTGGGCCTGCGGGTCTTCTTCGCCTCGGTGGCGCTCAACGCCGCGCTCGCGATCGTGGCGCTGCTCGCGGGCTCGTTCGGGGAGCTGGAGGGGAAGATCCTGTTCAGCTCGCTGTGCGTGACGGGGGCGCTCGTACTCGTCCTCGCCTGCGAGGCCGCGCGCGAGCGGGGCAGGCTCGGACTGCTGCCCCGGGTCGGCGCGGCTGCGTCGCTAGCGGGCTTCGCGCTGCTCATGGCCGGGATCTGGACCGAGTCGAGCGACGACAACCTCTCGCGCGTCGCCGGCACGCTGCTCGCCGCCGCCGTCGCGGCCGCCCTCGTCAGCGTGCTCTCGCTCGCCGATCTAGCTCCTCGCTTCCGCTGGACCTTCCGCGCCGCGGCCGGGCTGGCGCTCGCGCTCGCGGCGCTGACCGCCGCCGGCATCTGGGGGAGCTTCGAGGGCGACTGGTTCGGGCGCTGGGTCGGCATCGTCGCGGTCGCTCTCGCAGCGTTCGTGATCGTCGTGCCGGTGCTCGGCCGGGTCGGGCGCAAGGAGGCCGACGCGATGGCCGCGCGCGTCTCCTTCTGCCCGCTGTGCGCGTCGCCGGTCTCCGCCCGGGCGGGAGCGGAGGCGCGCTGCGACGCCTGCGGGAGCGTGTTCGTCGTGACCGTGCGAAAGAGCGGCGCTACGCCGAGCAGGTGATCCGCTCGAACACCTCGCGCGGCAGCGCGGCGCCGGCGGACGGAGCGACGGCGGCCGCGACGATCAGTGCCGCCAGGGTGACGAGGCGCGCGACGATCGTCGGATCCTAACCGGCCGCGGCCGGGAGGCCAAGACGGGCCGGTGCGGCGTCTCGTGACGTTGCACCGGCAACGCAGAGGAGGCGTAGGGACGGGCGCGGAGGAGATGTAGGGACGGGCGCGGAGGAGATGTAGGGGCGGGACTTGTCCCGCCCGAGACGATGCAAGCACCGGAAACAAGACGGGTTGCGGGCCGGACAGGTCCGGCCCCTACATCAATCGCGACGGCGGTTTCCGTTGAACGTCAGTAGAGGCCGCGCTAGGAGGACGCGCCGGCACCGGCGAGGCCGGCGGCGGCCGCGGAGACGAGCTCCCGCCACGGGCCCGCGCCCACGCCGACCGGGCGGGCGCGCTCCAGGATCCGGCGGACCGCGGGCGGGCCCGTCACCGTGTCGTCCCCGTCGAGCAGGATCACGAGGTCGTGCTGGCGGACAAGCTCCAGAGCGGTGGCGAGCTGGTCGATGCTGAGACCGAGGGCCTCGACGTCGGCGTGCCGGTAGAAGCAGACGTCCACGGCGGGGGGCCCGTGCAGATGCTCGGCCCAGATCCGGTGCACCTCGGCGTCCCAGCGCCGCTCGAGCGCCACCTCGGCCTCGGCGTTCTGAACCCGGCGCATGACCGCGGAGCAGTCGGCGATCAGGAGGCCCACGCGGTGGCCCGCATGGGCGCGGGCGAGCTCCCGGGCCTCGAGCTCGAGCGCCGAGACGAGCTGGCCGGGCACGAGCCGGGGGCCGTCGTAGGGGAACTCACCGAGCTGCCAGCGGCGCACTGTCGCTCGCCCGCCGGGCAGGGCCGGCTGATCGCCGCGCGGGTCGGCGATGCAGAGCCAGTGGTCGACCCGGTCGCCGAAGAGGTTCTCCGACGCCCCGAGCGGGCACGCGCGATCGTCGCAGCTGTAGAGGAGAACGTGCCCGGCGGCGCGCGTGCCGGGCAGGCGCAGCGAATCCAGGAGCCGCGCCACTTCGAGCTCGAGAGCGGCTGCGAGGCCGACCAGCACCGCCACGGAAGGGACGGCCGGCCGGCCCGTTGCGGGGTTCCGCCCCCGCTCGATCGCGGTCACGTACGCGGGCGACACACCCGCCCTGGCCGCGAGCGCGCGCACGGAGAGGCCGAGCTCGCGGCGGCGATCGCGAACGTCGTGACCGAACGCCTCCAGAGAGACCGTGTCGAGCACGACGTTTAGTGTAGCAACCACTGGTCTTTACAATTGACGCCCTCGTCGGCCGGCGCCTAGACTCGCCCGTGCACCGTCCACCGCCCGGGCCGTCCGGCGCACCCCGCCTCAGGCCACGGTCGCAGCCAGACCAGGGAGGCCCCATGCAGGAGAGGCTCTTCGCTCGCCGAGACATCGTCTGTTCGCTCGCCGAGCCGGGGTGGAGCTACGGGCATTTCCGCTCGCCGTTCTACCGCTACGACCTCGAGCAGGGCGCGACCTACTGCATCTACAACCGTCGGATGATGCCGGTCTCGCTGACGAGCTCGACGCGGGAGGAGGGCTACTGGGCGCTGCGGCGCACGGCGACGCGGCTCGACACCGGCGAGCTGCCCACGGAGATCGCCGGGCCCGACGCGGGACGGCTGCTCGACCGCATCTTCACGCGCAGGGTCTCCACGCTGGCACCGGGGCGCTGCACCTACGGGATCGCCTGCTGGCCCGACGGCGGCGTGTTGGTCGACGGGATCCTGTTCCGGCTCGACGAGGAGCGCTTCTGGTACGTGCAGGCGGAGGGCGACTTCGTCGGCTGGGTAAGCGCGCACGCCCTCGCTTACGACGTCGAGATCCGGGACCCGGACTCGTGGGTGCACCAGATCCAGGGCCCGAAGGCGCTCGACGTGCTCGCGGACGCCTGCGACGACGGCCTGCAGGAGGGCTTTCGCTTCTTCGACGTGCGCGAGGTGACGGTGGGCGGGCAGCGCGTGCTCGTCACTCGCACCGGCTGGACCGGCGAGGTCGGCTTCGAGGTCTACACGCGGCCCGGGATGGACTTCGACGCGTTGTGGGATCGCTTCACGGAAGCGGGCGCGCGCCACGGGATGATCGACATCGGCCTCGATCCGATGGACATCCGCAGGATCGAGGCGGGAATCCTGAACAACGTCTCCGACATGGACCGGACGATGACCCCGTTCGAAGCTGGGCTCGGCGACTACGTCGATCTCGAGCGCGATGACGACTTCTTCGGCCAGGAGGCGCTCCGGGCGGCCGACCGCCGCAGCCGTCTCTACGGGCTCTCGTGCGCGACCGCGGAGCCGCTGATCGGCGGCCCGGTGACCCGCGGCGGCGAGCGAATCGGCCATGTCACCGCCGCCGGCTGGTCGCCGTACCTCGAGCGCGGCGTCGCCTACGTGCGGCTCGCGAGCGCGGACTTGCTCGAGCCGAGACAGGCCGAGGTGGTCGGCTTCGATCTCGCCACGCATCCATGCGAGATCGTCGACTTGCCCTTCTACGACGAGGAGAAGAAGATCCCGCGCGGGCTCGAAGCGCCTGCCGTGTGAGCGGCGAGAGGAGGATTGCTGGGACGAGCGGGCTGGGTGCTGGGCGGAGTGGCGGCGGCCGTCGCCGGGCCGCGCGTGCTCGACGCCGGTCTGAATCGACTCACCGACCCGTCCGGCCCGCCCGTCTCGGAGGCCGCCGCCCGGCTGCACCGCGGGCTCGCGGTCGCCGACCTCCACTGCGACCTGCTCCTCTGGTCGCGTGACCCGCTTGCCCGCTCACGGCGGGGTCATGCCGACCTGCCTCGCTTTCGTGACGGCAACGTCGCGCTCCAGGTTCTCGCTGCAGTAACACACATGCCCGCACGGGGACGGCCCCGGCTCGACCTCGTCACCCCGTTGGTCGTGCTGCAGGGGTGGCCGCCCGCGACCTGGGCGAGCCCGCGTGAGCGCGCCCTCCACCAGGCCCGCCGGCTGCACCGCGCCGCCGCGCGGTCGGGCGGACGACTCGCGGTGGTCCGATCGGCCGGGGAGCTCGAGCACCTGCTCGCGGCCCGCAGGGCGGGCGCAGACGTGACCGGCGCCGTGCTGGCGCTCGAGGGGCTGCACGCGCTCGAGGGAGAGCTCGACAGCATCGACCTGCTGTACGCGGCGGGTTTCCGGTTGATGGGCCTCGCCCACTTCTCGGACAACGAGCTCGCCGGCTCGGCGCACGGGGCCTCCCGAGGCGGCCTGACGCAACTCGGCCGGCGCGCGGTGCGCCGGATGGAGCAGCTCGGCATCCTCGTCGACCTCGCTCACGCGTCGCCGCGGGCGATCGACGACACCCTCGCGCTCGCCACGCGCCCGCTGGTCGTCTCACACACGGGCATCCAGACCATCTGCCCCGGCCCCCGGAACCTCCGCGACGACCGGCTCAGGCGAGTCGCCGAGGCCGGCGGGGTGATCGGGATCGGCTTCTGGCCCGGCGCAGTCGGCGAGGCATCCGTGCGAGCGATCGCGCGAGCGATCGCGCACGCCGCCGAGATCGCAGGGATCGACCATGTCGGCCTCGGCTCCGACTTTGACGGAGCCGTTGCCGTCCCGTTCGATGCGGCCGGGCTGCCGCAGCTGACGCAGGCGCTCCTCGAGGCCGGGCTCGGCGCGGAGGATGTCCGCAAGGTGATGGGCGCGAACGCGCTACGGGTGCTCTCGGCGGCTCTTCCGGCGGGGAGCCTGCTACCCTGACGGGCTCGCGATGGGAACCACGCGCGCAACAGTCGCACGGCCTTCACTTCCGGGGGCCGGGCGAGCGCCGGACGAGACCGGCGAGATCGAGGCCCGGACAGCTCGACCCTGGCACGATGTGCCGATCTTCGAGGGCCGCGATCTCGCTTCCGACGAGCTCTGGGATCTCTCGCGCGCCCTCTCGAGGGCAAAGCGGGAGGTGGCGATCGACCCGCCCCGGCTGCCGAAGGCCCGGCGCGCCAGCGTCTCGCTGATCCTCGCGGCGGTCGCCGCAGCGACCCCAGCGCTCGCCTCGGCGCACTCCCGCACGAGCAAGGCGTCGGAGTCCACGGAGGTGCTGGAGCGCTCAACGCTGAAGCGCGGCGACCGCGGCCCTGCGGTCGAGCGACTCCAGCGGGCGCTCGGCATCACCGCCGACGGCATCTTCGGCAGGCAGACGCTGAAAGCCGTCCGCGCGTTCCAGCAGCGGGCCGGGCTTGTCGCCGACGGCATCGTCGGCCCCCTGACGCGCGCCGCCCTCGAGCGGGGCGCAGCCGCGGACGCGAACGGAGGCTCCACGCTGGAGCGCGGCGACCGCGGCCCTGCGGTCGAGCGACTCCAGCGGGCGCTCGGCATCACCGCCGACGGCATCTTCGGCAGGCAGACGCTGAAAGCCGTCCGCGCGTTCCAGCAGAGAGCCTCGCTCGCCGTGGACGGAATCGTCGGTCCGCGGACGCTCTCCGCGCTCGCGAGCGCGAGCGGTGCCGCCGGCCGCGAGAGCGAGCACTCCCACGAGCCGGCGGCGGACACCGCGACGCCGTCCGGCATCGACGGCCGCCTCGGCGGGGCGCTCGCGCTCGCCCGCGACATGGGGCTGAAGCTGATTTCCGCCCACCGCCCGGGCGCGATCATCGAGTCGAGCGGTCAGCCCTCCGACCATGGTGTCTTCCCCTCGAAAGCGATCGACGTCAGTGGGACGCCGGCCGAGATGGAGCGCTACGCGAGGAAGGTCGCCGGGATGAAGAGCGTCGACACGGTGATCTACTCCGGTGTCGGGATCTGGACGGCCGGCAGCGGCTGGCACGAGATCCGCACCTCGGTCACCTACGACTCCCATCTCGACCACGTCCACGTAGACACGTTCTGACGCGCCTCCGGCCGCTGCCGGTCCGAATCCCACCCTGCCGCGAAAGCACCCGTGCGTCGCGCACGCAAGCGGCGGCTCAGCGCCCGGAATCCATGCGCCCCGACCGCAGAAAAACCGCCTTTACTGATATGGTAAAGGTATGTCCAAGATCTCCACGAAGAACCAGGTCACGATCCCGGTCGCCGTGCTCGAGGAGGCCGGGCTTCACGCTGGCGACCAGGTCGTCGTCGAAGCCGTCGAGGACGGCGAGGTGCGCATCCGCCGCGGCGCCGCCAGCTTCGAGGACGCGTTCGGCGCCCTCACCGGGACCTATCCTGCCGGGTACCTCGAACAGCTCGACCGAGAAGACGAGCAGCGGTGAAGCTCGTCCTCGACGCCGACGTCCTGATCGGCGCGCTCGACGGCTCCGACCCACACCATGCTCAAGCCCGCGCGCTGTTCATCGGCTGGCAGGAGCAGAACGCGACCCGGCTGATCAGCGTCGTCAACCTCTCCGAGGTTCTGGTCGCTCCCGCCGCCGACCGCCGACGGCTGCGAGCGGCACGCGAGGCGATCGCCACGCTCGGTGTCGCCATCCATCAGCCCGGGGAGCCGATCGGCGTCGAGGCCGCGCGACTCCGCAGCGCCCACCCGCTCAGCCTCCCGGACGCCTACTGTCTGGCGACCGCCCGCTACGCCGACGCCTCAGTCGTGTCTTTCGACCAGAACGTACTTCGCGCCGCAGCGCTCGAAGGGGTTGCTACGGCCGTGACGGCCGTGCGGCGGCAACGGCAGGGCGGGCGCTGACGGGCAGCGGCAAGTCCGCGGGAGGCCGCCAGGGCGATCGCGTACGCTTCGGGCTCGCCGCCGGGAAGTGCGGCAGCGAGCCCGAGGCGCTGGCGGGGGTCGCTCAGGCAGCCGGTGCTGCCGGGGCGAGCGCGGGGCGCCCGGGGATCCGGGCCCCGAGGAGGATCAGTCCGACGGCGGTGACGGCGAGCAGTCCTCCCCCGATCGCGCCACCGATGGCGATCCAGGTCAGGTGGGGGACGTGGGCGCCGAGGCTGACGTCGGCGGCCACGCCCGGACTCGCGTCGGCGTTCATGATGACGACCGACCACTGGCCGTAGCCACCGTCCCATTCGAGCGTCTGGAGGCCGGATCCCTGGACGCTAGCCGCCCAGAACGTCTCGTTTGCGGGGGCGGCCGGGGCGGCCGCACCGGCGCTTCGCTCGGTGGTCAGGGCGACGGGATCGAGGTCGAGGTCGGTGACCTGCTCGTGGGCGACGCCGGCCAGGTAGTGCTCGACGTCCTCGCTGCGGGCGATGCCGATGAAGAGCGGCGTGTCGCTCTCGCCGCGGACGCGCAGCTTCGGGCCGCGATCGTACGCCCAGGCGAAGTCGTCGTTGACATCGAGGTCGGTGGAGGCGAACGCGTAGCTGTCGCTCGCGACCTCGAGGGTGTCGGTGACCACGTAGCCGACGGAGTCGGTGTTCAGGTTGAACAGCCAGACGGCACCGGCCAGGAGCGCGGCCGCGAGCATTCCCGCGAGGCTCCCGGTGGTGACGAGCGCGATCTTTCCTGCTTTCATGACGGTTCCTTTCGGGTTCGTTTCGAGCTCGACGGTTCGTCGGCGTCTAGGCGGCGCGCGCCGGCTCCGGCTCGCCCGCCGGCCGGGTCTCGGGCTCGTGAGCCTCGAGCCGCGGCAGCCACTCGAGCCAGCGGGGCAGGTACCAGTTGCGCTCGCCGAGCAGCTTCATCGCAGCGGGCAGGAGCACGGCGCGGACGATCGTGGCGTCGATCAGGATCGCGGCCGCGAGCCCGACGCCGAACTGCTTGAAGAACAGCATCGAGAGGGTGGCGAAGACCCCGAACACGAGCACCATCACGATCGCGGCGCTCGTGACGACGCCAGCCGTCGAGCGGATCCCGGTGGCGATCGCGTCGTCCATCTTCTCGCCGCGGTCGAACGCCTCGCGGATGCGGCTGAGGATGAAGACGTGGTAGTCCATCGAGAGCCCGAACAGGATCACGAACAGAAGCAGCGGCACGACCGGGTCGATCCCGGCGGTCGAGCTGAAGCCGAGCAGCCCCCTGCCGACGCCGTGCTGGAAGACGAGCACGAGCACGCCGTACGCGGCAACGACCGAGAGCAGGTTGAGCAGGATCGCCTTGGCCGCGACCACGAGCGAGCGGAACGCGACCAGCATCAGCGCGAACGCGAACACGAGCACGAACGCGACGACCGGCGGCAGCTTCGACTTCAACTCGTCGGCCTGATCGGTCCACGCGGCGGTCAGACCAGTGACGCCGGCCTCCGTGCCGGGCAGCGCGCCGAGCGTCTCCGGCACGATCGTCTCGCGCAGCTCCGCGAGCGACGCCACCGAGGCGGCGTCGGTGCCCTCGCCCTCGATCGGGACGGTGATCCGCGCGACGGTGGCGTCCGCGTTCACCTCGACCGCGATCGGCTCGTACATGCGGCCGCTCGCGAGCGCCCGCTCCCTGAGCTGGTCGATCGCCGCCTGCACCCGGGACGCGTTCACGTCCGGCGCCTTGACGACGACGGTCGCGGGCAGCGCGGTGCCAGGGAAGGCCTCCTGCATCTGCTTGTAGGTCTTCACGACCTCGAGCGAGGACGGGTAGGTGTCCGGCCCCGGGGTCGCGAGCCGCAGCCCGAGCGCGGGCGCGGCGAGCGCGAGCAGGAGCGCGGCTGCGAGGGCCGCCGAGAGCCGGGGCCGCCGCAGGACGCGATCGACGATCGCGCCCCAGATCCGCCCCTCGCCGTCGTCGCGGCGAAGCCGGCTGACGAGCGGGACGCGCAGGCGGTCGACGTTGTCGCCGAGCCTGGAGAGCAGGGCGGGGAGCACGGTCAGCGAGCCGAGCACCGCGACGGCGACAACGAGGATCGTGGCAACGCCGAGCGAGGCGAAGATCTCGTTACCCGTCAGAAACATGCCCGCCATCGCGACGATCACGGTCAAGCCGGAGACGAATACCGAACGACCCGAGGTCGCCGCTGCGGCCTCGAGCGCGGCGCGCTCGCTGCGACCGGCGGCCCGCTCCTGGCGCTCGCGCTTCAAGTAGAAGATCGAGTAGTCGACGCCGACCGCGAGCCCGATCAGGAGCACCATCGCGTAGGCGGGCTGCGCCACCGGCAGCAGGCTGCTGGGCAGCGCGAGCAGGCCGAACGTCGCGAACACCGCGGTCAGCGCGAGCAGGAGCGGGATACCCGCCGCGACGAGCGCGCCGAACGCGACGACGAGGATGGCCAGCGTGATCGGCAGCGAGAGGAGACCGGCCTTGCCGAGGTCATCCCCGTACGCGGTGTCGACGGCCTTGACGGCGCTCGCGTCGCCAAACTCGCCGATGAAGAAGCCGGGATGGGCGTCCTGCGCGGCGGCGACGGCGTCGAGTACCGGGTCGATCCTGTCGACCGCGTCGCCGGCGTCGCCACGGATGTCGAGCTCGACGAGCGCTGAGCGCCCGTCGCTCGCGACCTGGCCGGCGTTGCCGGGGTCGAGCGGCGAGCGGACGCTCGCGACCGCGTCGAGCCCCGAGACGCGCGCGACGACATCCTCGACCGCCGCCACGAAGGCGGGATCGTCCGTCGTCAACGAGCGGCTCTGGACAAGGACGAGCTCGCCCGCCGGCTGTTCGAAGCCGGCGTCGAGGATCCGGTCCATCCGGCCCGACTCGCCGGGGCCCGGCTTGTCCGTGTCGATCGTCGTCGTGCCGACGGCTCCGCCGAGCGCGAACGCGACGGCGACGAACGCGAGCCACCCGAACGTGGCGGTCTTCCAGTGAGCGGCGCTCCAGCGGCCCATCCGAGCCGCCAGGTTGCCGCGCGTCGTGCGAGCCATAACTCCTCCTTCGTCCGGGATCGAGGTCATGGCCCGACGGTAGGCCGGTGGCTGCGCGGCGGCCTCGTCGCCAGGGGGTGTTCGCGCTCGCACCCGAGGACGATCTCGTCTCCTACTCCGGTAGGAGGCGATGGGGAATGCCCTGCGCTACGTTGGGCCCGTGCAACGGTGGAGCCCCCTCGCGCGCAGGCACGGGTTCGACGCGCTGATCGTCCTCGGGGCGGTCGCCGCCGCCCTCGACGTCGCCCTGCGCGACGACGCGCTGCGGGCGCCGCGCACGACGCCCTGGTTCGCCGTGCCGGCGATCGTTGTCCTCGTGGCGGTTCTGCTCGGGCGCCGTAGCCTGCCGTTCGCCGCGCCCGTGTCGGTCTGGCTGCTCGCCGCCGCGCTCTCGTTCGTCGACGGGCGGCTGGTCACGTTCACGTTCAGCGCCATGGCAGCCGGGTTGGTCGCGACGTTCCTGCTCGGCAACCAGCGGGACGCCCTGCAGGGGCGGGCCGGGCTGGCGATCGGGCTGGGCGCCGCGGCGATCGTCGTCTTCAACGACCCCAACCGCACGGCCAGCTCGTTCGTCTTCATCCTGGCGCTGATCTCGATCGCCTGGCTCGCCGGCTTCGCGCTGCGCGAGCGGGTCGTGCAGGCCGAGGCGGCCGAGGCACGCGCGCTCGCCGCCGAGCGGGAGCGCGAGTCCGCGGCCCGCGTCGCCGTCGCCGAGGAGCGCGCGCGAATCGCGCGCGAGCTTCACGACGTCGTCGCCCACGCGGTCAGCGTGATGGTGCTCCAGGTCGGGGCCGTCCGCCACCGGCTTCCCGGGACGCTCGCCGATGACCGGGAGGCACTCCAGGGCGCCGAGCGGGCCGGCCGCTCGGCGCTCGCCGAGATGCGCCGCCTGCTCGGCGCGCTCCACAGCGGCGGCGAGGTAGCCGAGCGCACGCCCCAGCCGGGTCTCGACGGGCTCGAGGCGCTCACCGAGGAGGTCCGCCGCGCCGGGCTGCCCGTGCGGCTGCACGTCGAGGGTGAGGCGATCCCGCTCCCGCGCGGGATCGATCTCTCCGCCTACCGGATCGTGCAGGAGGGCCTGACCAACGCTCTCAGGCACGCCCGCGCGAGCCACGCGGACGTGACCGTCCGCTACGGGGCCGACGCGCTGCGGCTCGAGGTGCGCGACGACGGCGTGGGCGCCTCGACGAGCGACGGGCGCGGCCACGGCCTCGTCGGGGTCCGGGAGCGCGTCAAGATCTACGGTGGTGAGATGACCGCCGGCGCCGCCCCGAACGGTGGCTTCCTCCTCACCGCTCTCCTCCCCCTCGAACGCTACCGGTCATGAGCATCCGCGTCCTCGTCGCCGACGACCAGTCGATGGTGAGAGCAGGCTTCCGCCTTCTCCTGTCAGGAGAGGACGACATCGAGGTCGTCGCGGAGGCGTCGAACGGGCTCGAAGCTGTCGACAAGGCGGCCCGCTTCCACCCGACCGTGATCCTGATGGACATCCGCATGCCCGAGCTCGACGGGCTCGAGGCGACGCGACGGATCCTCGCCGCCGACGAGGCGGCCCGGGTGCTGATCCTGACCACGTTCGACCTCGACGAGTACGTCTACGAGGCCCTCTGCGCGGGCGCGAGCGGGTTCGTGCTGAAAGACGACCCGCCGGAGCAGCTCCTGGCCGCGATCCGGACCGTCGCGGGCGGCGAGGCGCTGCTCTCACCCGCGATCACGAGGCGCGTGATCGAGCAGTTCACGCGCCTGCGCCCTCCCGCGCCGCCGAAAGGCATCGAGGAGCTGACGGAGCGCGAGCTCGACGTGTTCCGCCTGATCGCTCGCGGCCTCTCGAACGCCGAGATCGGCCAGGAGCTCTTCATCTCAGACACGACCGTGAAGACGCACATCACGCACATCCTCGGAAAACTCCGCCTGCGCGACCGCGTCCAGGCGGTCGTGCTCGCCCACCAGACCGGGCTGTTCGACCGGGATGCGCCGCCAGGCCCGCGGCCGTGACACGCCGTCGCCGCCGTTGCACCGGAGATCGGAAAGCAGGTGGGGCTCCTGGCCAGCAACCGGATCAGCGGGCCCGGAGGTTGGCAGGCCCTCCTGCCCGCACCCGCCCCGCGCGATCGTCCTCGGCGGTCGGTGGGACGCCTCCTGCGCGGAGCTGAGGCGCTTCCTCGACCGCAAGGGGCACTGCCGGCCCAGGGTGACTACCCCGCCATCGGGGTGACGCCCTTCAGGCCGTGCGCGTGTCGGTATGCGCTGCGTGGGGCGGCTGCGGGAGCGAAGGCAGCAGCAGGAGATGGCTCTCGATGATCGCCGCCGCGACATCGGTGACCTTGCGTCCGTTGCGCTGGGAGTGAGAGCGGAGCAGCTCGAACGCGCCCTGCTGGTCGACGGCGTGCCGTGCCATGAGGATGCCCTTCGCCTGCTCGATCACTGCCCGGCGCCCGAACGCTCCTTGCAGGTTGTGGTATTCGGTGAATCGCTGGAGCGTGATGTCGATCGCGCTCTGCAGCTCCTCGGCGTCGGCGTCGACGATGTAGGCGAACACGCCGCGCTTGGCTGCCTCGTGGATGTAGGCGGGATCTCTGGCGGAGAGGAGAGCGATCACGGGGCAGGTCGACGTGTGAACGATCTCCGCGATCAGCTGGAGCGCGTGCTCGGAGCTGAGCCCGAGCCCGACGAGCGCGACGTCGGGGTGCTCTCTGGCGGTCACCGCGCCGACTTCTCTGACGTCGATCTCGCGGGCGATCACCTCGTGGCCGAGCCCGGCCACGACTTGGGCGAGCAGCTCGAGCCGGTCTCTGCGCTCGTTGGCGATCAGGACGCGAAGGCGCGATCTCTCCGGGACCGGTGTGTGCCGTATCTCTGCGCTGTTCATCGCCTCGAGGCGGTCGGGAAACCCGGATCGATGTTGAGTCTAGCGCGACGCTGGCTCACGGGCCATCGCCCCTCCCGTCGTTCGACTGAGTTGCATGCTAGGCTCCTCGTGCGCGCCGCAACAACTGGCTGGGCGACGCACCCCTCCGGGCCATAGGAATCGGTCCGCGAAGATCCACCCTCAGCGACCGGGTCGGACAGCTCTCCTGCCGGCCGTAGCCCTTGGTCGGTGACCAAGCGAGCGAGTGGAGGGTCGGGATGGAGATGCGGATCGTGGTAGCGGACGCTGCGAGCGCGAGCGCACTCGCCGAGCGGCTGGCCGTCGCTCTTGGTGCCGAGCGGATCTCGCGCTGGGGCGATCGCCCAGAAGTCGGGATCCGGGTCGAACAGGAATCGGAATCAGACCGTGCCGTCCTTCGCGTCCTAGACGCGGTCGACCGCTGGCTCGACCAGACCGGCGGCTTTGCCGAGATGTGGCTCGGCAAGCGCTCGTATCGAGTCGCTCGGTGGGCCCCGGTCGAGAGCGGGCAATGAGCGAGCAGGAGGCCGGCGGGGGTACCGCTCGAGCTCGCCGGCTCGTACGAGGCAGGAGTCCCGGCGAGCCGAGCAAGACTTTGCCCTGCTCGCCAGAGGCCGAGAGAAAGGAACACCATGGGCATTCTTGAGGCGCTTCCGAGCAACGTTCGTGAGACGAACAAGGCGCCTTCGGACTACTGGCTCGGGCAGAGCCAGGGCTTCCAGGTGTTTGGGCCGAACGGCCGGATCGGCTTCGTCGCGCTCGTGGTCTGCGCTGAAGGGCGCGTGGATGGCCTCCTGATCCGGACGGGCCTGTTCGGAACACGGGACGTGTTCGTCCCCGTTGACGAGGTTCGGTCGGTGGTCCCGAGGAGGCAACGACTCGAACTGCTGATAACCCCTCGCGTCCCGCGGGCGCGCATCCAGGACGTCGTCCGCGAGCTGTTCGCCCCTGCGGCTGAAACCAGTCGCGCGGTCCGCGAGGCGAACCCCTCGTCCTCGTCCGCTGGGTCGGCAGCACCCGCCCGGAGCCCCTGAGAGCCCGCAGCACGGTCGAGTCGGGTGCGGAGGAGATGAGGGTCAGCTCTTGCGTTGACGCATTCGGCGGCAGGCGCGTCCGCGCTCACGCGCGACCCGGAGTGGCCGCGCGCTACTGCCCCTGCTCCACCTCGGTCGTCGCGGCGGTGACGACTCCGTCCTCGACCGTGAACGTGACGCGGCCGGGCACGAAGTCCTCGGTGAGCGCGAGCTCCTCGCCGTCCTGACGTCCGACGCGCCACTGGCGCCCGTTCTCCTCGGCCCAAGAGCCCGCGACATCGAGCGTCATGCCGACGAAGTCGGCGGCCTCGAGCACGTCGCCGGCCAGCATCGTTCCTCCGCTCGCGTCCGTTCCGCCGTCCGGCTCCACGGGGATCGGCGTATCGCCGATCCCGGAGTCCGGCTCCACCGGAACGGGTGTGTCGGGCGCCGGCGTAACCTCGCCGGTGCCGCCGCAGGCGGCGAGCCCGATCGCCCCGGCGACGGCGGCGGTAGCGAGCACGACGTATCCGGTCTTCAGGGTCTTCACGATCTCCTCCGATCTCTCGTAACTGTCTGTCACGAAGTTCGACCGGACGGGAGCGCCAATGGTTCCCCGGGGCAGGGCACTCGCCACCCGCGCGACCATGCACGCCTGGACGCCTGCTTTCCCGTGCGGCCTCTCATGACGTTCGACCGCAAACCGCTGGCCGGAATCGGTCGCGACGAAGTAGGGGCCGGACCTGTCCGGCCCGCAACCGGTCCCGTTTCCCGCTGCTCGCATCGTCTCGGGCGAGACAGGTCCCGCCCCTACACCTCCCCCGCATTTCCAGTGCAACGTCGTGAGAGGTCGGCTTGCCAGGGCCGACTCGAGTCGGCGAGTACGATCCCGGCGTGGACGTGCTGCTCCGGGCCGAGAACCTGACCAAGCGATACGGCTCGGTCACCGCCCTCGACCACGTCACGTTCGAGATCGGCGCGACCGTGACCGGCTTGCTCGGCGCGAACGGCGCCGGCAAGAGCACGGCGATCAAGCTCTTCCTCGGTCTGACGAGGCCAACGTCCGGGCGCGCCGAGGTGCTCGGCCGGGAGGCTGGGCGCGACGAGCAGGTCCGGGCTCGGCTCGGATACATGCCCGAGCACGACTGCCTGCCGTCGGCGGTAAGCGCAGCCGAGTTCCTCACGCACATGGCCGAGACGAGTGGCTTGCCGCCGCGCCATGCGCGCGTCCGCGCAGCGGACACGCTGCGCCACGTCGGGCTGTTCGAGGAGCGCTACCGGGCAATCGGCGGCTACTCGACCGGCATGAAGCAGCGCGTCAAGCTCGCGCAGGCGCTGGTGCACGACCCCGTTCTCGTGCTGCTCGACGAGCCCACCGCCGGGCTCGATCCACCGGGGCGGGAGGAGATGCTCGCGCTGATTCGCAGGACGCACCGGGAGTTCGGGATCAGCCTCGTCATGTCGTCCCACCTGATGGGAGACGTCGAGCGTACGTGCGAGCGCATTCTCGTGCTCGAGAACGGCCGCGTGGTCGAGGAGGGCGAGACGTCGACGTTTACGGAAGCGTCCGAGACGCTCTACATCGAGGTCACGGCGCACCGACCAGAGCTGATCGCCGCGCTCGCGGAGCGCGACGTGACGGCGACGGAGGACGGAGGCTCGCTGGTCGTCGACGACGTCTCGGGCGAGGACTACGATCGGATCCGCGACGCGCTCGTCGCGGCCGGCGCACCGCTGCGGCGGCTCGCGCCTCGGCGTCGCACGTTGAGTGAGCTGTTCCAGCCCGGGGGAGCGGACGGGAAGGACACGGCCTGAGCGAGCCAGCCGCCGGCCAGGTCTTCGATCTCGGCTTCCGCCGCTACGAGGGGCAGCGGGAGGGCCGACGGCGCGCCGTGCTCGCCGTCTACAAGGACGGCCTGCGAACCGCGATGGGCCTTGGACGCGGCGGCAAGGCCAAGATCCTTCCCTGGTTGTTCATCGCGGCGTCGATCATCCCGGCACTCGTGTTCGCGCTGGTCGCGGGAGCGGTGGATCGGCTCGCCGCCGACTTCAGCGAGGAGCTCGACCTGCCCTCGCACGCTGACTACTACTCGATCGCGGGCGTCGTTCTCTTCCTCTTCGCCGCCGCCGTCGGGCCGGAGCTCTTCTGCCCCGACCGGAGCAGCGGGACGATCAGCCTCTATCTCGTCCGGCCGCTCCGGACGACCGATTACGCGATCGCTCGCTGGGCCGCGCTGGCAACGGTGATGGTGCTCATTGCCTGGCTCCCGCAGCTCGTGCTGCTCGCGGGCCTCGTGTTCGGTGCGACCGACCCGGGCTCGTACCTCGCGAATCACTGGTCTGACATCCCGCGATTCTTGATCTCGGGCGTCGTGATCGCGATCTACGTCTCGACGATCGCCTCGCTGGCGGCGGCGTTCGCGAAGCGCCGCGCGTACGCGGCCGTATTCCTGGTCGGTCTGCTGATCCTCAGCACCTCGGTGATCAGCGGTGTGGCCGACACACTTCGGGACGGCGCTGGCCGCTGGGTGGCGTTGTTGAGCGTCGGCGACGTGCCCCTCTACGTGAACGACGTGATCTTCGGAGAGCAGACCTCGAGCATCGAGGCGGCCAGCGACCTCTCCGACATCGTCCGGGTCGCCTGGTTCGTGGTCGTGGTCGCCGCCGCAGGCACGATCTTCCTCGGCCGCTACCGGAGGCTCTCGCTGTGAACGCGTCCGAGACGGTGAAGGAGCGAACGCCGATCATCCGCGTCGACGACGTCTCGAAATGGTTCGGCAGCGTCGTCGCGGTCAGCGAGGTCTCCTTCGACGTGTACCCGGGGATCACTGGCCTGCTGGGGCCCAACGGCGCCGGCAAGACAACCCTGCTGCGCATGATCACCGGCCTCGCCGAGGTCTCGCAGGGTGAGATCAGCGTGCTCGGCGGCCACCCGCGCAGCGACCCGGACCTCTACCGGCGCATCGGGGTCATGGTCGAGCACGAGGGGAGCTACGACTTCATGAGCGGACGGCGCTTCGTCGAGCTCACCGCCAGGCTTCACGAGGTCGACGACGCGGCCGCTGCCGCAACGAGATCGATCGCGCGCGTCAACCTCAGTGACGCGGCCGATCGTCCGATCCGCACCTACTCGCGCGGCATGAGGCAGCGCATTCGTCTGGCCGCGACGTTCGTGCACGAGCCCGAGCTGCTGATCCTGGACGAGCCACTGAACGGCGCCGACCCCCGCCAGCGGGTCGAGTTCCAGGAGCTGCTCCTCGCGCTGGCCGATGAGGGCCGGACGATTCTCATCTCCTCGCACGTGCTGGAGGAGGTGGAGCTGCTGGCCTCGCGCGTGCTCCTCGTCGTCAACGGGAAGCTGGCCGCGGAAGGCGACTTCCATGCCATCCGCCAGGCGCTCGACGATCGTCCGTACCAGGTGCGCATCTCCTGCGACCGGCCGCGAGCGCTCGCCGCCGGCCTGATCGGACTCGACTCGGTCGACTCGGTTCAGCTCGACGACGGCACGCTGATCGTGCTCAGCAGCAACGTCGGCGCTCTGCAGGCGGCGCTTCCTCGCTCGGCGGCCGAGCTCGACGTGCGCCTCACCGGTGTCGAGCCGCTGGACGACTCGCTCGAGAGCGTCTTCAGCTACCTCGTGGAGAGCTGAGCGGTGATCGCGATCTACCTCCTGTCGCTCCGCCAGCTCCAGGGCCGCTGGCGCATCGCCGCCCTGCTCGCCGTCACGGCGGTCCCGCTCGTGCCCGCGATCTTCGCGGTCGCGTCCAGCGACAGGCCAACCGCGCTCGACCTGGACGACGGGCTGATCAACGGCGTTCTCGCCTCGGCGGTGCTCCCCATCCTCACGCTCGTGGCCGCGACGCCGGTCTTCGGAAACGAGCTCGAAGACAAGACGCTCGGCAACCTCACGATGACGCCGCTCAAGCGTTGGCGAATCGTCGCGCCCAAGCTCGCGGCTGCGATCTCGGTCGCCGTACCGCTGATCGCGCTCAGCGCGGTCGTCTCGGTCCTCGTGGCGTTCCAGGGCGCGGAGATCGACGGCGCGGGACGCGCCGCCGCGGCCGCCGCGATCGGGCTCGCGATCGGCGCTCTCCTCTACGGGACGATGTTCGCGTGGCTCGGGCTGTTCACCAGCCGCGCGCTCGGTATCGGCCTGCTCTACGTCTTCATCTGGGAAGGCCTGTTCGGCACCTTCGTCGACGGGTTGAAGTACCTGAGCGTGAGGCAGTACTCGCTGAGCATCATCCGCCAGCTCGACCCGACCCGGTTCGACGGGTCGAGCCAGACCGTGATCGGGATCGAGGCGGCCGCGGTCGGCGCCGGCATCGTCCTCGTCGCCTTCGCGCTTCTGACCGTTCGACGCCTGCGCTCAATGGACGTGCCGTAGGCGCCCTGCGCAACCCCGTGATTCCTGTCCTGAAATCCAGACGGTCGTCTTCAGGCCGCAACCTGTCAACACCGGCGGGGAGCAGGTCACGTGCCTGCGAACTGCGGGATTCGAGGGGGAGCTACCCTGTGTTACGGTGCGTCTGCGACGGCAGTCCTCCACGAGCAAGCGGTACCGCCTTCGGGTGGCGGCCGAGACAGGAAGCCCGCGTGCTGCTCGCCGCGAGCGACCGCGGCCTGTCGAAAGGAGGAGCATGCCCGCCACGATCGAGATCGACGTGAAGCAGTTGCGCACGCAGATGCGGCGTGAGGAGCACTCGAAGACCATGACGAGCGTCTGGTGCTGCGGCTACACCGGCAACCCCGAGCTGCACCGGGCGTTCCTCGCCGAGGCACGAAACCGCAACCCCTGGATGTGAGCGGGAGAAAGCGAGGCATGAAGATGCGGAGCACCAGCTATCTGATCGTCGGCGGCGGCTTGACCGCCGACAGCGCCTGCAGGGGCATCCGCGAGCGCGATCCCGACGGGTCGATCCTGGTCGTGGGCGACGAGCCGCATCCACCGTATCTGCGCCCACCGCTTTCGAAGGCGCTCTGGAAGGGCGACGACGAGAGCACGATCTGGCGCGGGACGGAGGAGCTCGGAGTCGAGTTGCGGCTCGGTCGGCGCGTCGTCACGCTCGACCTCGACGCGCACACCGTGACGGACGACGGCGGCGAGAGCTACAGCTTTGAGCGGCTGCTGCTGGCGACGGGTGGCCGACCGCGCCTGCTCCCCTTCGGCGGCGAGCAGGTCGTCTACTTCCGCACGCTCGACGATTACCGGCAGCTGCGCCCGCTCGCGGACGGCGGGGCCCGTTTCTGCGTGATCGGGGGCGGCTTCATCGGCTCGGAGATCGCGGCCGCGCTCGCCCTCGACAACTGCCCGGTGACGATGGTCTTCCCGGAGTCCGGCATCTGCGCGCGCATCTTTCCGGAGGAGCTGTCTACGGCGCTGAACGACTACTACCGCAGCCACGGCGTCGACGTGCTGACCGGGGTATCGGTGACGGCGATCGAGCGACACGGCGCCGGCACGCAGGTCACGCTGGGATACGGGCGGCCACTCGAGGCGGACGTGGTCGTCGCCGGGATCGGGATCGAGCCGAACACGGAGCTCGCCACCGACGCCGGGCTGCCGGTGGCGAACGGGATCGTCGTCGACGTCTACGGCCGCGTCGGCGGCCGCGAGGACGTCTTTGCAGCCGGCGATGTCGCCCGCTTCCCCGTCCCTGCACTCGGCGCGGAGATGCGAGCCGAGCACGAGGACCACGCCAAGAGCCATGGCAGGCTCGTGGGCGCGAACATGGCCGGCGCCGGCGAGCGCTACGACCACCTGCCGTTCTTCTACTCCGACCTGTTCGACCTCGGCTACGAGGCGGTCGGCGAGCTCGACGCCCGACTGAACACGCTGATCGACTGGACCGGCTTCGAAGGCGAGGGCACGATCACCTACCTCGACGGCGAGCGGCGCCCGCGAGGAGTCCTGCTCTGGAACCGCTTCGGTCAGCTCGACGCCGCGCGCGAGCTGATCCGCGCCCGAGAGCCGGTCGCCCAGGGGTGAGCGCCGCGCTCGCCACCCGTCGTGGATCGCGCCTGCAGCCGCTGGAGGCCCTGTTCGAGGCGCTGGTCGAGCGCACGCTCATCTTGACCAGCGAGCAGGGAGCGGCGCTGCTCGTCAAAGCGGGCCCCGTCGGTGAGCTGTTCCTGACGCTCTCCTCGCTGCTGGTTGGCCGCTCTGATGACGAGCAGCGGCTCGGCCTGCTGGAGGGCGAGGACGTCCTGTCTCGCGGCCCGACGGCAGGAACGTTGCTGTCACTGTGCCGGAGCGGCTCGCGCGTCTTCCTGCGCTACAAGCTGCCAGCGTACGGGGCGGGCGCGCCGTGACCGACGCATCCGCGCTCGTGCTCGCCGACGCCGACGCGCACGATCTGACGACTCTCGCCGGCTACCGCGAGGCCGGCGGCTACGGGCAGCTCGCCCGCGCGCGGCGGATGGAGCCGCAGCAGGTGCTGGAGGAGCTGCTTGCATCGAACCTGCGTGGCCGCGGCGGCGCCGGCTTTCCGATGGGACGCAAGGCGAGCTTCCTCGCCAAAGGCACCGGCCTGCCGGTCTACCTGGCCGTGAACGCAGACGAGTCGGAGCCGGGCACGTTCAAGGATCGCGAGATCATGCTGCGCGTCCCGCACCGGCTGCTCGAGGGCTGTCTGATCACGGCGCACGCGATCGGCTCGCAGCACGTCTTCGTCTACATTCGCGGCGAGTACCTGACCGAGTTCGAGGTAGTCCGGTCGGCGCTCGACGAGGCGCGCGCGGCGGGGCTGCTCGGCGAGGTGACGGTCGTCCTGCACCGCGGCGCCGGCGCTTACATCTGCGGCGAGGAGACGGCGCTGCTGGAGTCGCTCGAGGGGGCGCGCGGGCAGCCACGGGTGAAACCACCGTTCCCGGCCGTCGTGGGTTTGTACGCGTCGCCGACGCTGATCAACAACGTCGAGACGATCGCGACCGTGCCGAAGATCCTCGAGCTCGGCGGCGCCGCCTACGCAACGCTCGGCGTCGCTAACTCGACCGGCACGCGCGTCTTCTCGCTCTCGGGCAACGTCGTGCGCCCCGGCAACTACGAGCTCCCGCTCGGCACCCCGCTGCGCGAGCTGATCTACGAGCTCGGGGGCGGCATCCCCGACGGGCGCGCGTTGAAGGCGGTGATCCCGGGCGGTTCCTCGACACCGATTCTGCGCGCCGACGAGAGCGACGGCGTCCGCCTGGACTTCGACGCGATGGCACAGGCGGGGACGATGCTCGGCTCCGGCGCGGTGATCGTGCTTGACGAGCGGGCCTGCATCGTCCAGCTCGCGCTGCGGGTCGCGCAGTTCTACGAATACGAGTCGTGCGGCAAGTGCGTCCCCTGCCGCGAGGGAACGCGCTGGGTCACTCAGATCCTGCACCCGATCGAGGAGGGGCGGGCCGCCCAGGGCGAGCTCGACTTGCTGCTCGACGTCTGCGACCGGATCAACGGCAAGTGCCTCTGCCCGCTCGGCGACTCGGACGCGATCGCGGTCGCCAGCTACGCGACCAAGTTCCGCGACGAGTTCCAGCGGCATCTCGACGCAGGCGGCTGTCCCTTCGGCGGCGCCTCCTCGCTCGATGGCCTCCTCGCACCGATCGAGTTCTACCCTGACCGCAGCCGCAGCCGGATGGAGGTCGCACATGCCAGCGCGCACTGAAACGACTACGGCTGGACTGGGAGGCTGAGCGCGTGCAGGTTGCACTCAAGATCTGGCGGTACGACCCCTCCACCGGCAATCGCGCGCTGAAGGAGTACGCGGTCGACGCACCGGAGGAGGCGACGCTGCTCGACTGCCTCGACGTCATCAAGGACAAGGCGGACGGCTCGCTCGCCTATCGCAAGAGCTGCCGGATGATGATCTGCGGCTCGTGCGGGATGCGGATGGACGGCGCGACCGTCCTCGCGTGCAAGACGAGAATGTACGAGATCGCGCAAGCGGAGCACATCCCGACGATCTCGGCAATGGGCAACCTGCCGATCGTCAAGGACCTCGTCGTCGACATGGGCCCCGCCTGGGACAAGTTCAAGGCGATGAAGCCGTATCTGCAGCCGGGCTACGAGCGGCCCGAGGACGGCAAGGAGCACCGAATCGCGCAGGAGCGGATGGACGTGATCCACAAGGAGGCGCTCTGCATCAACTGCGGCCTCTGCGTCTCCGAATGCAACTCGATGGAGTCGGGCCCCGAGTTCCTCGGTCCGTGGGCGCTCGTCAAGGGCATGCGTTTCGTCGGAGACCCACGCGACGGCGCGACCGTCGAGCGGCTCGAGCAGTACAGCGGCGAGCACGGCATCTGGGAGTGCACACGCTGCTATTTCTGTAACGAGCGCTGCCCGAAGGCCATCGACCCGCGTGACGCAATCGCGAAGCTCGGCGCCGAGGCGATCAAGGAAGGCGTCGATCGCGACATGGGCGCAAAGCATGCGAAGTGGTTCGTCCGCTCGGCCGAGACGACCGGGTGGCTGCGCGAGACCGAGCTCGTGCTCCAAACGCAGGGCGTCGTCTCGACGATCAGGCAGATGAGGTTCGCCATGAGCCTGATCGCCCACAACAAGGCCGGCCTCAAGTTCCCGCCCGACATCGCGGCGGACGTCGGCGAGGCACGTGCTCTGCACAAGCTCACAAAGGAGCAGGACAGGCAGGGATACCTCGGCCACGTGCAGGGCGAGCGGGCGCTCGCGAAGCTCGTGCACGGGTACCAGCCGGGGCGTGATCCGTACGGGCCGGGTTCGTTCCCGAAGCCGTACCTGCCAGGAGAGGAAGCACCCCCGGCACCTGCCGGCGGAGAAATGGGAATCGGGAGCCTTGCACAGGCGGGCCTGACTCCCGGCAGGGAGCCAACGAGGAAGCCGGAGGGTGGAGCGTGAGCGCGCGTTGGGCTCGAGCTGACCGAGCTCGACTCGGGCGCAGTCGCTGCCGGTTGGAGGTTGCACATGCGCAAGAACACTGAGACGCCGACGCAGCGGCTGGCCGGTCTCGGCCAGTCAGTCTGGGTCGACTACCTCTCCCGCGAGCTGCTCGAGAGCGGCGAGCTCGCGCGGCTTGTCCGCGAGGACGCCGTGGTCGGCGTGACCTCGAACCCGACCATCTTCGAGCAGGCGCTCGCGCATGGCAACGCCTATGACGCGCAGCTACGCGAGCTCCTTCCGTCGGGGCTGAGCTCAAAGGATCTGTTCCTCGAGCTCGCCTGCGCGGATGTCGCCAACGGCTGCGACGTGCTGCGCCCCGTCTGGGAGCAGACCGCAGGCCGGGATGGGTACGTCTCGATCGAGGTTGACCCGAACCTCGCCTACGACACGCTCGCCCAGTACGAGGAGGCCAAGCGGCTACACGCGCGGATCGCGCGCCCGAACCTGTTCGTGAAAATCCCGGCGACCAGGGCCGGCGTCGCGGCGATCGAAGACTCGATCGCCGCCGGACGCTCGATCAACGTCACGCTCATCTTCTCGGTCGACCGCTACGTCGAGGCTGCGCGCGCCTACCTGCAGGGGCTCGTGCGCTTCCGGGCGGCAGGCGGCGACGTCTCGACGGTGCACTCGGTCGCGAGCTTCTTCGTCTCCCGCGTCGACACCGAGGCCGACCGCGAGCTCGACACGCTTGGTGCACCCGCCGAGCTGAAGGGGAAACTCGGGATCGCAAACGCCAAGCTCGCCTATGCCCGCTACCGCGAGCTCTTCTCCCCCGAGGACGAGCTCTGGGCCGAGCTCAAGGCGGCAGGGGCGCACCCGCAGCGCTGCCTCTGGGCATCGACCTCGACCAAGAACCCCGCCTACCGCGACGTGCTCTACGTCGAGGAACTGATCGGCCCCGAGACGGTGAACACGATGCCCGAGCCGACGTTGCTCGCCTTCCAGGACCACGGCATCGTCGCACCTACCCTCGAGCAAGGGCTCGCGGAGGCCCATCGTCTGCTCGAGCGGCTCGAGGAGGTCGGTGTCGCCTACGACCATGTCGTCGAGACGCTCGAGGCCGAAGGTATCGAGAAGTTCAGCGCCTCGTTCGTGAAGCTGCTCGCCGGGCTGGAGGCAAAGGGGCAGGCGCTCAGGCCCCCACCCGAAGGCCGACAATGACGCGGGTCACTCTCAACGGCCTCGGCAGGACCCGGCGCAACTTCGTCCCCGCCACGTGCGAGGCGCACAGCTGCCGCTTCGCCGACCTCGCCGAGCGGCTCCTCTGATGGCACGGGCGAAGAGCGACACTGCCTCGAACGGCCTGCCGCGCGAGCGGCTGCTCGAGTTCCTCGGCGAGATGCTGGTGATCCGGCGTTTCGAGGAGCAGGTGGAGGAGCGCTTTCGTGCCGGTGAGCTGGCTGGTTTCTTGCACGTCTGCATCGGCCAGGAGGCGGTGGCTGTCGGTGTCTGCCGCGCGCTCGGCGACGGCGACGTGATGGGATCGACGCATCGCGCGCACGGGCATATGCTTGCGAACGGGACGCCGCCGCGTGAGATGATGGCGGAGCTGTACGGGAAGGTCGAGGGGTGTTCGCGCGGCTATGGCGGCTCGATGCACCTCTACGACGTGAAGCGGGGCGCGATGGGCGCGAACGCGGTGGTCGGCGGCGGTCTGCCGCTGGCGGTGGGTGCGGCGCTCGCGTTCCAGCTGCGGCGCGAGTCCCGCGTGTCGTTGGCGTTCTTCGGTGACGGGGCGACGAACATCGGCACCTTTCACGAGTCGATGAACCTTGCCCAGCTCTGGCGGCTGCCGGTTGTGTTCGTGTGCGAGAACAATCGCTGGTCGGAGTCGACGCCGCAGTCGCAGCACCAGCCGATCTCCGATCTGACTCACCGCGCGGAGGCCTTTGGGATGCAGGCGCTGCACGTTGACGGGCAGGACGTCGAGGCGGTCCACCTGGCCGCGCGAGATGCGCTCGCGTACGCGCGTGGCGGGCAGGGGCCGGTCTTTCTGCTCTGCGAGACCGAGCGGCTGACCGGCCATTACGTCGGCGACGCGCAGGCGTATCGCGATAAGGAGGAGCTGCGTCGGCTGCGGGAGACGCGCGACCCGATTCGGCTGCTGCGCGAACGGATAGAGGCGAGCGAGCAGGAATGGAAGCGGCTGGATGCCCGTTCGCGGCAGGTCGCCGACGAGGCGGTCGCCTTCGCGAAGGCCGGCGCCGATCCCAGGCCGGAGGCCGCGCTCGAGAATGTCTACACGGAGGGGTGAGGAGAGGATGGGCGTGATCGTCGTCGGTGTCGACCACTCGGAGGGAGCGAAGGCGGCGTTGCGCTTCGCGCTCGAGGAGGCGACGCTCCGCGGCTCGAAGCTGCGCGCGGTGCACGCCTGGCAGTTCTCCATTCCCGTTCCCGGCATCGAGGGCATCTACCCCGCTCTCGGGGCCGGTCTCAGCGATCTGCACCGTGCCGCCGAGGAGGCTCTCGATGCCGAGCTCCGGGGCACGATCCCCGAAGCGGGGGAAGTGGAGATCGAGCGTCGCGTCGTCGAGGGGGCGCCCGGTGCCGTTCTCGTCGAGGAGTCTCGCGGCGCCGATCTGCTGGTGGTCGGGTCACGCGGGCACGGCGGCTTCGCCGGGCTCCTGCTCGGCTCGGTCAGCCAGCAGTGCGCCCACCACGCGGCCTGCCCGGTCGTGATCGTGCCCCACGAGCCCGACGTGCAGTAGCGCGATGGACGTGCGCATCAAGCGCGCCTACGAGCCTGTGGAGCGTTCGGACGGCTACCGCGTGCTGATCGATCGCCTCTGGCCGCGAGGCGTCTCGAAGAAGCAGGCCCGTCTAGACGAGTGGGCCCGCGAGCTGGCGCCGAGCGCGGAGCTGCGCCGCTGGTTCGGTCACGATCCGGCCCGCTTCGACGAGTTCCGCCGCCGCTACAGCAAGGAGCTCACCGCTCACGAGGACAAGCTGCGCGAGCTGCGCCGGCGGGCGCGCGAGGGAACACTGACCCTCGTCCACGCGGCGCGTGACACCGAGCACAACGACGCGGTCGTGCTCGCCGAGCTGCTGCGCCGGGGCAGGCGGCCGAGCTGACGGCAGCCGGAGCAGCTGGCCCGCTTCGTCGTCGTTTCCCGCCAGGTCGGACAACACCGACCAAGCACTCAGGTGGTCCAGCCAGAGCTTGCGATCGCACATCGTTGCGGCCGGGATCCAGGAGCGATCCGACTCGAGTCGTCATGCCACCCGCGTAGCGGGTGGCGGACTCGAGTCGGGAAGTGGACCTGACCGGACAGCTTTCAAACCTCTCAGCTCGGCTGATGGAGCTGTTGAGGGTCACCGAGGTGGGTCCGGGATCCCCAGCTGACGACAGATCACCCGTGCGGTTCCGTCTGGAATCTCGCGGTGCCGTGGGACAGTGACAGGCCGCTTGGCGGCCGAGCTGCGCCAGACATCGTGACGCGCATCGTGTCGGATCCGCTCGCAGCCGTGCTCGATCAGGTGCCGTTCGAGCTCACGAAACGCCGTCACGATAGGGAGTATCCCGCTCGATCGCCGGGCTCGGTACCCTATGGCGCATGGAGCTGCACGTCGTCTTCGAACCCGATGAGGGCGGCTGGGTCCGGGCGACCATCGAGGAGCTGCCCGGGGTAGTCACGTGCGCGCCGACACGCGCCGAGGCGCGCGAGCTCGTCCGCGACGCGCTCGACGAGTGGCTCCTCGCGCTGACCTCAGCCGAGCGAGCCACCATAGGCGCACGGGCGACACGCGAGACCCTCACGCTGAGCGTCGCCTAGCGCGTCCGCCGAGGGACCGACGTGCGTCGCCGATGATCCTGCGCTGCACGGCGAAGATGCTCAGTGTTCTCGACATCCCGACTGCGGCCTTGGTGGACTCGGTGCCGTCCGACGACGACTGGTACGTGAACCTGCTCTGGATCGACCGCAGGAGGTGCCCGCTGCTGGCCCGCTCCCACGCGATCTCGAGCTCGTAGGTCTTGCGACCCAGCGCCCGCTCGAGCTCCCGGATCTTCTTTTGCAACTCCTTCAGGTCACCGCGCTCCTCCTTGCCGGCGAGCGCCTCCAGGCCACCCGCAAACAGCTTCTCACGCCACGTGCAATAGAGCGTCTCCGAGATCCCATGCTCCCGGCAGACCTCGCGCGTCGGGCGGTCGCCACGCAACCCCGCCAACACGATCTCCAGCTTCTGCTTCGCCGTCCAGCTCCGGTACTGCTTCCTCTGCTCGCTCAACCCCATTCCCCCTTCGGTCAAGCGGCCGATCCTGAGCCGGGCGCCGGGCGACCCCAAAGCCCCAGACTGTCAACACAAGACCGGGGAGCGGGGCAGACCCAACCAGCCGAGCCTGCAAGCCGAGCCGGTCAGATCAGAGCGCCAGCGAGTGGTGCACTATTCGCCGCCCAATCCCGGTGCAGTACTAGATGGTTGATTCCACGGGGTTAGGCGACATAGGCGACGAGCGAGCGGCTTGG
>JAHDVS010000013.1 GCA_023382435.1 Thermoleophilia bacterium
CTCTCTGCAACAAATCCCTTGAACACGGCCATCGCCGTGGAATCAATCATCTAGCTGGATTGACTACACACCTGCGCGACGGCTGACAGTGCCGGCCGGGACCGGTCGCGATGTAGGGGCCGGACCTGTCCGGCCCGCAACCGGTCCCGTTTCCCGGTGCTCGCATCGTCTCGGGCGGGACAGGTCCCGCCCCTACACCTCGGGCGGGACAGGTTCCGTCCCTCCACCGCCCCGCGCTTCCAGTGCAACGTTGCGGGACGCCGCGTTGGCGATCTCGCGCAGGCCCGCGAGGCGAAGCGGAGGGCGGGAAGGACTGTGCTACCCTGACGCGAAAGAGGCCGTCATGGTCTCCCTTCTCACGCGCGCCGTACGACGGGCGCCGTCCTCGCAAGGAGCAACGTTGGCAAAGGTGATCGCGTTCGCCAACCAGAAGGGTGGCGTGGCGAAGACCACCACGACCCTGAACCTCGCGGTCGCGTTCCACGAGCGTGGCCATCGCGTGCTCGCCGTCGATCTCGATCCGCAGGGCAATCTGACCATGAGCCAGGGGATGAACCCGGACGAGCTCGAGCAGTCGATGTTCGACGTGCTCGTGCGGTCGCTGCCGATCGAGGAGATCATCCACCGCGCGGAGATCGATGTGGCCGTCTCGTCGATCGATCTCGCCGGCGCGGAGCTTGCGCTGTCGAGCATGATCGGCCGGGAGCGCGCGCTCCAGAAAGCCCTGCTGCCGGTGCGCACGGACTACGACTTCATCCTCATCGACACGCCACCGTCGCTCGGGCTGCTCACGATCAACGCGCTCACCGCGTCCGACGAGGTGATCGTGCCGGTTCAGTGCGAGTACCTGTCGCTGCGGGGGCTCGTCCAGCTGCAGAACACGCTCGAGATGATCCGGGAGAACCTCAACCCGAGCGTGGACATCCGCGGGATCCTCCCGACGATGTACGACAATCGCACGTTGCACGGCCGCGAGGCGATCGAGATGTTGAGGGAGAACTACGGCGACCTCGTGTTTCGCACCCGGATCCGCAAGACGATCCGGTACGCCGAGGCGCCCGTCCAGGGCAGCTCCGTGCTGAAGTACGACCCGACGGGACCGGCTGCGAAGGCCTATCGCGACCTGGCGAAGGAGGTGCTGAACGGTGCGACGCCGGGCTAGCATGCGGGAGGGGCCGCTCGCGGAGCTGTTCAAAGCCACCGAGGCGGCGCAGCGCCAGCGCGACCGGGACGACGACGGGCCCGACGGAGACGTCGCGGGGGCGTCGCTCCAAGCCGTGCCGGCGCAGGCTCCCGCCGCGGGCCCCGAGGACGCGAGCGCAGAGCCCCCGGGCGGGGAGCCGACGAGCCTGCTCTCGTTCGTGCCCGGGCCTCCCGCGGAGCCTCTCCGCGAGCCGGAGCCGGCGCCCGCCGCGAGGCTCGCGGCAGCGCCGCCGGTCGCGGCGCGCGAAGCATCCCGCGTCTCCCGTGTCCCCCGGGCGGACTCGGCCGCGTACCTCGCCGTGATCCGTGTCGTCGGCGTCGGCGGCGGCGGGTTGAACGCCGTCAACCGCATGATCGAGGCCGGGATCTCCCAGGTCGAGTTCGTCGCGGTCAACACCGATATCCAGCAGCTGCGCACCTCGGACGCTCCGGTCAAGCTCCACATCGGCCGTGAGTTGACGCAGGGCCTCGGCTCGGGCGCCGACCCCGACGTCGGCCGGCGCGCCGCCGAGGAGGCCTACGACCAGATCAAGCACGTCCTCCGCGGCTCGGACATGGTGTTCGTCACCGCGGGTGAAGGCGGCGGCACCGGCTCGGGCGCCGCGCCCGTGGTCGCACGGATCGCGCGGGAGGTCGGTGCGCTCACGGTCGGGATCGTGACGATGCCCTTCAGGTTCGAAGGCACCCGTCGCCGCGAGCAGGCGGATCACGGCGTCGAGCACCTGCGCTCGGTCTGCGACACGGTGATCGTGATCCCGAACGATCGGCTGCTCGAGGTGCTCGACCGGGCAACGTCCATGCTGGAGGCGTTCCGGATCGCCGACGACGTCCTGCGCCAGGGCGTTCAGGGCATCTGCGATCTGATCACGATGCCGGGGCTGATCAACCTCGACTTCGCCGATGTCCGCACGATCATGAGCGACGCCGGCTCGGCGTTGATGGGGATCGGCTTCGCGACGGGCGAGAACCGCGCGCGCGAGGCAGCGGAGCGTGCGCTCCGTTCGCCGCTGATCGACACGGAGATCACCGGCGCGCGCGGCATCCTGCTCTCGATCGCCGGGGGCGAGGATCTCTCCCTGCTCGAGGTGACCGAGGCGGCCGAGGTGATCCGAGGCGCGGCCACGGACGACACGAACATCATCTTCGGCGCCACAGTCGACCCGAGGCTGAACGGCCAGGTGTGGGTGACCGTGGTCGCAACCGGGCTCGGTAGGGCAGCCAGGCCGCTGCGGCGCGCGGAGGCCACCGAGACTCTCGACGCCCCGAGCTTCCTGCGCGACCTGTAGGGCCTGACGGCGCTAGGCTCCCGCGCGTGAAGGGCGCGGTCGCAGCCGGGCACCCGCTCACCGCGCGGGCAGGCGCGGATGCTCTCGCTGCCGGCGGCAACGCCGTCGATGCCTGCATCGCGGCGGCCGCGGTCGGCTGGGTCGTCGAGAGCCCCCTCACCGGGCCGGGAGCCGGCGGCTTCATGCTCGTTCACCGGGCCCGCGACGGGCGCGACTTCGTCCTCGACTTCTTCGTCGCGGTCCCTGGGCGCGGGCTCGCGGCAGACGTCGGCGGCGATCTCGACGTCATCGCTGTTCCGTTCGGGGCCGGCGACACGACGCAGACTTTCCTGATCGGCCCCGCATCGTGCGCCGTCCCCGGCGCGGTCGCGGGCCTGGATGCTGCCCACCGGCGCTTCGGCACGCTGCCCTGGGCGCGGCTGCTCGCGCCTGCGATCGAGCTGGCGCGCGACGGCGTCGAGCTGACCCGCGAGCAAGCGCTTCTCCACGCCGTGCTCGACGACGTGCTGCGTCGCGAGCCCGAGGGGCGGGAGGTGTACGGCGCTCGCCAGCCCCTGCGCGCCGGCGAACGCCTCGTCATGGGCGCGCTCGCATCCACGCTCGAGCGGATCGCCGCCGGCGGCGCGCACGCTCTCTACCATGGGGAGCTGGCCCGGGGGCTGGTCGCCGCAGTGGGCGCTCGCGGCGGGCGGATCACGGAGGAGGACCTCGCCGCCTACCGGGTCGTCGAGCGACGTCCGGTGCGCGTCCGCTATCGAGGCCACGAGGTGGTGTCGAACCCACCCCCGTCGGCGGGCGGAGTCCTGATCGCCTACGCGTTGCGGCTGCTCGACAGCGTGGGCGTCGGCGGGCCTGCCGGCAGCCCTGCTGCGCTCTCGATGCTCGCGGAGGTCGCGCGGGAGGCTGCCGCCGCTCGCGACGGGGGGTTTGCCGCGGCGCTGCACCGAGGCGGCCTCGCGCGGAGGCTGCTCTCCGACGAGCGGGTCGCGGACGCTGTCGCGCGCATGCTCGCCCGCGAGGGGCCGCCCGCGGCGAGCGAGCCGCGCGGCCTACCGTCGACCACGCACGTGAGCGTCCTCGACGGGCGCGGCAACGCCGCCTCGCTCTCCTCCTCGACCGGCTGCGGCTCCGGGGTCTTCGTGCCCGGGACGGGGATCCAGCTCAACAACATGCTGGGTGAGAACGACCTGAACCCGACCGGTGCGCCCTCCCGCCCGGGGCTTCACCTGACGAGCATGATGGCGCCGACTCTCGTGCTGCGCGGCGGGCGCCCCAGGCTCGTCGTCGGCAGCGCCGGCTCGGAGCGGCTGCGCGGCGCGATCGTGCAGACGATCGCCAACGTGGTCGAGCACGGCCTGCCCGTGGGAGCCGCGATCGAGCGCCCGAGGGTGCACCTCGACGGGTGCGACCTCCACTGCGAGGGCGGCATCGACGACTCCGCGGTCGAGGAGCTCGAGCGGCGGGGCTATCGCATCGTGCGCTGGCCCGGACCCGGGCGGAACCTCTATTTCGGCGGCGTCAGTGCCGTCGCGAGCTCGGGCGACGGCAGGCTCGAGGCTGCGGGCGACCCGCGTCGCGGCGGCCACGGCATCGTCGTCGGATGAACATCCGGATCAGGCACGCGCGTCCGCGCGACGCCCGGCGCCTCGTCGAGCTCGCGCGCGAGGTCGGCTCCGAGCCGGAGGGTTGGCTTGCCACCGACGCCCGCTGGCAGAGCAGCGGAGCGGAGCGTGCACATCTCCGCGCCGCCGTGCGCTCGCGCCACGTGGCCGTGCTCGTCGCGGAGGGAGAGCACGGGATCGTCGGGCGGCTGTCGATCGCGCGCCGGCCCCACGCTCCGAACTCCCATGTCGCCGAGATCGGCCTGATGGTCGCGCTGGCTGAGCGAGGCCAGGGCATCGGCACCGCGCTGCTCGCGGCCGCGGAGCACTGGGCGAGAGGAGCGGGCATCGTGAAGGTGGAGCTCCACGTTCTTCCGCACAACGCGGCCGCGATCGCCCTCTACGAGCGGGTCGGCTACGAGCGCGAGGGACTCCGGCGCAGGCACTTCCGCCGGGGCGACGTCTATTTCGACGCGATCCTGATGGCCAAGCAACTCGACGAACTTGCACGAAAGAGCGTGTGATAGAGAGCTTTTGCTGACCGGGCGGCGCTTCGAGCTCGCGCGGGCCGGGCGCGCGCGGCATGCTTGCGGTATGCCGGAGAGCCCCGCCATGCCCGGTCGCGGCACGATCACGCTCGAGGACGTCGACCTCGAGACCGACGAGGAGCTGTGGACCGGCGATCCGGGCAGCGACCACACCGGCTGGTACTGCGTGCGCACCGACCGCTTTCCGTGTCCGGCCGCGGGCTGCACGTTCGTGGCCGAGTTCATGACCGCCGCGCACCTGATCCTGGTCTGGGAGGAGCGAGACGACCCGAACCTCTTGCGTCATGCGCAGCGGGCGAAGGAGGTCGGGCGCAACCCGCGGGTTGTCGCGTACGTGGCGTCGTACGGTCCGAGCGCCTCCTACTACCAGTGGGAGGCAGCCGGGCGCCCGGTGCACGGCGTCAAGCGGGGCTAGCCGGGCGGCTCGACGCGGCCGTTCGCCTGCGCGCGCTCCTGGGCCAGGCGCTCGAACCGGACCGCCGTGCGGGCGCCGGCGAGGAGCTCCGTCAGGGCGGAGACCCGCTCTCGCTCCGAGAGCAGCTCGAGCAGGCCCTGCCTCGCGCTCGTGCCGAGCCCGACGCGCGCTGCGATCCAGTAGGCGAGGCCCTCCGGCCCGGGGTCGGGCGGCTCGAGCTCGGTGTCCGCCGCCTCGGCAAGGCGCGCGTAGGCGGCCAGGCAGCGCGCGACGTCCTCGTCGTCCGGTCCGCCGGCAGCGTCCGCCACGGGCTCGATCCGGGCGGTCATGAACGACCGTCCGACCGTCTCCTCCACGACGCGGAAGCGCTCGTGGCCCTCGACGAGGACGTCGAGTCGCCCGTCGTCGTAGCGCGCGAGCACCTCTGCGACGCTGGCGGTCGTGCCGACGTCTCGCGTTCCCTCGTCGTCCGAGAGCAGGAGGCCGAGCTCGACGCCCTCGTCCAGGCACTCCCCGATCAGCTCGCGGTAGCGCGGCTCGAAGATGTGCAGGGGCAGTCGCTCGCCGGGCAGCAGCACGACCTCGAGCGGGAAGAGACCGATCTCCCTCATCGCCACAGGTTATGGTCCATGAGATGGACGGCGTCACGCTTGCCCGGATTGCGGATTCGTTCTTTCGCCCGACGATCGGCGGGCTCGTGCCCTACGAGCCCGGCAAGCCGGTCGAGGAGGTGCAGCGCGAGCTCGGCCTCGATCGCGTCGTCAAGCTCGCCTCGAACGAGGGGCCCGCCGGTCCGTTCCCGGCAGCGCTGGAGGCGCTCGCGCGGGGCGCCGCCGAGCTGAACCGCTACCCCGACGGAGGCATGTATCGCCTGCGGACGGCGCTCGCGGAGCGCCACGCGGTCGATTTCGGCAACGTCGTGCCCGCCGCCGGCGCCGATGCGGTCGTGATGTACCTGTCACTGGCCTGCCTCGACCCTGGTGACGAGGTGGTGTGCTGCCGCCCGACATTCCCGAGCTACGTGATCGACGCGGTCAAGCTCGGGGCCGTGGCGCGGCAAGTGCCGGCTCGCGACGACCGGCACGATCTCGACGCCATGCTCGCCGCCGTCGGCCCCCGCACGAAGGTCGTCTACGTCTGCAATCCCAACAACCCGACGGGCACGATGGTGACCCGCGGGGAGCTCGACGGGTACTTCGAGCGCGTCCCCGAGCAGGTGCTCACGGTGCTCGACGAGGCCTATTTCGAGTACGTCGACGACCCGGGCTATCCCGACGGGATCGAGGAGTACCTCAAGGCCGGCAGGCGCGTGCTCGTCCTGCGCACGTTCTCGAAGATCTACGGGCTCGCCGGGTTGAGGATCGGCTACGGCGTCGGTCCGACCGAGCTCGTGGCCGCGATCCGCAAGGTCCAGAACGCCTTCGACGTGACGCAGCCGGCCCAGGACGCGGCGCTCGCGAGCCTCGGCGACGAGGCCGAGCTTCGCCGCCGCCGGGCGGCGAACGGCGCGGCCATGACCCGGCTCGAGAGCGGCCTGCGGGAGCTCGGCCTGCGCGTGCCGGAGCGCTCCGTCGGCAACTTCGTCTACGCGGACACGGGCCTTCCGGACGCGCGCCCGCTGTTCGAGGCGCTGCTCGCCGCGGGCGTGATCGTGCGCCCGCTCGGCGGTTTCGGGGCCCCCGGAGCGATCCGTGTCAGCGTGGGGACGGACGAAGAGAACGGGATCTTTCTGGAGGCGTTGCGGCGCCTTCGCGACGCAGCCTGACGCGTCGGCGAAGGCTGGTACCGTTCGCGCCCGTGCCGGCGAGCGTCAGCGGGGATCGGGTCGGGCTTCTGCGGCGGGCCTCCGACCTCCGGTCGCTCTACCTCGCGACGCTCGCGTCGTCGATCGGCACCTGGCTCGCGTTCGTCGCTCTCGTCGTCGACGTGTACGACCGTACCGCCAGCGCCGGCTGGGTCAGCGCGCTCCTGCTCGCGGAGTTCCTGCCGCTCGTCCTGATCGGGCTCGTCGTGGCGCCGCTGCTCGATCGGCTGCCCCGCCGCCGGGTGCTGATCGGCGCGGACATCGTCCGGGCAGTCGTGTTCTGCGCCCTTCCGTTTGCAACGACTGCTTTGCAAGTCGTCCTTTTTGCGCTAGCGGCGGGTGTCGCCACGAGCCTGTTTCGCCCGGCCGTCTATGCGGGACTTCCGAACCTCGTCGACGACGACGACCTGCCGCGCGCGAACGGCCTGCTCCAGTCGGCGGAGAACGTCACGCTCGCGGTCGGGCCGGTGCTGGGAGGCCTGCTCGTCAGCTGGGCCGGCCCGGGCCCCGCGTACTGGTTCAACGCGGCGTCGTTCCTCCTCTCGGCTGTGCTGATCCTGCGAATCCGGCGCACGCTCGAGGTGGGTGCCGGCGAGAGCCCGGGCCACTGGCGCGAGGTCGTCGACGGTCTGGCGCTCCTGCGCTCGTCCCCGTCCGTGCGCGCCGTGGTGGTGGTCTGGAGCATCGTCATGATCGCGTCCGCCGCGGTCAGCGTGGCCGAGATCGTGCTCGCGAAGGAGGTCTTCGGCGCCGGCGACACCGGCTACGGGTTGATGGTCTCCGCGATGGGCGTGGGGCTCGTCCTGGGCGGCCTGTGGGCCTCCGGGCGGGTGCGCCGACACGGTGTGCGGGCGGCGTACGTGGTTGCGGTTGCCGTGATGGCGGCAGGAATCGGCGCGGCCGCGGCGGCACCGTCCGTGTGGGTCGCCGCCGCGATGCTCGTGCTCGCGGGTGCCGGAAACGGGGCGGCGCTCGTGTGCAACGCCGTGCTGATCCAGCGTGGCGTCGCCGACCGCTTGCGCGGCCGCGCGTTCACGTTGGCGATGAGTGTCAGCTACGGGGCGCTCGGGCTGGGCATGGTGGCCGCGGGACCGCTGACCGGGGCGGTGGGGCCGCGCGCGCTCTGGGGTGCCGCCGCCGGCCTACTTCTCGTCGCCGCCGCGACGGCGCTCCGCCTGACGCGCGAGCTGGGCCCGGTCACGCGCGTCGCCGCGGAGCAGGCCGTCGAGCTCCGGGGGGCCTGACGTGGCCCGGGAATTCACGCTGGCGGAGCTGATCGAGGGTGTCGGCGCGGGCGACCGGCGGGCGATCGCCCGCGCGATCACGCTCGTCGAGAGCCGGGACCCGGCCGCGTACGAGCTCGTGCGCAGCCTCTATCCGCGGACCGGCGGCGCCTACTCGATCGGGATCACGGGGCCGCCCGGGGTCGGGAAGTCGACGCTCGTCGGTGCGCTGATCGGGCGCCTGCGCCGGGACGGGACGACGATCGGGGTGCTTTCGGTCGACCCCTCGAGCCCGTTCACCCACGGCGCCGTCCTCGGCGACCGGATCCGGCTCGTCGACCACTTCCTCGACCCCGGAGTCTTCATCCGATCGATGGCGAGTCGCGGCCACCTCGGCGGCGTCGCGGAGGCGACCCTCCAGGCCGCTCTCGTGCTCGACGCATCCGGCAAGGAGCTCCTGCTCCTCGAGACCGTGGGGATCGGCCAGAGCGAGATCGAGATCGCCCAGGTGGCCGACACGGTCGTGCTCGTGCTGATGCCCGGCTCGGGCGACTCCGTGCAGGCGCTCAAGGCCGGCGTGATGGAGATCCCGGACGTGATCGCGATCAACAAGCGTGACCACCCGCAGGCGAAGACGATGCTGAACGAGGTGCGTGCGGTGCTGGCGCTCGGCGCCCGGCGCGACTGGGAGCCGCCGATCGTCCTCACCGAGGCCGCCCGCGGCGAGGGGATCGACGAGCTCTGGAAAGCGATTCAGGGCCACCGCAGCCACCTCTCGGAGGGCGGCCGTCTCGAGGCGCGGCGCCGTCGGAGCGTCGCGGCAGAGGTGTTCGCGCTCGCGAGCGCGAGGGCGAAGCTGCATCTCGAGCGGGCGGTCGCCGGCGACCCGGAGCTCCGGCGGCTGCTCGACCTGGTCGAGCGGCGCGAGCTCGACCCTCTGACCGCCGTGCGCGAGATCCTCGAGCGCGTGTTCAGGATCGAGGGCGGGAGCGATGCGGCCGACCCTCGCTGAGATCCGGCGCGCTCGCTTGCTCCTGCGTGACGTCGCGCGCGTCACGCCGGTGCAGGGCTCGGAGACGCTGAGCCGTTTCACCGGCCGCCCGGTGCTGCTGAAGGCGGAGGCGCTGCAGCGGACAGGCTCCTTCAAGGTGCGGGGCGCGGTCGTCAAGCTCGGGTCGCTCGGCGAGGCCGAGCGGCGGGCGGGCGTGGTCGCTGCGAGCGCGGGCAATCACGGTCAGGCGGTGGCCTGGGCGGCCCGCGAGCTCGGCGTCAGCGCGGCGGTCTTCATGCCCGCCGAGGCTCCGCTCGCGAAGATCGAGGCGACGAGGAGCTACGGCGCCGAGGTCGTGCTGGCCGGCGCGAGCCTCGAGGACGCGATCGCAGCCGGACGGGAGCGGGCCGAGCGGACCGGCGCGACCGTCGTCCACCCGTTCGACGATCCGGCGGTCGTGGCCGGGCAGGGGACGCTCGGGCTCGAGCTCGACGAGCAACTCGGCGAGGTCGAGCGAGTCGTCGTTCCGGTTGGCGGCGGCGGCCTCTGCGCGGGGATCGCGATCGCGCTCGGCGAGCTCCGCCCCGACGTGCGGATCGTGGGCGTCCAGGCGGCCCGCTGCGCCCCCTACGCGGGCGCGACGGAGTTCGCGCCGACGATCGCCGACGGGATCGCGGTCAAGCGCCCGGGGCTGCTCACCCGGCCGATCCTCGAGGATCGGCTCGAGACCGTGGTGACGGTCTCCGACGGGGAGATCGCGCAGGCGATCGTGCTCCTGCTCGAGCGGACGAAGCTCGTCGTCGAGGGCGCGGGCGCGGCCGGCGTCGCCGCGCTCCTGGGCGGGCGCATCCCCGGAGAGGGGCCGGTCTGCGTGGTGCTCTCGGGCGGCAACATCGACCCGACGATGCTGATCCAGGTCGCACGCTACGGTCTCACGCGGGCGGGGCGCCACCTGGTCGTGCGCACCCGCGTTCCCGACCGACCCGGCCAGCTCGCCAGGCTCCTGACGAGGATCGGGGAGCAGGGCGCGAACGTGATTGCCGTGGAGCACCGGCGCGAGGGCGCCGAGCTCGAGGTCTCGGAGACCGGAATCGAGTTGACGCTGCTCACCCGGGACGAGGCCCACTGCGTCGAGCTGCTAGACCGGATGGCGGCCTGGGGCTACCCGACCGAGCGGACACGGTAAGCGCCCGAGCGTCAGCGCCCGCGGAACTCGGGGCGGCGCTTCTCGAGAAACGCCCGGATGCCCTCGCGGTGATCCTCGCTCGCGAAGCAGAGCGCGAACAGCTCGTTCTCCGCCTGCATGCCGACCTCCGGCGGGGTCGAGAGCGAGATGCGAACCGCCTGCTTGACCGCCTCGACCGCGATCGGCGAGAGCTCGGCGATCTCCCGGGCCAGCCCGTAGACGGCGTCCTCGAGCTCGCCGGCCGGAAAGACGCGCTCCACCAGTCCGATCTCGAGCGCGCGGGCGGCATCGACCCGCCGGCCGGTCAGCATCAGCTCGAGCGTGTGCCCGTAGCCGACGAGGCGAGGAAGGAGCTGGGAGGCTCCGCCGCCGGGCGTCCAGCCGAGGCGCACCTCCGGCGCGCCGAAGCTCGCGGTCTCGTCCGCGTAGCGGATGTCGCACATCAGGGCGAGCTCGAGCCCGCCGCCGAGGGCGTAGCCGCGCACCAGCGCGAGCAGTGGCTTGCGGATCGTCCGCAGCGAGTACGTGTAGTCGAGGTCGCGGTTTCGGATTTCCCAGAATGTCGCGTCGGGGGGGAGGGAGGCGACGTCGGAGCCGGCGCAGAAGGCGACGTTCCCGGCGCCTGTCAGCACGACGGCCCGTACCCGTGGATCGCCGTTCGCCTCGCGCGCGAGGCGTGCGAGCTCGCGGCCCATCTCGGGCGTGACCGCGTTTCGCTTCGCCGGTCGATCGAGCGTGATCGTCGCGATCCCGTCAGCGACGTCGTAGCGAACCATCGCGCCTACTACCCCGGCGACGTCTCGACTCCTGCCGGACGCCCCGACGGAGTCACACCTGATCAATACGCGTCAGGTCGGGCGCTCGACGATACAGGATCCTCGTGCCATCGCATCCATTAGCCGGTTATTAGGACAACAGAACACCCCGGCGGCCGAGATCGACTGGGCCGCGCGCCTGCGCCTGCGGCAGGAGGGCTTCGTGCCGCTCTACCACCAGCTCAAGGAGCAGCTGCGCGCTGCGGCCTTCGAGGTCGCTCCGGGAACGCTGATGCCATCGGAGAAGCAGCTCATGGACTACGCCGGGGTCAGCCGCGCGACCGCGCGGAAGGCGGTGAGCGATCTCGTGCAGGAGGGAGTGCTCGTCTCGGAGCGCGGCCGCGGCACGTTCACGGTGCGCCGGCGCCTCGAGCGCGACCCGGCCCGGCTCGTCGGATTCACGGAGGCGATGCGGCGTCTGGGGCGGCGCACGAGGACGGAGGTGCTCTCGGTCGAGCAGGCGGCCGCCGCTGACGAAGTAGCCGTGCGGCTCGCGATCGACCCGGGCTCCGCGACCGTCATGATCCGACGGCTTCGCCTGGTCGACGAGGAGCCGTGCATGGTCACCTTGACGCACGTGTCGGCGGCACTCCTGCCGGGGATCGCGAGCCGCGACCTGACGGCGCCCTTCTACGAGCTCCTCCGGCGCGAGTATGGGCTGACGCCCGTACGGGGGAAGGAGACGATCATCGCCGTCAGTGCCGATCCGGAGCTTGCCCAGCTCCTGTGCATCCCCGCCGGGGCACCGGTGCTGTCATCGAGCCTCACCACGGAGACCGAGCGCGGCACGCCGCTCGAGTACACGATCAAGCACGCCCGGGCCGATCTCTACGCGGTCACCGTCGACGCGACGGCCGGGGCTCATCTGCTCTCGCCGGAGGCGTCGGCGTAGCCGTGGCTGACCCGCTGCAGGAGACCGGGAACGGGAGGGCGCTCGTGGCGGTCTCGGCTCTCGAGAAGCGCTTCGGCGCCGTGGTCGCCGTCGGCGGGGTCTCGCTCGAGATCCGCGCCGGCGAAGTGCTCGGCCTGGTCGGCGAGAACGGGGCGGGCAAGTCGACGATGGTCGGGCTGATCTCCGGCTCGATCGCTCCCGACGGCGGCCGGATCCGTGTCGACGGCCAGGAGTACGCGGCGCTCGATCCGCACACGGCCGGCAGCCTCGGGATCGCTGCGATCCGTCAGGAGCCCGTGCTCGTGCGGACGCTCTCCGTCGCGGAAAACCTCGTGCTCGGGCGTGAGCCGCGGCGCCTCGGCATCGTCTCGTGGCGAGAGGTTCGCCAGCGGGCGGCGCGCCTGCTCGCCGAGATCGATGCGCAGGTGCCGATCGGGGTGGCGGTCGAAGCGCTCTCCCCGGCAGATCGCCAGCTCGTCGAGGTTGCTCGCAACCTCGGTGCGGGTGCCCGCGTGCTGTTCTTCGACGAGCCGACGGCCGCGCTCGGCCCCGCGGAGACCGAGCGTCTGTTCGAGCTGATCCGCCGGCTGGCGGCGTCGGGCGCGGCGGTCGTGTACGTCTCCCACCGGCTCGAGGAGATCTTCGAGATCTGCCAGCGCGTCGTGGTCATGCGCGACGGGCTCGTGGTCGCCGATCGGCCGGTGGGCGAGCTGAACGAGGAGACGCTCGTGGCGGCGATGGCCGGCCGCGAGCTCGTCGCGCAGGAGCGCGCCGAGGCGCGCGAGCGCCACGAGAGCAGCGTCGAGCCCGTCCTGTCGCTGCGGGGCGTGGGCCAGGGCCGGCGTCTCGTCGGGATCGACCTCGATATCCGCCCCGGTGAGGTTCATGGCCTCGCGGGCATCGTCGGCTCGGGCCGGACGCGGCTGTCGTCGATCCTCGCGGGGCTGTTCTCGGCCGACGAGGGCGAGATGACGCTGAACGGGAGACGCTACGCTCCGTCCTCTCCCGCCGAGGCGATCCGGGCCGGTGTGCTCCTCGTTCCCGAGGACCGCCTGTCCGCCGGCCTCTTCGCCGACCTCTCCCAGGCGACGAACATCGTGTTCTCCCGCTACGACAAGGCGAGCCGCCGGGGATTCGTGTCGCGTGCGCTCGAGGCCCGAAGCGCCGGGGCGCTGCTCGAGCGCCTGGACGTGCGACCGCGGAACCCACAGGCGCACGGCCGCACGCTGTCGGGCGGAAACCAGCAGAAGGTCGTGCTCGGCCGCGCGCTCTTCGCCGAGCCGAAGGTGCTGATCCTCGACGAGCCGACGCGCGGCGTGGACGTCGGAGCGAAGGCCTACATCCACCGGCTCGTGCGGGAGCTCGTGAGCGAGGGCGTCGCGGTCGTGCTCGCAAGCTCCGACTTGCGCGAGCTGACGGCGCTTTCCGACCGGATCACCGTCATGGCCCGCGGCCGCGTGACAGCGTCATTCCCGGCCCCGTTCGATTCGGAACGGATCATGGCCGCGGCGACCGGCGCGACCGCCCGCAGCAGCTGACGAGAGGAGGACGAGTGGTTGCGACGACCGTCGATGTAAAGGAAGTGACGCTGAGGGAGCGTGCGCTGCGCTGGGCCGCGCCGAGAACGGCCACGCTGGCACTGACAGGTGTCCTGCTCGTGCTCGCCACGGTCACGGCGACACGGTCGGACGTCTTCCTGACGTTCGACAACCTGCGCAACATCCTGCTCCAGATCAGCGTGCTCGCGATCGTCTCCTCCGCGATGACGCTGCTCATGGTCTCCGGCGGGATCGATCTCTCGGTGGGATCCATGATGTCGGTCGTCGCCGTCGTCGCCGCGACGATGATGGGGAGCGGTGTCCCGCTCGGGATCTCCATCCTGGCGGGGATCGCACTGGCGATCGTGATCGGCGGCTGCAACGGGGCCCTGGCGGCCTGGTGCCCATCCCATCCGTTCGTCGTCACGCTCGGGGTGATGATCCTGCTGCAGGGCATCGCGATCCAGATCACGAGCGGCGTGCCGATCTCGAACATCGACGGGCGCCTGCTCTCGGTCGCGACGGGGCGCCTGGCGGGCCTGCCGTACCCGGTCTGGATCGCGGGGTTCGTGATGCTCTGCTGCGGGCTCGTCCTTCGCTACACGGTGTTCGGGCGGCGACTCTACGCGCTCGGCGGGAACGAGCAGGCAGCGCGGCTCGCCGGCCTGCGCGTGAAGCGCACGAAGATCCTGCTCTACGCGGTCTCCGGCTTCCTCGTCAGCATCGCCGCCTTCCTTCTCACCGCCCGGATCGCCTCCGCCCAGCCCCTGATGGGCTCCGGCTACGAGCTCCAGGCGATCGCGGCGGTCGCGGTCGGCGGCACGCCGCTCGCGGGCGGTCGGGGAACCATCGTCGGGACGCTGCTGGGAGTGCTGCTGCTCGGTGTGATCTCGAACAGCCTGAATCTCCTGGGAGTGTCGGGCGCCTACCAGTACGTGCTGCAGGGAGGGGTGATCGTCATCGCGGTGATGAGCCAGAGGACACGCTGACGAGCAGAAGACCGTAGTTTCGTTTCCAACGCTGACGAGAAGGGGAGGACGGATGACTGACGGACGGAGATTGAAGGGGCTGGCGCGGCTGGCGTGGCTCGTTGCGCTCGTCGTGGCGCTCGCGGTGGCCGCGGCCGCGTGCGGCGGCTCGGACGAGGCGGAGCCGGCTGCAACGACGGAGGCGCCCGCCACCGAGGAGGCTCCGGCCACCGAGGAGGCACCGGCCACCGAGGAGGCACCGGCCACCGAGGAGGCACCGGCGGAGACGCTGAAGATCGCGTTCATCCAGACCGGCCCGTTCGACTACTACGAGCGGGGCGTCGACGGCGCGAAGGCTGCGGCGGCGGAGCTCGGCGTCGAGCTGATCGTGCTCAACTCGGACGGCAAGCCGGAGAAGGAGATCGCGAACGTCGAGGACGCGATCCAGCAGGGTGTGGACGGCATGATCGTGTTCTCGGTCGGTCGCTCCTCGCTGGAGGCGGCGTTGCAGAAGACGAACGAGGCGGGCATCCCGACCGCGGTTCTCTACGGCTATGCGCCCGAGATCGAGGATCAGGGCACGGTGTTCGTCCAGGCTTCCACCGACCAGACCGGCAAGATGATCGGCGAGTGGGTGGCTACGAACGTTCCGGACGGCGGCCAGGTCGCGATCATCCAGGGGCTGCTCGGCCGCGGCGACGCGGAAGCCTACACGGCGTCGTTCAAGGAGGGCATCGCGTCGAACTCCGCTCTCGAGATCGTCGCGGAGATCGAGGGCGGTTGGGATCGCGCGAAGGCGCAGACGGCCATGGCCGACATCCTGACCGCGAACCCGGATCTGAGGGTCGCGTTCGTGCACAACGAGGACATGGCGATCGGTGCGCTGGCCGCGATCAAGGCGGCCGGCAAGGAGGGCCAGGTCACGGTCGTCTCCCAGAACGGCTCGCCGGACGGCCTGGCCGCGGTCGAGTCCGGCGAGATCGCCGCGACGGCCGCGTGGTCGCCCGCCCAGGAGGCGCAGATGGCGCTCAAGCGGCTCGTCGATTTCATCCGGGACGGCGTCGAGCCGAGCCAGAAGCTGTGCATCACCCCTGCGCTCGTCGTGACCAAGGAGAATATTGCCGACGCGGTGCCGTGGGTCCCGACCCCCGAGTCCACCGCGCTCGGGCTCGAGGTCGCCTGCGCGAACGCGTAGCGGCTTCCGCACGGCCCGTCCGGGCGCCGCGTTGCGGCGCCCGGACGGGCCCACGTGTCCAGGCGGTCGCTCAGGCCGCCGCGCGCTCGGCGAGTGCGAGGAGCAGCCGCACCCCGTAGCCGGTCGCGCCCTTGCCCGTGTAGTAGTCGCCCCGGCTTCGCTCGAGCGAGGCGGTTCCGGCGATGTCGAGGTGGGCCCAGGGACCGTCGCCGGCGAACTCCTTCAGGAAGCTGGCCGCATAGATCGGTCCCGCCTGGCGCAGGTCGGACGAGTTCTTGCGGTCGGCGTAGGGGGAGCGGATGTAGCGGCGGTACGTCTGGTGGAGCGGCAGCGGCCAGGCGTGGTCGCCGCTTTCCTCCGCGGCCGCGCGCACCTCCGCGATCCACGCGTCATCGTTTCCGAGCAGGCCGGCGTAGAAATCGCCGAGTGCGACTACGACCGCCCCGGTCAGGGTCGCGAGGTCGACGAGGTGGGTGGCGCCGTTGCGCCGCGCCCACACGAGCGCGTCGGCGAGCACCATGCGGCCCTCGGCGTCCGTGTTAGTGACCTCGATCGTGGTTCCGTCGAGCGCCGTCACGATGTCGCCCGGACGGGTCGCCGTGCCGCTCGGCATGTTCTCGCAGGCCGGCACGACGGCGAGCGCCGACACGGGCACGGCCAGCTCGGCGATCGCGCCGAGGCCGCAGAGCACGGCGGCGCCGCCGGCCATGTCTCCTTTCATCTCGTCCATGCGGCCGGACGGCTTCAGCGAGATGCCGCCCGAGTCGAACGTGATCGCCTTGCCGACGAGGCCGAGCACGACGCCTTCGCGTGCGTCCGGCGGGTCGTAGCGCAGAACGATCAGGCGGGGCTCGGCCGCGCTGCCGCGGGTTACCGAGAGGAACGCCCCCATCCGGGCCTCCGCGATCTCCGCGGGGCCGAGGATCTCGGCCGACAGGTGCGGTACCTCACCTGCGATCGCCACGGCGCGTTGCGCCAGCTCGGCGGGCGTCAGCTCGTTCGCGGGCGCGTCGACGAGGTCGCGGCAGCGGTTCGCCCAGGTGGCCCCGATCCCGGCGCGCCGCGCGGGCTGCACGACGGCGGCGGGGCCGATCAGGCAGAGACGCTCGATCGCGCGGAGCCGCTCTCCACGGGTCTTCCGGCGGCCGGCGTCGTAGGAGCCGAGGATGGTGCCCTCGACGATCGCCCGTGCCTGCTCCTCGACCGCAACCGGCAGCGTGTCGTCGAGCGCCCAGGCGACCGTGCCGCCGCGAAGCCCCCCGGCACGGGCGGCGACCCTCGCGGCCGCGGTGCGCAGCGAGTCGGCGCCGAGTTCCTCCCGCTTGCCCACGCCGGCTGCGACGACACGGTGCGCGCCGAGCTGGCCGAGCGTGTGAACGAGTGTCACGTCGCCGGTCTTCCCCTTCAGCTCCCCGTCCTGCACGAGGTGCCCGAGGCGCCCGTCGAGGGCGCCATCGAGGGTGGAGCCGGGGCCGCCGAGCGAGGGCTCTGCGGTCACGGGGAACGCCAGGAAGTCCGCCGTGGCGGATTCCGGGGGCCCTGCGATCACGGTGATCTCCATGAGGCGCCGCATCGTATCCGAAGGTCGCGCTAGGGTGGTCGCGTTCGGTCGCCTGCGCTCAAGCTCCTGGCGGCCGTGCCGACAACACGAGAGGGGCGGCATGACAGGAAACGGCGGGAGTCAGCGAGTGGAGGCGTTGCAGCGCGAGTTGCTCGAGCTCGGGCGCGAGCGCGAGCGGTTGCGCGCGGGCTGCGCCGGGCGCGAGGAGCTCGAGCGCAACCGCGGGGCGATCGTCAGGGCCAACCAGGCTCTCGCGCTGGCGCTGATCGCAGGGAACACCCCGGGCCTTCAGCCCGCGTAGCCCGGTATCCTCGCCGCGTGGGCGAGGGTGTCGACCGGCGGGCAATGGCGAGTCTGTCGGCGGGGCACCTCGCCACCGACCTCGCCCAGGGGGCTGTCCCGGCCCTGCTCGTGTTCCTCGTTCCGAAGCTCGATCTCTCCTACACGCTCGCCGCCGTCGTGGTGCTCGTTGCCACGCTCAGCTCCTCGGTCGTGCAGCCGGTGTTCGGGGCCTGGTCGGACCGACGGGGGGCGCTGTGGCTGCTGCCCGGCGGTGTCGCGCTGGCCGGCGCCGGGGTGGGGCTGGCGGCCGTGGCGCCGAGCTACCCGCTGCTCCTGCTCGCCGTGCTCGCCGGCGGGTTCGGTGTCGCCGCCTACCACCCGGAGGGGTCGAAGCTCGCAAGCTACGTCAGCGGCACGAGGCGGGCGACCGGAATGGCGGTGTTCTCGGTCGGCGGCAATGTCGGCTTCGGGCTCGGACCGCTCTACGCTTCCGTGCTCGTGCTCGCGCTCGGGCTCGGGGGAGGCCTGCTCCTCGTCGTCCCGGGCCTGCTCGTCGCCGGATACCTGCTGCGGGAGCGCAGCTACCTCGGCAGCTTCATCGCGGCCGGCGAGCGGCGGACGCGCGAGTCGCGGGAGCCCGATCGTGTCGGAGCGTTCGCGCTGTTGCAGGGCGTGGTCGTCCTGCGCAGCGTTGCCCATTACGGCCTGTTCACGTTCGTGCCGTTGTGGGAGGTGGCGAAGGGCGGAACCGAACAGGCGGGGACGCGGCTCCTGTCGATGTTCCTGCTGGCCGGCGCGGCCGGGACGCTGGTCGGCGGCCCCCTCGCCGATCGCTTCGGCCGCAAGCCGGTGATCGTCGCGACCCACGTGGCGACCGCGCCGCTCGTGCTCGCCTACGTCCTGGTCGGCGGCGTCGGCGGCGACGTCGCGCTCGTCACCGCGGGGGCCCTGATCATCAGCACCTTCGGCGTCACGACGGTGCTGTCGCAGGAGTACCTGCCGCGCCGGCTGGGAATGGCGTCGGGGCTGTCCGTCGGGCTCGCGATCGGTCTCGGCGGGATCTTCGCGGTCACGCTCGGCGCGGTCGCGGACGCGATCGACCTGCGCACCGCCGTCCTCGCCACGGCGATCGGGCCGTTGCTGGGGGCGTTCGTCGCGCTCGGCTTACCCTCCCCCCGATCCGGGCGCCTGGTAGAACAGGCCCCGGCGGCGACACCCTGAGCGAGCCCGAGGAGGAGACGGTGGCGGCAAGCGCGCGTGAGTTCTTCGACGGCCTGGAGGCGCGGCTCGACCCCGCGCGCCTCTCCGGGCAGACAGTGTCCTACCGTTTCGACGTCGAGGGTGCCGGGTGCTGGCGCGTCGCGATCGTGGACGGACGGGCGACCGTCGAGGAGGGCGACGGCGCCGCCGACTGCGTGATCCGCCTGAAGGAGCAGACACTGCTCAAGCTGCTCTCGGGCGAGACGAAGGCCGCGACCGCGTTCATGCTCGGACGGATCAAGGTCGAGGGCGAGCTGGCGCTCGCGCTCAGGCTCGAGCAGCTCCTCTCCTGACGCGCTCGTCGAGCGGTACGCCCGTACGATAGGCGGCGTGACGACGAACGGGCCCCGGCTGTTCGATCTGCCCCTGCGCCGTCTCCTCGACGACGTTGCCGCGCGGACGCCGGATCCGGCCGGGGGGCCCGTCTGCGCGATCGTGCTCGGCTTCGCCGCGGCGCTCGTCGTCATGTCCGCGCGCTTCTCCGGCGGGACGTGGAACGGGGCGGAGCAGGCTGCAGCGCAAGCCGAGGCCCTACGTGCCCGGGTCGAGCTCCTGGCAGTCGAGGACGGGCGTGCCTACGCGGATGTCCTGGCGGCGCTGCGGCTGCCGCGCGAGCCCGACGCCGGCGAGCGCGAACGGGCGCTCGCGCTGGCGCTGGGACGCGCCGCCGAGGTGCCACTCGAGCTTGCGGGGCTCGCCGCCGAGGCCGCCGAGCTCGCCGTCGAGGTGGCCGAGCGGGGCAACCGCAACCTTCGCGGCGACGCCACAACTGCCGCCTCGCTCGCAGCGGCCAGCGCGCGCGCGGCCGCGAATCTCGTCGCGATCAACCTCGCCGGCCGGGGCGCCGATCGGCGTGTCGAGCTTGCCGCCGCCGCCGCCGCGCGTGCCGCCGCCGCCGCGGAACGAGCGCTCGCGCTCCCCGGCTGAGCCGCTTCACTCCTCGAGCTCGACGAGCACGGTGTGCGCGGCCACCCGGTCGCCCGCGGACACATGCACCCGCTTGACGACGGCGTCGTAGGGCGAGACGACCGGGGTCTCCATCTTCATCGCCTCGAGCACGAGCAGCGTCTGGCGGGCGGAGACCCGGTCGCCGGGCATGACGAGGACGCTGACGACCGTCCCGGGCATCGGCGCCGCGAGCACGGAGTGCTCGGCGCCGCCATCCGCTCCCTGCCCGGCCGACTCGACCGTGGGAGCCGGCAGGAGCGGCGGCGGCGGCGCGCCGGGGTCGCGACCGGCCCGCCAGTAGCCGTCCCAGGGCGGCCGCGGCCGTCGCTGCCGCGAGAGCGGGGGGTGCTCGTCGAGGAACGCGGTCGTCGCGCTGCCCGCATGGACGACCGGGTGTGAGACGAGCCAGCGCAGGAAGGGGAGGTTCGTGCGTGTGCCCGACACGCGCGTCCTCGCGAGCGCCCCGGCGAGCGCGGCCAGCGCGTCCGCGCGCGTCGCGCCGTGCGCGGCGAGCTTCGCGATCAGCGGGTCGTAGGCGACCGGGATCGCGTCGCCCTCCTCGACCCCGGAGTCGACCCTGATCCCGGCCGGCAGCGCGAGCCGCTCGACGGTCCCGGCCTGAGGCAGGAACGTGAGCGGGTCCTCCGCGTAGAGGCGCACCTCGACCGCGTGGCCGCTTCGCTGTGGTGCCGGTCCGAGCGGCTCGCCCGCCGCGATCCGGAGCTGTTCCTCGACGAGGTCGCGCCCGGTAACGAGCTCGGTGACGGGGTGCTCGACCTGGAGGCGCGCGTTCAGCTCGATGAAGACGTGCTCGCCGCCGGCGACGAGGAACTCGGCGGTGCCCGCGCCCTCGTAGCCGACCGCGCGGGCGAGCGCGCACGCGTCGGCGGCGAGACGCTCCCGCATGGCGTCGTCGACGGCGGGGGAGGGGCTCTCCTCGAGCACTTTCTGGTGGCGGCGCTGGACCGAGCAGTCGCGCTCGCCGAGCGCGCTGACGGCGCCGTGGCGGTCGGCCAGGAGCTGCACCTCGACATGGGCGGGGCGCTCGAGCAGGCGCTCGCAGTAGACGCGGGGATCGCCGAAGCTCGCCCCGGCTTCCCGGCTGGCCGCGGCGAGCGCTGCCTCGAGCTCCTCCTCGCTGCGGACGACGCGCATGCCGCGCCCGCCGCCGCCCCCGGCCGCCTTCACGATCAGCGGGAAGCCTACCTCGCCGGGCTCGCCGCTTTCGAGCACCGGCACGCCCGCGGCTGCGGCCACGCGCTTCGCCTCGAGCTTGTCCCCGGCGAGTCGCATCGCGGCCGGCGGCGGCCCGACCCAGGTGATGTCCGCCGCGAGCACCGCCTCGGCGAAGTCGGCGCGTTCGGCCAGGAAGCCGTAGCCGGGGTGGACCGCGTCCGCTCCGCTCTCGAGCGCGGCCCGCACCAGGGCGCCCGAGTCGAGGTAGCTTGCGACCTCGTGCACCTCCGCGGCGCGGCGCGTGTGGAAGGCGCCGCGCTCGTCGGGCGCCGCGACGGCGACCGTGGCGATCCCGAGCCGCTCGCAGGTGCGGAAGACGCGCGCGGCGATCTCGCCGCGGTTCGCGACGAGCAGCTTGCGGATCGCTGGAGCGCCGTCCGGCACGGGCGCAATGCTACGGCGTGGCCTGACCTCCCGAGGGAGCTGCTACCGTTACCGCTTGAGGCAAATCGCGCGACGCTGGCCGGGCCGGCCGAGGTCCCGTGTGGCGCTCAAGCTCCTCGCGGGCTTTTCCTCCGTACTCGTCGTCACTGGCCTGGTGGGCTGGATCGGGCTCCGCGCCGCCGGTGACGCCGGCGATCGGGCCGAGCGGATCGGCGAGCGGGAGCTGGCCGCACTGATGATGATCGGGCGCGTGAGCGATGACGTCGAACGCGTGCGGGCGCAGGTACTGCTGCACGTGCTCGCCGACACGCCGGCGGAGCGGGGGGCAATCGAAGGCGAGCTCGCATCGCTCGACGCGACCGTCGCCGAGGGGCTCGACGGGCTCGCGGCGCTGTGGGATGACCCAGCGAAGCTCCAGGGTCTCGAGCGGCTGCGGGCGGCCTGGGAGGGTTACGCCAGCGCCCGGGACGACCTGACGCTTGCCGCCGGTCGGGCGGGCGAGAGGGGTGAGGCCGAGCAGGCGGCCGAGGGCCGGGTGAGGACGCTATTCGAGGCCGTCGAGGCCGAACTGGACTCGCTCGTGGTCGTCAACGAGGCTGCGGCCGCCGTCCGGATCGTGGAGATCGACGACGCGAACGACCGGGCTCGGCGCTGGACGCTCCTGGCGATCGGCGGCGGGATCCTGCTCGGCGCCGCGGTCGCGCTCGGGGTGGCCCGGCACGTGGCGGGCGGGATCCGGCGTGTCACGGACGCGGCCCGGCGGATCGAGGCGGGCGAGCTCGGCTACCGCGTCGAGACGAGCGCGCGCGACGAGCTCGGCGAGCTGGCCGCGAGCTTCAACGCGACCGCCCGCAAGCTCGAGACCCAGGCACGGACGAAGGCGCTCGTCGCGGGCCTCGGCGAGGCAGCCCTGGAAGAGGGGACGCTCGAGGAGATCCTCGAGACCGCGGTGCGCGGCGTAGCTGCTGCGCTCGGGATCGAGCACGTGAAGGTGCTCGAGCTCCTGCCCGGGGGCGAGGAGCTGTTGCTCCGCGCCGGCGTGGGCTGGCGGGAGGGGGAGGTGGGAAGCGCGACCGTGCCAACGGGGCCGGGGTCCCAGGCCGGCTACACGCTCGCCCGCGGTGAGCCCGTCGTGACCGGAGACGTCGGCACCGAGAGTCGGTTCGAGCGCCCCGAATTGCTCGAGCGGCACGGCGTCAGAAGCGGGATCAGCGTGACGATCTCCGGTTCGAACGGTATCCCGTTCGGCGTGCTCGGTGCCCACTCCCGATCCCCGAGGGCCTATTCGCGCGACGAGGTCGACCTGCTCGAGGAGGTGGCGGAGGTGCTCGGCGCCGCCGTGCGGCGGCAGCGGGCGGAGGAGGCGCTCCGCGCGAGCGAGGCGAGCCTGCGCCAGGCGCAGGCGATCGCGCACGTCGGGAGCTGGGAGCGCCGGTTCGGGCCCGACGCCGTGGCGTGGTCGGACGAGACCTACCGGATCTACGGGTACGAGCCCAGGGAGATCCCGGTCGACATCGAGCTCGTCGAGGCCCGCGTCCACGCCGAGGACCGCGAGTCCGTGCGCGACGCGGTCGACAGGGCCCGCTACGACGGCCAGGCCTACGACATCGAGTTCCGGGTGCTCCGCCCGGACGGCAGCCAACGGGTCGTGCGCGAGCGGGGCGAGCATGCCGGGGCCGAGACCGTTCGCGGCACCGTGCAGGACGTAACGGAGCGCCGCCAGCTCGAGCAGCAGCTCCGCCAGTCGCAGAAGCTCGAGGCGATCGGCCGGCTCGCCGGGGGGATCGCCCACGACTTCAACAACATCCTGACCGCGATCACGGGCTACGCCGAGCTCGCGCTCGACCGGATCGGCCCGGACGACCCCCTGCGGGCCGACTGCGAGGAGATCCGGACCGCTGCCGAGCGCGCGGCCGGTCTGACGCGGCAGTTGCTCGCGTTCAGCCGCCGCCAGGTGCTCCAGCCGCGGCTGACCGACCTGGGCGACCTGGTCGGCCGGACGGTGGGCATGCTGGACCGGCTGCTCGGCGAGGACGTCGAGATCGAGACCCATATCGACGCCGATCTTGCCCCCGTTGTCGTCGACCCGACGCAGCTCGAGCAGGTGCTCCTGAACCTGGCCGTCAACGCTCGCGAGGCGATGCCGGCGGGCGGCAGGCTGACGATCGAGGCGGCGGGCGCCGAGCTCGACCCCGGCTACGCACTCGGCCACGCCGAGGTCGAGCCGGGCGCGTACGTGCTGCTCACGGTCAGCGACACGGGCGTCGGCATGGACGAGCAGACGAAGAGCCGGATCTTCGAGCCGTTCTTCACGACCAAGGAGACGGGCACCGGGCTCGGCCTCGCGACCGTCTACGGCATCGTCGGGCAGTCCGGCGGGCACGTGTTCGTCTACTCGGAGCCCGGGCGCGGGACGACGTTCAAGATCTACCTGCCGGTCGCGTGGGGCGAGGCTCACCCGGGCGGCGGCGAGGAGACGCAGCCCGAGCGGCTGACCGGGTCGGAGACGATCCTGCTCGTCGAGGACGACGACGCTCTGCGGCGGCTCGCCTGCCGGGTGCTGCGGCGCGGCGGCTACACGGTGATCGAGGCGCGAGACGCGCGCGAGGGCGAGCGCGCGAGCCGGGAGTACCGTGCGGGAATCGATCTCCTCGTCACCGACGTCGTCCTCCCGGGCGAGACGGGCCGCGACCTGGCTGCGCGCCTGGTGGCCGCGCGGCCCGGCCTGCGCGTCCTCTTCATCTCTGGCTACACGGAGAACGCGATCGTCCACCACGGCGTGCTCGACCCCGACGTCGCCCTGCTCGAGAAGCCGTTCAGCCCGGAGACGCTGCTGCGGCGCGTGCGCCAGCGACTCGACGGGCCGGCGACCGGGGCGCCGGGTCCGGGCTAGGGCACGCGCCAGGCGGGACGGCGCTTCTCGAGGAACGCCCGCAGCCCCTCCTGCCCCTCGGCGCTCGCGCGGCGCTCGGCGATCCGCTGCGCGGTTTCGTCCCCGAGCGGCGCGTCGAGGACGAGCCGCTTGGCGGCGCGCACGGCCTCGGGCCCGGCGGCCAGGAGCTCGGCAAGCACGCGCTCGCAGGCGGCGTCGAGGTCGGCCGCGACCTCGTGGACGAGGCCGATCCGAAGCGCGGCCCGCGCGTCGAAACGCTCGCCGGTCAGGAAGTAGCGCCGCGCCGCTCCGGGACCGATGCGGGCGAGCACGAACGGGGAGATCACGGCCGGGACGATCCCGAGCTTCACCTCGGTGAACGCGAACAGCGCGTCCTCGGCCGCCAGGGCGATGTCGGCTGCGGCAACGAGGCCGCCAGCGCCGCCGAACGCGTGCCCCTGGACGCGGGCGACGACGGGGGCGGGGCAGCTGTCGATCGCCTCGAGCAGGCGCCGCAGGCGCAGCGCGTCGGCGACGTTCTCCTCCCCGGTCAGCTCGACCGAAGCCCGCATCCACTCGATGTCCGCGCCCGCGGAGAAGCTCGGGCCCTCGCCGGAGAGGAGGACGGCGCGCGCGTCGCCGACGTCTGCGAACGCGGCCGCGAGCTCGGCGACCACCCCGGCGTCGAACGCGTTTCGTCGCTCGGGGCGCGCGAGCGCGACCTGCAGCACGTGCCCGTCCCGCCCGACTCTGACCGCGCTCATCCGCTCGACCTCACATGCGAAAGACGCCGAACGGCGTCTCGGGGATCGGGGCGTTGAGGCTGGCGGAGATCCCGAGCGCGAGCACGCGGCGGGTGTCGAGCGGGTCGATCACGCCGTCGTCCCACAGGCGGGCGGTCGAGTAGTAGGGGCTGCCTTCGCGCTCGTACTTGGCGCGGATCTCGTCGACGTCGACGTCGCCGACCAGCGAGAGCACCGTGGCGGCCTGCTCTCCGCCCATCACGGAGATGCGGGCGTTCGGCCACATCCAGAGCTGGCGCGGCGAGTAGGCGCGGCCGCACATGCCGTAGTTGCCGGCGCCGAAGGAGCCGCCGATCACCACGGTGAGCTTCGGCACCTGCGCGCAGGCGACGGCGGTGACGAGCTTGGCACCGTCCTTCGCGATCCCGCCGGCCTCGTACTCGCGCCCGACCATGAAGCCGGTCACGTTCTGGAGAAACAGGAGCGGCACGCGTCGCTGGCAGGCGAGCTGGACGAAGTGGGCGCCCTTGAGCGCCGACTCGGAGAACAGGATCCCGTTGTTGGCGAGGATCGCGACGGGGAAGCCCTCGATGCGGGCGAAGCCGCAGACGAGCGTCTCCCCGTACAACGCCTTGAACTCGTGGAAGCGCGACCCGTCGACGAGGCGCGCGATCACCTCGCGGACGTCGTAGAGGACGCGCGTGTCCTCCGGGATGATCCCGTACAGGTCGGCGGGGTCGTGGAGCGGCTCCTCCGGTTGCTCGACCTCCCAGGGCGGCGCCGGCTTGGCCCGGCTCAGGTTGCGGACGATCTGGCGCACGAGCGCGAGTGCGTGCTCGTCGGAGGTGGCGTAGTGGTCGGCGACGCCGGAGGTGCGCGTGTGGACGTCTGCGCCGCCGAGCTCCTCCGCAGTTACGTCCTGGCCGGTCGCGGCTTTCACGAGTGGCGGGCCGCCGACGAAGATCGTGCCGGTGCCCCGCACGATCACGGTCTCGTCGGACATGGCCGGGACGTAGGCGCCGCCGGCGGTGCAGGAGCCCATCACCGCTGCGATCTGGGGGATCCCCTGCGCGGACATGCGCGCCTGGTTGTAGAAGATCCTCCCGAAGTGGTCGCGGTCGGGGAAGACGTCGGCCTGCAGCGGCAGGAACGCGCCCCCGGAGTCGACGAGGTAGACGCACGGCAGCCGGTTCTGCTCGGCGACCTCCTGGGCGCGGAGGTGCTTCTTGACAGTGAGCGGGTAGTAGGTGCCGCCCTTGACGGTGGCATCGTTGGCGACGATCGCGCACTCCGTCCCCTCGATCGAGCCGATCCCGGTCACGATCCCCGCCGAGGGCGCGTCTCCGTCGTAGAGGTCGAGCGCGGCGAGGGCGTTCAGCTCGAGGAACGCCGAGTCGGGATCGCAGAGGCGGTCGATCCGCTCGCGAGCCGGGAGCTTGCCCCGGGCGCGGTGGCGCTCGACCGCCTGGGCGGGCCCGCCGCGTGCCACCTCGGCCGTCCGCGCCCTGAGCTGCGCCACGAGCTCCTCCATGCGCGTGCGGTTCCGCGCGAAGGCCGGAGCGGCCGAGTCGGCGCGGGAGTCGAGGATGGCCACGGGCGAACGTTATCCGGGCTGCCCTCCCTCGATCGGGGTTTGTCCTCACGGCTTCCTCACGGATCCGTACAGGTTCCTCACGGAATGCGCATCGGAGCTTTGCGGGGCGGTGATTCGCTTCGCCTCGACGGAGCTGATCCTCGGACACGGGAGGTCACGGTGAAACGGAAATCGTTCATGGCTGTGCTGGTCGGTGTTGGCGCGCTCGCGGTCGTCTCGGCGGCCGCGGCGGCGGTGATCGTCGGCACCGGCGGCCCGGATACCCTCGTCGGCACCGCCGCTGCCGACCAGATCTACGGCAAGGGCGGGGACGATACCCTCGAGGGGCTCGGCGGCCACGACCTGCTCCGCGGGGACGGCGGCAACGACCGCGTCCGGGGCGGGGATGGCAACGACCGCGTCTCCGGCGGCGACGGCGACGACCGCCTGCGCGGGAACGCGGGCAACGACGTTCTCTGGGGCGGCGGCGGCAACGACGGTCTCGGCGGTGGCTTCGGCCGGGACACGCTGTACGGAGGCTCCGGCGACGACGTGCTGTTCTCACGTGCGGGCGACGACCAGCCGGACTACGTCAACTGCGGTCCCGGCTACGACCAGGCGTACATCCGCGCCGAGGACACGGCCGTCGGGTGCGAGGTCGTCAACGTCGTCACGAGCGGGGACGACGAGGACGTCTAACGTCGCCGCGCGATTGTTGAGGATTGTTGAGGGGTCTGACCCCGGGTCAGACCCCTCAACAGACCCCTCAACACGGAATCGACGTAGGGGCGGGTCATGACCCGCCCCTACCCGGTCTGCACCATCCGCTCGAGCGCGAGGCGGGCGCGCGCGGCGACGTCCGGCGGCACCGTCACCTCGTGGCGCAGGTCGCGCAGCGAGTCGCGCAGCTTCTCGAGCGTGATCATCTTCATGAAGCGGCAGATCGCCTCCTCGGAGACCGCCTCGAAGCGCTTGCCGGGCGCCTCCTTGCGCAAGCGGTGCAGGATCCCCGTCTCGGTCGCGACGAGGAAGCGCTGCTTCGGCGAGTCGTTCGCGAAGCGGATCATGCCCTCCGTCGAGAGGATGTGCGTGGTCTCGTTCCCGAACGCCATGCACTGGCTCGCGCAGCCGCACTCCGGGTGCACGAGCAGCTCCGCGTCGGGCGCGTCGGCCTGCCAGCGCTCGATGTCCGCGGGACGGATGCCGGCGTGGACGTGGCACTCGCCCATCCAGATCGTCAGCCGCCGCCCGGTCACGCGCTCGACCCAGAGGCCGAGGTAGAGGTCGGGCAGGAACAGGATCTCGCGGTCGGCCGGAACTGACTCGACCACCGCCTTTGCGTTCCCCGACGTGCAGCAGTAGTCCGACTCGGCTTTCACCTCGGCGCTCGTGTTCACGTAGGAGACGACGACCGCGGCGGGATGCTGGGCCTTCCAGGCGCGCAGCTGCTCGGCCGTGATCGAGTCCGCGAGCGAGCAGCCCGCGTCGAGGTCGGGCAGGAGCACCGTCTTCTCCGGCGAGAGGATCGCCGCGGTCTCCGCCATGAAGTGGACGCCGCAGAACGCGATCACGGGCGCATCGGTGCGGGCGCCCTCCCGCGCGAGCCCGAGCGAGTCCCCGACGAAGTGGGCAACGTCCTGGACCTCCGGCACCTGATAGTTGTGGGCGAGGATGACCGCGTCCCGTAGGCGCGCGAGCTCCCGCACCTCCTCCTGGAGCTCGTCGACGGAGCTGGCGATGGGTGTGGCAGAGACGGTCACGGCAGGACCTCCATGGAGACGTCGAGCGCGCGCGCGGAGTGCGTGAGCGCGCCCGCGGAGATGAAGTCGACCCCGGTCTCGGCGATCTCCCGCACCGTCTGGAGGGAGACGCCGCCCGAGGCCTCGAGCGTGGCGCGGCCGGCGGCGAGGCGAACAGCCTCCGCCAGTCCGGCCGGCGGCATGTTGTCGAGCAGGATCCGCTCGGCGCCGGCCGCGAGGGCCTCGCGCACCTGATCGAGCGTGTCGGCCTCGATCTCGACGGGCAGGTCGGGCCGGGCGGCGCGCAGGCGCTCGACTGCCCCGTCGATACCGCCGAGGAGCGCGAGGTGGTTGTCCTTGACGAGGATCGCGTCGTGGAGTCCGAGCCGGTGGTTTCGGCCGCCGCCGCAGCGGACCGCCTCCTTCTCGAGCGCCCGCAGGCCGGGCGTTGTCTTGCGGGTATCGAGGATCACGGCGCCTGTGCCCTCGACGGCATCGACGAAGCTGCGCGTCAGCGTCGCGACCCCGCAGAGGCGGCCGAGCAGGTTGAGCGCCGTGCGCTCGCCCGTGAGGAGCGCCCGGGCCGGACCCTCGAGCCGCGCGATCGCGGCCGGCACCGCGTCGATCCGCTCGCCTTCGGCGGCGAGCCGCTCGAAGCGGACGGACTGGTCGAGCTGGGCGAACACCTCCTCGACCGCATCGAGGCCGCAGACGACGCCGGCCTCCTTCAGGCGGATCTCAGCGCGTGCCGCGACGCCCGGCGAAAACAGCGCGTCCGCCGTCACGTCGCCGGGTCCGACGTCCTCGGCGAGCGCAGCCCGTACGACCTCGGCGACGTTCACGGCCAGCGCTCGAGTACCGGCTCGCGGCCGACGCGGTGGACGACGTGGACGAGCAGGGCGGGATCCTCTGCGGGATGGTCGACCCGGAAGTGGCTGCCCCGGCTCTCCGCCCGCACGAGCGCCGACTCGGCGACGAGCCGGGCGAGCAGGTGCGGGGCGGAGCGCAGCCGCTCGAGCCCGGCGGCGTCGCGGACGAGGCCGGCGTCCTGCCAGAGCGCGCGGCGCAGCGCTGGCGTGACGGGCTCGGGAGCGACCGGCTCCGGGGCGGGCGCGAGCCGCGGCGGGAGCCCCGGCTCGGCAAGACCGGCGAGCGCGGCGCGGCGTCCGAACACGAGGCATTCGAGCAGCGAGTTGGACGCAAGCCGGTTCGCCCCGTGCAGGCCGGTGCAGGCGCACTCGCCGGCCGCGTACAGACCCGACACCTCCGTGCGTCCGTCGAGGTCGGTGCCGATGCCGCCCATGGTGTAGTGCGCGGCCGGGGTGACCGGGATCGGCGCGGCGGACGGGTCGAAGCCGGCGTCAGCGAGCTTCTCCATCAACGCGGGGAAGCGGCTTTGGTCGACGGGGCGGAGGTCGAGCACGACGCTGCCGCGCTCGTCGATCGCGCGCGCGACGACATCGCGCGGCGCCAGCTCGTCGGTGAACCGCCGCCCCTCGCCGTCCAGGAGCAGCGCACCCTCGCCGCGCAATGCCTCCGAGAGGAGCAGCCCGTTTCCCGCGACGACGGTCGGGTGGAACTGGACGAACTCGAGGTCGGCCAGCGCGGCACCGGCCCGGTAGGCCATCGCCACGCCCTCGCCGACGGTCCCGGGCGGGTTCGTCGTGCGCTCCCAGAGGGCAGCCATGCCTCCGGTGGCGAGCACGACCGCGCGCCCGGCAACGGTCCCGGAGTCGGTCTGCACGCCGACGCAGCGGCCGCTCTCCGTCCAGAGCCCCGCGACCCGGCGGTCGAGCACGTCGATGCCCGGATGGTCGAGGACGCGCCCGGCGAGCACGCTCGCGATCCGCTCGCCGGTGGCCCCGCCGCCCGCGTGGACGATCCGCCGGCGCGAGTGACCGCCCTCCAGCCCGAGCCCCTCGTCGAACTCGACCCCGAGGTCGACCAGGTCGACGATGCGGGCAGCGGCCTCCCGCGTCAGCACCTCGGTCGCGGCCGGGCTCGAGAGCCCGCGGCCGGCGCGCAGCGTGTCCTCCGCGTGGAGAGCGGGGGAGTCGTCGGCTCCGACCGCCGCTGCCACGCCGCCCTGGGCGTGCCAGCTCGACGTGGCGCGCGGGGAGCCGCGCGAGACGACCGCCACCCGGCCCTCGCCCGCGGCGCAGAGCGCTGCGAACAGGCCGGCGATCCCGCCGCCGACGACGACCAGATCGTAGCGAGGCTCTCGGCGTGTCATCTCCTGCGCATCCGTGCTAGTTTACGACCATGAAGCGAAAACCTGAACTAGAGTCTAGCACGGCCGTTCCGGCACCGGCGGGCCCGGCGCACGCGACGCTCGCCGTGGTGCTCCAGGTCAGGGGCGAGAGGCTGCGGGTGCTGCTCTGGCAGCGGGCGAAGGAGCCCCACGCCGGCCTCTGGGCGCTTCCGGGCGGGTATCTCGCCCCGGGGGAGACGCTCGAGGCGTCGATCCGCCGCCATCTCGCCGCGAAGGTGGACGTACGCGAGCTCTCGCACCTCGAGCAGCTCGAGACGCTGTCCGGCCCCGGCCGTCATCCCGCCGAGTGGCAGCTTGCCACCGCCTACCTGGGGCTGGTTCCCACGGACGTCGATCCGGCTCTGCCCGCCGATACCCGCTGGCACCCGCTCGACGAGCTGCCGCAGCTCGCGTTCGACCACGCCGCGATCGTGCCGGCCGGGCGGGAGCGGCTGCGCGCGAAGCTCTCCTACACGAACATCGGCTTCGCGCTCGCGCCCGCCGAGTTCACGATCTCCGAGCTACGGGATCTGTACGTGGCCGCGCTCGGCCACGAGGTGTCCGCGACGAACCTCCAGCGGATCCTCGTGCGCCGCCGCCTGCTCGAGCCGACCGGCGGCCGGCGCGAGCCCGGCCGCGTCGGCGGCCGGCCGGCGGCGCTGTTTCGCTTCCGCCTGCACCGGCTCGAGGTGACCGACCAGTTCGCCGTCCTGCGCCCACCGGGCCGGGGCGGCTGATACGGCATGTTGGGGAGCGGAACTACAGGGGAAACCGAGGGTGGTCGATATACTCGCGGGAGAAGGAGCTACTGCTCATGGCAACGCGAAAGACCACAGTCGAAGTCGACGAGCGGGAGTTGAGCGAGGCCGCGCGGAATCTCGGCACGCGCGGAATCAAGGAAACGGTCAACTCCGCGCTGAGGGACGTCAACCGGCGGGCTGCCCTGAGCAGGGCTGCATCCTACGTGCGTGAGGGCAGGCTGCGGCTTCCCGACGAGACCATCTGGGCGCGCTGGCGCGAGCCGCGAGGGTAGCGCTCGGTGCCGCTCTACCTGGCTGATTCCTCGATCTGGCTGGGCGCGAGGAAGTGGCGGGGCACGTACCTACCCGAGCTCCTCGGCGAGCGGCTCGCGGCCGACGAGATTGCCACCTGCATTCCCGTTGCGCTGGAGGTGTTGACCGGCCCTGCCAGCGCTGCAGAGCTCGACGAGGACTGGCAGGCCGTGTGGCGCCACCTGCGGTGGCTACCGGTTGGGGAGAGCGTCATGGATCGCGCGTTCGAGCTGCTGAAGAACCTGGCGCGGTCGAGTGCGGGCGCTCATCGGCGGCGTCCGATCGACTACATGGTCGCGGCATGTGCCGAGGCAGCGGGAGGCGACGTCGTGCTCTGGCACTGGGATCGCGATCTGGCCGTCATTTGCGATCACGCGCGAATAGCGCACGAACCCGAGCACGAGCGTGCCATCGCGGCAGGCATCAATGTCGAGCCAGGTGGCAGGAGACGGGGTAGCTCCGCGTGAGGAGCGGGCGTGCTCCGCGCCGCGTCGCCCGGCCCCTCAGACCGCGTCGATCGCCGCGCGGAGCGACGCGACGAAGGCGCGCAGGCCGTCCGGACCGGACTCGTCGGCGACCTGGATCGCGCGGCTGCCGACGACGATCCCGTCCGCGATCGCGGCGGCCGCGGCCGCCTGCTCGCGGGTGCCGATCCCGAAGCCGGCGTAGAGCGGTACATCGGTGACCGCGCGGGCGCGCTCGACGAGCTCGGGGAGCTGGCTCGAGAGCGCCGACCGCGCCCCGGTCGTCCCGGTCACCGTGACGAGGTAGAGCCAGCCGTCCGTGTGCTCCGCCGCGAGGCGGATCCGCTCGGAAGGGGTGGTGGGGGCGACGAGCTGCACCCGGGGCAGCTCGGGGTGGGCCTCGATCGGGAGGTCGGCGACGATGAACCCGGTCGCGCCGGCGGCGTGCGCGTCGTCTCGGAAGCGCTCGTAGCCGTACGCCTCGAGCAGCGACGCGTACGTCATCGGGACGAGCGGCACCGCCACGCGGCGGCGGCACTCGGCCAGGCAGTCGAGACACGCGCGGGTGCGCATGCCGGCCGCGAGCGCCCGCTCACCCGCGAGCCGGATCACGGGCCCGTCGGCGAGCGGGTCGGAGAACGGGAAGCCGAGCTCGAGCAGGTCGGCGCCGCCCGCGACGGCCGCCTCGGCGAGCTCGGGCGTCTCGGCGCCCGCCATCAGGTAGATCGAGAGCCGCTTCACCCCCGCTCCAGCACGGTCTGGAGGTCCTTGTCGCCACGACCGGAGAGGCAGACGAGCACGAGCTCCTCTTCGAGCAGGAGCGCCTGCGCGAGCGCGTGCGCCGGCTCGAGCGCCGGGATGATCCCCTCCCGCTCGGCGAGCAGGTGAAAGGCCGCGAGCGCCTGCTCGTCGGTGATCGGCAGGTACTCGGCGCGGCCGGTGTCCCTGAGCCACGCGTGCTCGGGGCCGACGCCCGGGTAGTCGAGACCGGCCGAGATCGAGTGCGCGTCGAGGATCTGCCCGTCCTCGTCGGCGAGGATCGCCGAGCGGGAGCCGTGCAAGACGCCCGTTCGCCCGCGCCCGAGACTGGCCGCGTCCGCGGCCTCGACCCCGACGAGGCGCACCTCCGGGTCGTCGAGGAAGCCGGCAAACATCCCGATCGCGTTCGAGCCGCCGCCGACGGCCGCGACGACGGCCTCGGGGAGCCGGCCGGTCGCCTCGAGCATCTGCGCGCGCGCCTCCCGGCCGATCACCTCCTGGAGCTCGCGCACGAGCGCCGGGTAGGGGTGCGGGCCGGCGCAGGAGCCGATCAGGTAGTAGGTCGTCTCGACGTTCGTGATCCAGTCGCGGATCGCCTCGCTCATCGCCTCCTTGAGCGTGCGCGTGCCGATCTCGACGGACTCGACGCGCGCGCCGAGCAGCCGCATCCGCTCCACGTTGGGGTGCTGGCGGCGGATGTCCTCCGCGCCCATGTAGACGACGCACTCGAGGCCGAAGCGGGCGCAGACCGTGGCGGTCGCGACGCCGTGCTGGCCCGCGCCCGTCTCGGCGACGACCCGTCGCTTGCCGAGCCTGACCGCCAGCAGCGCCTGCCCGAGCGCGTTGTTGATCTTGTGCGCGCCGGTGTGGCAGAGATCCTCTCGCTTCAGGTAGACGCGCCGCCCGGGCGCGAGCCGCTCGGCCAGGTAGAGCGGCGTCGGGCGCCCCGCGAACGTGCGCAGGAGCCCGTCCAGCTCGGCCCAGTAGCCGGTGTCCTGCCGGGCCTCCGCCCAGCCGGCCTCGAGCTCGTCGAGCGCCGGGACGAGCGTCTCCGGGACGTAGCGGCCCCCGTAGGGCCCGTAGGTGCCGATCGTTTCCGCCTGTGTCATGCGCGTACCGCCTCCACGAATGCTCGAATCCTGTCTCGGTCCTTGATCCCCGGCGCCGTCTCGAGGCTTCTCGCCGCGTCGACCGCCCAGGGACGGGCGGCGTCGATCGCGGCGCGCACGTTCTCCGGCCCGAGCCCGCCCGCGAGCACGATCCGCCCGGGACGCCCGGCGGCGCGCCGCCAGTGGCTTTCGTCCTCGCCGAGCCAGGGCAGGTCGACGACCTCGGCCACCGGCTGGCCGTCCCGGTAGAGAACGGCGTCGCGGGCGCGGTGGCCGTTCTCCTCGGCGTAGAGCTGGACGAGGTCGGCCTCGCTCGGCTGCGGGCTGCCGACGAAGACGGCGACCGAGAGCATCGTCTCGGGTACCGCCAGCACGGCGGGGGCGCGGCGCGGCGTGTCGGCGAGGATGAAGCCGGCCAGGTCCGCTCCGGCCTCGGCCGCGGCGGCCACGTCCTCCTCGCGGGTGAGCCCGCAGATCTTGACGAGCGGGCGCCGGAGCAGCCCGGCGAGCTTCGCCCCGGGGTCGGCGGCTCGCATCAGGGCCGAGCCGACGAGGATCGCCTCGGCGCCGGCGAGCTCCGCTGCGGCCCCCTGGGCGCGATTCTCGATCCCGCTCTCGGCGACGACGACCCGGTCGCGCGGCGCCGCCGCGACCAGCTCGAGCTGGCGGGCCCGGTCGATCCGGAGCGTCGAGAGGTCGCGCGCGTTCACCCCGATCGGGTCGGCTCCGAGCGCGACGGCCCGCTCGAGCTCGGCCGCGTCGTGGGCCTCGACGAGCGTGTCGAGGCCGAGCTCGTCGGCGAAGGCGCGAAGCCGCACGGCGCCCGCGTCGTCGAGGTCGCGTAGCAGCAGGAGCACGGCGTCCGCGCCGGCCTCCTTCGCCGTGCGCAGGTCGTCCTCGCCGGTGAAGAAGCCCTTGGCGAGGAGCGGCAGGCGCGTGGCCGCCCGCGCGGCTCGCAGGTCGTCCCAGGAGCCGCCGAAGCGCTCGCGGTCGACGAGGATCGAGACGGCGCCGGCACCGGCGCTCTCGTAGGCGCCGGCGAGGGCGGCCGGGTCGGCGTCGGGTCGCAGGTCGCCCGCGGAGGGGGAGCGGCGCTTGACCTCGGCGATCGCGGCGAGGTCCGGCCCGGCGAGCGCGTCGCGGAAGCGCCCCATCAGCGAGCCTCTCCGTCGCTCCGTAGGGGCCGGACCTGTCCGGCCCGCTCGCCCCGCGAGAACGCGACAAGCTCCTCCAGCCGAGCGGCCGCAGCGCCGGAGTCGAGCGCCTCGTGCGCCAGCGCGAGCCCCTCGCGCAGGTCGCGCGCGTGGCCGGCCGCGGCGATCGCGCCGGCCGCGTTCAGGGCGACCGCGTCGCGCTTCGGCCCGCGGGCGCCCGCGAAGATCTCCCTGATCGCGCGGGCGTTCTCGGCCGGCGAGTCGCCCGCGAGCGCCGAGGGGGCGCAGCGGGGGATCCCGAGCTCGAGCGGGTCGAGCTCGCGCCGGGTGACCGAGCCGCCGGCGACCTCGCAGACGAGGTTCGGCCCGGTGGGGGAGAGCTCGTCGATCCCGTCGGCTCCGTGGACGACGAACGCGCGCTCCGCCCCGAGCTGGGCGAGCACGGCGGCGATCGTCGGCACCAGCTCGGGGTCGTAGACGCCGACCACCTGGGCCCGCGCCCCGGCAGGATTCGTGAGCGGCCCGAGCACGTTGAAGACGGTGCGCGTGCCCAGCTCCCGCCTGACCGGGGCGGCGTGGCGCATCGCGGGGTGATGGGACGGCGCGAACAGGAAACCGAAGCCGAGCTCGTCGATCGAGCGCTCGATCCGCTCGGCGGGCTGCTCGAGCTCGAAGCCGAGCGCCTCGAGCACGTCCGCCGAGCCCGACGCCGACGAGACGGCCCGGTTCCCGTGCTTGGCGACGCCGGCACCCGCGGCCGCGGCGAGGAGCGCGGCCGCGGTCGAGATGTTGAACGTACGGGCGCCGTCGCCGCCCGTACCGGCGGTGTCGACGAGGTCGCGGCGCCGCGGGCTGACCGCGAGCACGTGCGCGCGCATCGCCTCGGCGCAGCCCGCGATCTCGTCGGGCGTCTCCCGCTTCAGCCGCAGCGCGACCAGGAACGCGCCGATCTGGGCCGGGGTCGCCTCGCCCTCCATGATCTGGTCCATGACCGCGCGCGCCTCGGCGCGGCCGAGGTCGCGCCCGTCGAGGAGCCGGGCGAGCGTGGCCTGGATCACCCGTCTGCCCCGTGGAGGAACCGGCGACCGAGCTCGGGCCCGAACGGGGTCAGCACCGACTCGGGGTGGAACTGGATCCCGTCGATCGGGTGCTCGCGGTGCCGGACCGCCATCACCTCGCCGTCCTCGGTGGTCGCGCAGACTTCGAGGCAGTCGGGGACGCGAACCGCGGCGAGCGAGTGGTAGCGGCCCGCCTCGAGCGGACTCGGCAGCCCGGCGAAGAGCCCGCGGCCGTCGTGGGCGACCGGGCTTGCCTTGCCGTGAACGAGCCGCTTCGCCTGCCCGATCTCGCCGCCGAAAGCCTCGACGATCGCCTGGTGGCCGAGGCAGACGCCGAGCGTCGGCATCCGGGGGCCGAGCCGCCTGACGATCTCGATCGTCGCGCCGGAGTCGGCGGGTCGGCCGGGTCCCGGGGAGATCACGAGGTGGGTCGGCTCGAACGCCTCGGCGCCGTCCGCGTCGATGCGGTCGTTGCGGATCACGGTGACGTCGGCGCCGAGCTCCTGGAGCAGGTGCGCGAGGTTGTACGTGAAGCTGTCGTAGTTGTCGATCAGGAGCACGCGGCTCATGCGCTGCCCTCCGCGAGGTCGAGCGCGTGCTCGAGCGCTGCCAGCTTGTTCAGGCACTCCTGGTGCTCGGCGGTCGGGTCGGAGTCGGCGACGATGCCCGCGCCAGCCTGGAGGCGGGCGACCCCGTCCGCGAGCACGATCATTCGGATCCCGATGCAGGTGTCGAACGCGCTGCCGGCGGGGAGCGCGTAGCCGACAGCGCCCGCGTAGGGGCCGCGCCGGTAGCCCTCGAGCTCGGAGATGATCTGCAGCGCGCGCACTTTCGGCGCTCCCGACACGGTGCCGGCGGGGAAGCAGGCGCGCAGGAGCTCGAAGGGGTTGACGCCGGGGGCGAGCTCGCCGGCGATCTCGGAGACGAGATGGGTGACGTGCGAGTAGCGCTCGGCCTGGAGCAGTCGCTCGACGCGAACCGTGCCGGCCTTGCAGACGCGGGAGAGGTCGTTGCGGCCCAGGTCGACGAGCATCACGTGCTCGGCCCGGTCCTTCTCGGACGCGAGCAGTCTCTCCTCGTCGCCCTCGCCCGGGCGGGTCGTGCCGGCAATCGGGTTCACGCTGGCGCGCGTTCCCTCGAGCTTGACGAGCGTCTCGGGGGAGGAGCCGACGAGCGAGACGGGGCCGAGCTCGAGCAGGAACAGGTACGGGGACGGGTTGACGCGCCTGAGCGCCCGGTAGATCGAGACCGCGGACGCCGGCGTCTCGCGCTCGGCGCGCTGGGAGAGGACGATCTGGAACGCGTCGCCCGCGCGGATGTACTCCTTGGCGCGGCGGACACCCGCCTCGTAGGCCTCCCGGGTGGGGAAGCGCCGGGTCGTGCCGCGCCGGCCGCCCGCTGCCGGAGCGGGGTCGGAGAGGGGGCCGGAGAGGCGTTCGGCGATCTCGTCGCGGTCGCCGGCGAGCACTTCGGCGACCCCGAGCAGGTGGTCGAAGCGAACGAGCGTGTGCGGGACGACGAAGAGGCTCTCCGGCAGTTCGGGACCCTCGTCTGGGAGGGGCACGGTCGGCTCGAGCGTGGCGACGTGGTCGTAGCCGAGGTAGCCGACGACGGGCGCGCCCCCCTCGACAGCCCGTTCTGCCTCCTCGAATTCGACCAGCCGCGAGCCGGAGCCGAGCAGGCTGTAGCGGCCGAGCCGCCCCTGCTCGACGGACTCGAGCAGGAAGCTCGGCTCCCCGCCGCGCAGGCGCAGGTACGCGCCGAGCGGCGTGATCAGATCGGCGGAGATCTCGGCTCTCGTGTGCGTTCGGATCATCGTCTCCTTCGGATACAAAAAGACCCTCGGGGTGCGAGGGTCTCGAGCGCTTCGGGCTGTCGTGCCTGCCGACTCAGGCGACGCGCCCGCCACGCTCGCTGCGCCAGGCCCACCACGAGCTGCGGACGGGAGTCGTCATCGCGAGGAAGGGTAGGGCACGGGGGGCGCGGGCGTCAAGGTGATGGTATGATATAGCCATCATGATGGCACGCACTCAGATTACGCTCGACCGGGAGCTGCACCGGCGGGCGAGGGCGAGAGCCGCGGACCTCGGCGTCTCGCTCGCCGAGTACGTCCGCCGGCTGGTCGCTGCTGACCTCGGCGGGACGCGTCAGCCGGTCGGAGTCGAAGCGATCTTCGATCTCGGCGACTCGGGCGGCAGCGACATCGCCCGCCACAAGGATGAGTACATTGGCGAGGCGTTTGAGGCGGAGTGGCGGGGAGAGCGCTGAGCCTGTTCGTGGACAGCTCGGTGTGGTTCGCGGCCGCGGACACGGGGGACGCGGGCGGCGCTCGCGCGAAGGGCCTGCTCTCGGGCGCCGAGAGGCTGGTCACGAGCGACCACGTGCTCGTCGAGACCTGGATGCTGCTCCGGCGGCGGCTCGGTGGCGAGGCAGCCGAGCGGTTCTGGGATGCGCTCCGTCGCGGTGCCGCCGCGATCGAGCCAGTCACGGCCACGGATCTCGAGGTCGCGTGGACCATCGGCGCGGCCTTCACGGATCAGGGTTTCTCGATCGTCGATCGCACGAGCTTCGCGGTCATGCAACGCCTCGGACTCGACCGCGTCGCGACCTTCGATCACCATTTCGCCGTCTACCGCCACGGCCCGCGGCGAGACCGCGCGTTCACGATCCTGCCGTAGGGGCGGATCCGGACACGCTCGCGTCCTGACCCGCCCGGGGCGGGGCCCTGTCAGCGCGTTACGTCAAAGATTTGACAAAGTCGTCGGGAATCGCGCGATATGGTGCTAGCATGGCCAGCGTGGAGACGCTCGAGATCCGCGCCCATGAGGTGCGCCTGCCGGAACGCGCGGTCGAGGCGCTTGCCGGGGGAGGCGCGGTCGTGATCACGCGCTACGGCCGCCGCCAGCAGGTGCTGTTGAGCGCGGAGCAGTTCTCGCTCGTCGAGCCGCTGCTCGACCTGCTTCGGGAGGGCGCCTCCGTCTCGCCGGAGCTGCTTCTCACCGCAGCCGACCTCGAGCTCGAGCGTGAGCTCGAGCGCGACGACGTCGCCACCGAGCTCGAGAACGACCAGATAGCGGCGCTGCTCGGCGAGTCGGGGTAGGGGTAGCCGTGCCCGCTCCCGTCGGTGAGCTCCGGCGCGGGCGGATCTTCTACGCGCTGTTTCCCTTTGCAGCCGCGTTCCCGCTCGCCTTTCGCGACGACTCGGGAGCCGAGCAGACCACGCGGACGGTCGAGGCGTTCGCGGCCGCACGGCGGGGGGCTCCGACGGACGTCGTCGCACGCGGGCGGCTGCGATCGGCTCTCCTCCTGCACGACGGGACCCGCGGCGAGCACGAGGACGTCGTCTGCCTTCGGATCAGCGGAGTGAGGGCACACCACCGGCGGGATGCCCGCCAGTGGGAGCGGATCGAGGCGCGCGAGCACCCGGCGTTCTTCCACTTGCCGATCGACCGGGCCCGGTACGGGCTGCCAGGCGAGTCGGTCGTCCGGCTCGCGTCGATCGGGACGGTGCACAAGAGCGCCCTGCTCGGGCCGAGGCCGGTCGGCGAGCTCACTGCCGGCGAGCTGGAGCTGATCTCGGTTCGGCTGGCACGCCTGCTCAGCCTCGATCTGTCCGGGCTCGTCGCCGCGCGGGCGCTCGAGCTCCTGCGGCGCGCCGGGCTCGTGTCGTAGTCGGGCGCTGCGGCGGCGATCCCGGCGCCGCGGCCGCCGCTTCTCCAAAGAGGTTACGGCGTAATCGCTGTGCTAGGTTGTGGTCGATGGCGCGGCGCGCGACGAAGTCGAAGCCGTTCAGCATCCGGCTGAGCCAGCAGACGAACCGCTTCGTCGAGGCGGAAGCCCGGCGGACGAAGCGCTCGAAAGGGGCGATCGTCGAGGCGCTGACCGAGGAGGCGGCGCGGATGCGCCGCTTCCCGGGCATCGGCTTTCGCGACGAGGACGCGAGCCGGCGCGCGTGGGTGGTCGGCACCGGCCTCGACGTCTGGGAGCTGATCCAGATGGTGCAGGACTACGACGGCGCGATCGAGCGGTTGCTCGATGACCACGAGAACGTGACGCGGCGCGCGGTCGAGCTCGCCCGAGCGTACTACGCGAGCTGCCCGGACGAGATCGACGAGAGGATCGCCGACAACCGCCGGCCGCTCTCCGAGCTGCGCGAGCTCTATCCCTTCGTGGAACTCGTCCCGGCCGACGCGGGCGGCTAGCGGGTGCGCGTCCTGCTCGACGCGCACGTCTCGGGACGACGGATCGGCCGGGCGCTGCTCAGGGCGGGACACAACGTGCTCGCGCTCGACAGCGACGATGCGCTCTCGCGCCTGCCCGACGGCGAGGTGCTGGCTCTCGCTGCCAGGGACGGGAGGATCGTGGTGACCTCCAACACCGGTGACTTCGCCCGCCTGGCCCGGGAGTGGGCGGAGGCAGGACGGAGCCATGCCGGCGTGATCCTCGTCCCCGATCCGCGCGTCGGGCCCGGCCCGGTGCTGGCTCGCCTCGAGGCGGCCTTCGCCGCGCATCCCGCTCAGACCGACTGGGTCGACCGGGTCGCGTTCCTGGGAGGTTCAGGACCGGGCGGGTCCGGCCCGTGCGTGTAGGGGCCACCTCATCAAGCGGACGATCCGCGGCGGCGTCCGGCCCGTGCGCGTAGGGGCGGGACTTGTCCCGCCCTCGGGCTGCCGGGCCCAACGGCCGGGCGGCGGCCAGGCTGGTCGGGCGGACCGGTAGGCTTGGCCGGTGAGTCGGAGCGTGATCCTGGGCGCCGCGCGCACCCCGTTCGGACGGCTCGGCGGGGGGCTTTCGAAGACCCCCGCGGTCGAGCTCGGCGCTCACGCGATCCGGGCGGCGCTCGGCCGCTCGGGCGTCCCGGACGCCGACGTCGGCTACGTCGTCATGGGCCAGGTGCTCCAGGCCGGCGCGGGCCAGATCCCGTCCCGCCAGGCGCAGCTCGCGGCGGGGCTGCCGAGGGAGATCGGGTCGGAGACGATCAACAAGGTCTGCGCCTCCGGGCTGCGGGCCGTGACCGTCGCCGACCAGATGATTCGGGCCGGCGATGTCGACGTCGTCGTGGCGGGCGGGATGGAGTCGATGTCGCTCGCGCCCTACCTGCTCCAGCGCGCCCGGTTCGGCTACCGGCTCGGCAACGGCGAGCTGCTCGACGCGGCCGTCCACGACGGGCTCGTCTCCACGTTCGACGGCTGCCACATGATCGAGCAAACCGCGCGGGTTGCCCGCGAGCTCGGGATCGGGCGCGAGCAGCAGGACGCCTGGGCGCTGCGCTCCCACGAGCGGGCGATCGCGGCCATCGACGGCGGTCTCCTGGCGGAGGAGATCGAGCCGCTCGAGGGAGTCGACCACGATGAGTCCCCCCGGCGCGACACGTCGCTCGACAAGCTCTCGCGCCTGCCGCCCGTGATGGATCCCGAGGGCACGATCACCGTCGGAAACGCCCCCGGCGTCAACGACGGCGCCGGCGCGCTCGTCGTCGCGAGCGAGGAGTACGCGCGCTCCCGCGGGCTCGAGCCGCTGGTGCGAATCGTCTCCGGCGGCTGGGCCGCCGGCGACGTCGCGAACCTGCCGCGCGCCCCGGCCCTGGCCACGCAGAAGGCGCTCGAGCGGGCCGGGAAGACGGTCGGGGACGTCGCGAGGATCGAGATCAACGAGGCCTTCTGCGCTGTCACCGTCCACGCGACCCGGATGCTCGGCGCCGACCCCGAGCGGGTGAACGTGAACGGCGGCGCCGTCGCGCTCGGCCATCCGATCGGAGCGTCGGGCGCCCGCCTCGTCACGACCCTCGCGTACGAGCTTCGCCGTTCGGGCGGCGGGCTCGGCGTTGCCGCGATCTGCTCCGGCGGCGGCCAGGGCGACGCGATCGTGATCGAGGCGTAGGCCGGGCGTCCGTGCGCTGACGCGAGCCCGATGGGCTCACGCACCTCGCCCGTCAAGGGCATGTTGACATTCTTTCGGAATTGTTGACGAACACGTGGGGAATATCGTGCTACTCTCGACGAGGTATGAAGCTCGTCGAGGTCAGATCGCAGGACGTGCGCTTTCCCGGGCATGCGCTCGAGGCGCTCGGGCGCAACGAGATCGTCGGGGTCACCCACTACGGGAAACGGCGGTTGGTCTGCCTCAGCGGGGAGGAATTCGCGCTCGTCGAACCGCTGCTGGAGATCCTGCGGGAGGGCCGACCGGTGCCGTCCGAGTTGCTGATGTCGACCGAGGACATCGCGCTCGAGCGGGCGCTCGCCGAGGATCGAGAGTCGGCTCCGGCGGAGGACGAGCTGATCGAGCGGGCTCTGGCCGACTCCGTGCGGTAGGGCTGCAGCGTGCCGATCGACCCGCGGCAGCTACGGCGCGGGCGCATCTGCCTCGCCGTGTTTCCGTTCGCGCCCACGTTTCCTGTCGAGCTGGCGGACGGTGGCGACGTGCGGGCCGTGGAGGAGTGGGCGAGGCTGCACCGGGGGCGCCCAGTCCGTGTCGTCAGCGAGGCCCGCCTGCGACCCGTGCTCCTTCTCCACGACCGGACTCGACCCCAGCACGGTGATGTCGTCTGCCTGCGGATCAACACGGTCAAGCCGGCCCTGCGTCGCGACGAGGACACGTGGAAGAGGATCGCCGCCGGCGACCATCCATCGTTCGTCTATCTGCCCGGAGGCGTCGATCGCTACAGACTCCGTGAGGACTCGGTCATTGCCGTCTCCTCGATCGGCTCGGTCGCGCGAAACGCGATTCTCGGCACCACCGGCGGCGAGCTCGACCCCGGGGAAATGCAGGCCGTCTCGGAGCGTCTCGCGGCGCTGATCGAACTCGACCTTGGGCCGAGAGTGGCGACGCTCGCGAGGGAGCTGCTCACCCGTGGTGGCTTGCTCCGGGAGGAGCCGGCTGGCTGACCCGGGCGATCGTCTACGCTCCGGACGTGCGCTTCCCGACCGTTCTCGTCGTCGGCGCCGGCCAGATGGGGGCCGGGATCGCCCAGGTCGTCGCTGTCTCGGGCCGGCGGGTCGTGCTGGTCGACTCCGCGCCGGAGGCGCTCGAGCGCGGGCTCGCCGGGATCCGGGCGAGCCTCGAGAAGCTGGCCGCGAAGGGGGCTCCGCTCGATCCTGCCGGGGTGCTCGCGCGGATCGAGCCGGCCGGCGAGCTCGGGCCTGCCGACCTGATGATCGAGGCGATCGTCGAGGACGCGGCGGCGAAGGAGGAGCTGTTCCGGCGTGCCGACGCGGTGCTGCCGGGGGAGGCGATCCTCGCCTCGAACACGTCCTCGATCTCGATCACCGCGCTCGGGGCCGCCACGAGTCGCCCGGAGCGGGTGATCGGCATGCATTTCTTCAACCCGGTGCCGCTGATGGAGCTCATCGAGGTGATCCGAGGCCTCGAGACCGCCGACGAGGCGGCGACCGCGATCGTCGAGCTCGCCCGCGAGCTCGGCAAAACCCCGGCCGAGGTGAGGGACTTCCCCGGCTTCGCGGCGAACCGGATCCTGATGCCCCTGATCAACGAGGCGGCGCACGCGCTCTTGGAGGGTGTTGCCGACGCGGAGTCGATCGACCGGGTCGCCAGGCTCGGCCTCAATCACCCGCTCGGGCCGCTCGCCCTCGCCGACCTGATCGGCCTCGACACCTGCGTCGCGATCATGGATGTCCTGCACGAGGGCTTCGGTGACCCGAAGTTCGCGCCCTGCCCGCTCCTGCGCCAGCACGTCGCGGCCGGACGGCTCGGCCGCAAGACGGGCCGCGGTTTCCACGAATATGCCCCGAGACCGTGACGAGCCGGTCAGGCTGACGCGCATCTACACGCGCGGCGGCGACAGCGGCGAGACGAGCCTCGGCGACGGCGCGCGCGTCCCGAAGACCGATCCGCGCATCGAGGCGTACGGCGCCGTCGACGAGCTCAATTCGACTCTCGGCTGGGCGCTCGTCGCGGTGCCACCGGGTGAACTGCGCGAGTGGCTCGAGCTCGTCCAGAACGAGCTCTTCGACCTCGGTGCCGACCTGTCCGTCCCGCCGGGCGGCGAGCGCGAGCGCCTGCGCGTCTCGCCCGGGCAGGTGGAGCGCCTCGAGCGGTGGTGCGACCGCGCCAACGAGCGGCTCGAGCCGCTCCGGAGCTTCGTGCTCCCCGGGGGCGGCGAGCTCGCCGCACGCCTTCACGTCGCCCGGGCCGTCTGCCGGCGCGCCGAGCGGCGCGCGGTCGCGCTCGCCCGGGCGCAGGAGGCGAGCCCACCCGCGCTCGCGTACCTGAACCGGCTCTCCGACCTGCTCTTCATCCTCGCCCGCGTCGCGAATGCCGATGCGGGCCTGCCCGAGCCGCTCTGGAAGCCGGGGGCGTCGCGCTAGGGCGCCCCGAAGTCGGCGACCACGATCGTCACGTCGAGGCCACGGAACGCCCCCGGCGCGCCGGCTGCGCGCACGGCCGCGAGCCCGATCTCCCGGAAGGCCGACGAGAGCAGGATCGAGCGGTGCGGCGGGCTCGCGAGCCACATCCGCACCGCCTGGGCGGCGGTCAGCCCCGGAGAGCGCCAGAGCAGGGTCTCCCCGACCGCCGAGCCGGCGTAATAGCGGCGGATCCGGGTCGAGGGCTGCGTGCCGTCCCGGGAGGTGTGGCTGAAGTAGCCGCCCCTGGCCATCGAGCGAGCGTGTCGGCCGGCGGCCTTTGCGAGCGCCCCCGACGCGCGCAGAGGCTTCAGCCCGTGCCGCCGGCGTACCTTGTTGATGCGCGCGACGACGGCCGGCTCGAGCGCGTCAGCGTCAACGACGGCACGAGGCCGCGGCGATCCGGGCCCTGCGACGCCGGGGGCCGCGGGGAGCGCGAGGGCGGCCGCCGCGAGGAGCGCTGCGAGGAGCGCGGATCTGACGATGGTGGCCACGGGGTGAGCGGTTCCTCGAATCGGGTTCACGGGCCGCTTGAGGGGATTCCCGAGGGCCCGTACACGGAGCATCGTCCGTGATTCGGGGAACCGTCTCCCCCGGACGGGGGAGCGGACGGCGATCTAACCGGGCGAGCCGAAGTCGACGACCACGATCGTGACCGTCCTGCCGCCGTACACTCCGGGTGCGTTCGTCGAACGCACCGCGCTGACGCCAACGTCGCGCCAGCGCTTGCTCAGCAACTGGCGGTGGTGGGGGGAGCTCGCGAGCCACATGGCGAGCACCCGCCCGGCCGTGACGTCTCCGGTGGCCCAGGCGAGGACCTCACCGACCGCCCAGTTCTTCCCCTGGCTGACCGAGTAGAACGATGTGATCCGCCGGCCGGAAGACGTGCCGTTCCGGGAGGTATGGCTGAAGTAGCCGAGCGTCGCCATCGAGACAGCATGTTGGCGGGCCGCGCGCGAGAGCGGGGCCGCGACCTTCAGGCGACGGAGCCCGTGGGCCGACCGGGTGGCGTTGATCTTCGAGACGATGGCCGCGTTGAGGCTCCGGCTGGCCTTTACTTCCGTCGGGGCCGCGCTCGCCGGCGCAGCGAGGGCTGCGGCGACGGCGAGCGACAGGGCAAGAACCACGAGGCCGCCGGGTCGGCGTCTCTTCGAGATCATGAGTTCCACGCGCGGTCGAGTATAGACGCCAGTGCGGAGCGACAAGGGCCGCTAGTGGTCTTCATGGCGGCTTGGCTACAGTTCCCGGGGTGCGTTGGCTCAGGTCGGTAGCGGTCTGCGGAGTCGCGTTGGGGCTGGCTGCGGGATGCGGCGGTGACGAGCGGGACGGAGTAGCCGCCCGTGCGGACGGTGCTCCCGTGATCGCGCGGCAGAGTCCCGAACTGCCTGTCCCCCCGTCTCTCGAGCTCGCGGCCCGCGCGCTGCCGGCCGCGGTCGTACTGCCTCCGGAGACCGCGTGCCTGGAGGGCGATGTGAAGCGCCTGCGTTCCCGGCGGGCGGCCTACGCTGCAATCGCGACGGGCCCCACCGAGGCGTTCGCGCGCCCCGGAGGGGATGTGACGCATCGGTTCGAACGGCTCAACGTGAACGGCGTGCCGACGGTCTTCGGCGTGCTTGCGGCCGTGCTCGGACCCGACTGCCAGCCCGTGTGGTATCGCGTTCAGCTTCCTGTTCGCCCCAACGGCGCAGTCGGTTACGTGCGAGCCGCCGCCGTCGAGGTAGCCCGGGTGACGACCCGTGTCGAGGTCGACCTGTCGGAGCGCCGGCTTGTCTTCTTCCGGGAGGGCCGCCGGATGCTCCGGGCCAGGGTCGCCGTCGGCGCGTCGATCACGCCAACGCCGACCGGCAAGTACTACGTCAATCAGAGGCTGACAGCGCCGGATCCCTGGGGTCCGTTCGGTCCCGCGGCGATCGGGATCAGTGCGTTCTCGCCCGTGCTTCAGGAATGGGCGCAGGGCGGCCCGATCGCGATCCACGGCACCAACGACCCCGGGTCGATCGGACAGGCAGCGTCGCACGGCTGCGTGCGCGTCCGCAATGACGTCCTGAGCGTGCTCTTCCGGCAGGTTCCGGTCGGAACCCCGGTCGTGATCCGGGCGTAGCCACCGTTTCTCACGTGCTCGCGGGCGTGTAGACGCTTCCATCCGGAAGCTCGACCCGGTCGAGCCGGGCGTAGACGATCCAGCGCTGCGAGGCGCTGTAGAGGGGGTGGCAGGCCGAGAGGACAAGCGTCTCGTACGGACGTGGCTCGATGATGCTCCAGTCCTCGTCGTCGACGATCTCGTGCCCGACGACCCGGTAGGAAAACGTGCCGTAGGCGAGCTCGAGCCTGACCTCGTCGCCGGCCTTCAGGCGATCGATGTGGCGAAACGGCGCGCCGAACGTCGTCCGGTGGCCGGCAATCGCTGTGAGCGTCCCGAGACCGGGAAGCGACGTCTCCGGATAGCGGCCCGGGCCGCGGGACAGGTCGGCGCCCCACCGGGTTCCATTGACGAACACGGGGTCGATCCCGAGGCGTGGGATTATGAGGCGCCCCAGCGGCTGTCCGGGCTCGAGCGCTCGGTAGATCCGATCGGCCGCCTGGCGGATCTCCGCCTCCGGGTTCTCCACCTGGGGCTCCTCCGCCTGGGGCTCCTCCGCGTCTGGCGGAGGCGGCTCGGTGGGTGCGGATCCGGTATCCGCGGGCGGTGGGGGCGCGTTCGGCACGGGCTCGAGGCCGGCCACCTCCCGCTGCTCGCCGAACACCTGGTCGAGCTCCGTAACGAGCTCGTGCTGCTTCCAGCGTGCGTACAGATCGGTGACGGGATCACGCCAGAAGTAGATCGTGGCGCCGTAGACGAGCGCCAGGATGCCGAGCGCGATCAGGACGGTGCCCAGCCGGTGCCGGAAGCGCGCCATCCGTCCACGATAGCCGTAGACCCGATCGCTCCAGCGCTCAGGTTCTGCGGAGAAGCGTGCGCGCCCCCTGGGCCAGATCGGCGAACGGTGTGCGCCGGAGCGCCGCCGCGACAGGGGAGAGCTTGATGTGCATCCTCAACCCGTCGTCGGCGGCGTAGAGGCCGATTCGAGCGCGTCGGTAGAGGCTGTCGACGCGATGGCTCGCAGAGAGCGTGACAGCCGCCTTGTAGCCGGCCCGCGCAGCCGCCAGCGCGACCCGTTCGTCGGCCAGCCCGTAGGGGTAGGCGACCGTTTCACAGCGGCCGAGCCGGTCGACGATCGAGGCGCGGGAGGCTTCGAGCTCCGTCGCCAGCTCCGTGTCGAGCAGCTCGGGCAGGCGCGGATGGGTCACCGTGTGGGAGCCGATCTCCCAGCCGCACTCGATGAGGTGCTCGAGATCGCCCCACCCCAGCGACTTCATCTCCTCCGCGTGGTCGCCCTTCGCCCAGTGGGCGACTCCGGGCCAGGACAGGAGTTCACCCGAAGCGACGAAACGGGTGACGACGAACACCGTCGCCGGAAACCCCACATCGTCCAGAGCCGGCTTTGCGAGCAGCGTGGAGTAGTAACCGTCGTCGAAGGTCACGACGACAGAACGGCGCGGAAGCGTGCGTTCGGCGCGGCGGCGTTCTGCCTCGGCGAGCGTGAGCCCCACGTAGCCGCGACGGGCGAGGGTCTTGAGGTGAGTCGTGAGCAGCTCAGGTGAGACTGCGAGCGTCGCTTGCCACGACGAGGAGATGGCGTGGTAGCAGAGAACGGGCAGATGGCGGGTATACACTGGCTCTTCAGGCCGGAGCCAAGCCGGCCGATCCTTGTCAAACGTGGCGGACGCACAGCCTACCCTGCTCCACCAGCTTCACGTCCTGCGGCGCCAGGCGTGGTTGATTGCGACCGTGGTCGTCTTCGCCCTGCTCGCCTCCGCGGCCGTGACCGTGCTCCAGGACCCGGTGTACCGCGCGCAGATGAAGCTCGTGGTCGGTCAGGGCGGGGCCCTGTTCCAGCCGGGTCAGAGCGGTGACGTACAGCAGTTCACGCAGACGCTCACCCCGCTGATCGAGAGCGACATCGTGGTGAGCACCGCGATCAGCGAGCTTGGCCTCGATCTCGCGACGAAGGATCTGCTCGAGGACATGCACGTCTCCGCGAAGCCCGACAGCTCCGTGCTCGACATCACCTACGACTCCACGGACAAGGAACAGGCGGTGCTGGTGCTTGCGAAGATCGGTGACGTGTTCACCGAGGCCGTCGACGAGCGCCTGGGGATCGGGGTCGAGCCGGCCAGCCGGATCACCGCGCGGATCTTCGATCCTGCGCACCTCCTCCCGGACCGCGTCGCGCCGAAACCGGCCAAGAACTTCGGCTTCTCGATTGGGCTGGGCCTGGCCCTGGGGCTCGTGCTCGCGTTCGTCCGGGACGGGCTCGACGATCGGATTCGCGGTCGCAGGGATGCGGAGGAGTCCTACGGCGCGCCCGTGATCGGCGCCCTGCCCCGCGGGCTCCGGGGCAAGCCGCCCTTTGGCATCACGAATCGGCCGGCTCCGCGCAAGGCCGAGTTGATCGAATCGCTCCATCTGCTCCGCGCAAATCTGCTGTTCTCGGAAGCGGGGGTCGACGGGCCGACGATCCTCGTCACGAGCGCACTCCCGGAGGAAGGCAAGAGCACGGTGGCTGCGAACCTCGGCGTCATCCTGGCGCTGGCCGGGCACGACGTGATCTGCGTCGAGTCGGACATGAGGCGCCCCCGGCTTCAGGACTACCTCGGCGTTGCCCCACAGACGACGGGGCTTGCCGACGTGGTGGAAGGGCGAGCCGACCTGGAGCGCACGCTCCAGGACGTGGCGCTCGGGGCTGCCGCGGGTGGCGTCAGCGGTCGGACCGTTCGCCCGCGCGTGCGGGTCAGCGGCGGCTCGTCCTCCGACGGCGACAACCAGCCGGGCGGGCGTCTGCGGGTGCTGCCGACCGGCCGGATCCCGCCGAACCCGGCTGACGTGCTCACGCCCGAGCGGGTGGCGAAGCTCGTCGATCAGCTGCGCGCCTCCTCGAGGTACGTGATCTTCGACACGCCCCCGCTGCTGCTAGTCGGCGACGCCTTCCCCCTCGTCCGGGTGTGCGACAGTGTGATCGTCGTCGCGCGTGAGGGCAGGACGACCCGGGCCACCGCGAGGGCGGTACGCACAGCTCTCGCGAGCCTCGGCGTCCCCAAGGTCTCGGTCGTGCTCACTGACTCGAGCGCGAGCGACGCGTACAACTACGGCTACTCGCACTACGGCCGCACCACCGTGGGCGAGGACTAGCGTGCGCACGCGACACGCGGAAGCCCCCGGAACGTGTTCCGGGGGCTTCCGCGTGTGAGTTGCTAGCTCTGGTTCTGGCTTCCGCGCCGTCTGAGCAGCACACCAGTCGCGAGGAGCACGAGCGCTCCGATCACGATCAGCGTGAGGTTCAGGCCGGTGAACGGAAGCGAACCGCCACCCGCGACCTCACCCTGTGCCGATCCTGCGGTACCGTCGCTCTCCGAGACATTGGCAGCGAACGCAACCGCGGGAACGACGAAGAGCGCGAGAGTCGCAAGCGACGCAATGGCTGTCCGACGGATCCGCTTCATATAGGCAGTATAGGTCAGGAATCGGAGAGTGTAAACCGCTTGCGGCCGAAGTACTCGTTCAGGATGTAGTCGACACTGTGGCGGTTCTCGGCGTCGCGGTAGAGGCGGTTGAGCAATGACGGGTCGAGAGGCAGCCGCAGGCGGATCATACGCTTCGCGATCTCGACCACCGGGTCGCGCGGGTTGAGCTCCTGGGCACGGGTGATCCACACGTCAGCTGTGGGGAAGTCGCCCGCCATCACCCCGACCATCGCGAGCTGGAACGCTGCGTACCAGCTCTTCGGCTCCCGGCCTAGCGCCTCGCGGAGGGCGTTCCGTGCCCGGTCGAGCTCGCCACGTTCGAGTGCGATCGACGCGTCGATGACGAGCGGCGACGCTGAGAGCGGATTGAGATCGGCGGCGAGCGCGAGCCGCTCGTACGCGACGTCGGGGTCGTGTCGCCAGATCCCGCCGCTGGCGTCGGTGTAGGTGGACGAGAGCCACGGCAGGGCCAGCGACGCCGTGGCCGCAAGCACGCCCGCGGCAAGACCGGCCCTCACGATCCATCGGGGGGCCCGCTTTCGGCGCGGCCACGGCAGGGGCGCTGGGCCGCGTGGGAGCGCCGCACCCGCGAGTCCGAGCATCCCGAATGCCGCGCCGGCTAGGGCGGGCACCTCCCAGAAGACGTCGACCGAGCCGTGGAGTAACCAGTACACGAATACGGTCAACGCGGCGGCCGCGGCTCCGCCAGCGACCGGATCAGAGCGGGACCGTCGTCGCCAGGCGAGCGTTATGGCACCCGCGCAGAAGGCGGCGAACAGCGCGGCGCCGACGACGCCGAGCTGGCTGAGGATCCGCAGGGGCGTCGAATGCGGGTAGCGGGGCTCGTGGAGGTTGTCCGCACGTCGAAGCAGATACGGAACGGCGAAGTTGTCCGCCCCGATTCCCGCCACCGGATGGTCTCGGAACTCCTGCCACGCGACTTGCCACTGCTGGTAGCGATCGCCGGAGAGCGTGTCCGTGAAACGTGACGTGCCCTCGTCCGATTCGACATAGCTCGTCGTGAACTCGTCCCATTGCTCGCGGATCCACCCACCGGGGCTCTCGACGCGGGCGATCCCGACGCCGACGCCTGCAATGGCGGCGAGGAGGACGAGCAGGACGGCGCTCGTTCCCGCCACACGGTGGGCTCGGCGGTCGAGCTCCACACGGGAGTCGAGAAACGCCCAGGCCCAGCCCGCAGCGCCCAGGCAGAGGCAGGAGATCAGGATGAACACGGCTGCCCGGTCGAGTAGGCCGGCCAGGGGCTCGCCGGCGTCGGAGCGCTCGAACACGGCAAGGAGCGGGGAGATCACCGCCAGGGTCGCGAGCCCCGAAAGCGCGAGCCCGAGCATCACGCGTAGGCGCTGTCGCGAGAGCACCACGAAGGAAGCCGCCGCCACGGGCAGCACGAGCAACCAGCCCCGACTCTGCCCGAGAACGGAGAGCTCGAGCAGCAGCCCGGCCGCTGCGAGGAACGCCGCACGCAGGGGTGCGGGGAGGTTGCGGCTGCTGGCGAGGTAGACGGCTGGCCACAGCGCGGATGTCCACAGGGCGACGTTGGCGTTCGCGTAGTCGACCGGTTCCACGAAACGTCCGCCCTCCCGCACGAACCCGCTCGGATCGGCGGCGAACGCGGCCCGGCCCAGGGTCACCGCGCCCAGCATCGCGATCGAGCCCGCGAACAGGGCGAGGGTCGCCGTCACGGAGCGATCCGACCACGGCCACAGCGCGAACGCAGAGAAGCAGGCCGCGTACAGGAGTGTCTTGTCAGCGCCCTCCCAGGCGTCCCCGGGGACGTCCGCCCAGAGGAGGGAGAGGAAGCTCCAGGCGACGAACGCGGCCAACGCCGCCAACGATGCGCCACGCAGCCGTCCGAGCCCGATCGGAGCGGGGAGGGCCAGAGCAAGGCCGAGCAGGAGCACGAGCCCGACGCCGATCAGACCCCACACCGTCGGGGTGACGCCACCGCCGGCCGCTGCCCAGAACACCCAGATCCCGACGACGAGCACTCCGACTGGCCAGGCGGGGCTGTCGAAGGCCGGGGCGCGGTTCGTCCGGACCTCCACACCGCCAGCATAGGCGCGAGCCCCGTCGGCGTGGCGGGGGGCGACGTCTACGGCGCGGAACTCTGGCGCAGGGGCAGCGCCGCCAGAACATGGTGAACGTTCCGGGCCATCCAGAACGGGCGTCGAACACGGTCTGCGTACATCTCGAGCTCGTGAGCGATCCGGTCGAGCCAGTAGGCGACCACCATGTCCTCGAGCAGCCTGGGTGTGTGTTCGAGTCCCAGGCGGCGGCAATACCCGCGGGTCAACGCGTCGCCGCCGCTTCTCGCCCAGGGCAGCAGGTAGGTGACGAGACCGGGCCCAAGCAACTCGCGCGTGCGAGACCGGTACGAGCACAGCCGCAGGTGCAGGAGATCGAGAAGCGGAAGTCGTCCCGGGCCGCCTCCATCCCAGTCGACAACGCCGGTGAGTTGCTCGCCGTCAGCGAGGAGGTTGCCGCTCCAGAAGTCGCCGTGCGCGAAGCCGCGCGGGAGGTCTGCGAGCCGCTCCTCCAGTGACTCGGCGAAGGGCACAAGCCAGGTGCTCTCCGTCGATCCGGCCGCGGCTGCGATCACCCGTGCGTCCCTGGCCGGTGACCGGATGTCCGCACTCACCGAGCCGAGCGGGTGGAGGGCAGTGATGAACTCGATGCAACTCTCGGTTAGGCGGTCACCGACCGACGGAGGAACCTCTGCTCCGGGCAGCGCGGACTCGAGCGACCACGACGCGAGCCCGAATCGGCCGTACGCAAGCAGACTCGGCACGAGCCGCGCTATCTCGTCGGGAGCGTCCGCGGCCGACAGGGCGTCGAGAGCCGCATGCGCGAGCTCGAGCTGGCGCGACGCCGGCCCGACCGCGACCCGCAGAACGCTGTCCGTTCCGACCACGATCACTTTCCCCTGGGTGACTCGCGGCAGGCCGAAGCCGGCCTCGGGCAGGCGGGCGGTCGCGCGCGCGTGGGCGAGTGTCGCCTCGAGCACCGTCCGCGACGGCGCCTTCTGCGCGATCGCAACCGCATGCAGCGGGAACCGGCCGGCGGCGGAAAGCCGGCGGCAGGCTTCGCGGTCTCCGGATCGTCGCACGAACTGCTCGAGGTCCCAGGTGTACAGGTCGGCCACCGGGTAGCCGCGCCGCTCGAATGCCCCTCGGGTAGCGCGAGCGCGAGCGCGTACCCGCAGCGACCGCGCGATCCGCGATGCGGCCCGGAATGGTCTCGGGGCACCCTCCGTGACAGCGGCGTCCATGGGAACGATCGCGCATGCCGCGGCGGGCCCAAGCTGGGCGAGCGATCCGATCTCGACATCCGCGTCCTGCTCCACCAGCGTCGCCCCGGCTTCGCGGAGCGTCGCCCGCAGCGCGGGGTCGAGCACGCGAAACCGGCGGGCGTCCTCCGGTACGACGGCGGGTAGCCAGCCGTGCGCGGGCTGGCAGCCGGGAGCGCTCACCGCGACATCCATGCGGGCCAGGCTAGCAGCGCCGGGCGGGAGTAGATGCGCCGCCGTTGGCGGGGCCAAACGACCGAAACGGGGTACGGGGTTTCACCCGCACGCGGTCACTCGATCGCGGTAGGCGCCCGTCGCCCGGAGGAGCGCTGCGGCCGATGGACAGAACCATGACAAGAACACGCGCTTTCCTCATGGTCTTTGCTGTCCTCGTGCTCGCCCTCCCGGCGGCGGCCTCGGCCGCCCCCACGCTCCGTGGCTCGTCGAGCGCCGCCTCGAGCGCTCCGACCACTGTGCTGACCATCGCGAGACCCGCGGGCGTTATGGCGGGGGACGTGCTGGTTGCCCACGTGACTGCCCGGCTCTCGACGTCGGGCCGAATCACAGCCCCGGACGGCTGGACGCTGGTGCGCAGGGACGTGAACGTGGTGCCGTACGCCTCGCTGACCCAGGAGGTGTACGTGAGGGTGGCAGGGTCGTCGGAGCCTTCGAGCTTCCGCTGGACATTCTCGGCTCGCGTCGGCGTCGGCGGGGCGATCATGGCGTACTCGGGTGTGGACGCGGGCTCGCCCGTCCTTGCCAGCTCGGGTCGGTTCTCGGCTTCGACGAAGTCGATGGCGGCGCCGTCGGTGGCGGCATCCGTCGCGGGCGCGACGGTCGTCGCCTTCTACGGCAACAACGGCGGCAGGTCCACGACCCCGGCGCCCGGAACCGTGGAGCGCGTGGACATCAGCGGCAGCGGTAGTTCGCGGGTCTCGATCGAGGTGGCCGACGCCCTGCCCGTCTCGACCGGGGAGACGGGCGACCTGACCGCTATCTCGGGCTCGCGCAACTCGAGTTCGATCGGCCAGCTCGTCGTACTGCGGCCGGCACCAGGGACCGCGGCTGCCCCGGAGCCTGCTCCCGCGCCGGAGCCCATTCCCGAACCGGAGCCTGCTCCCGCACCTGAGCCTGAGCCTGAGCCTGAGCCGGTTGTGTCGGGGACGTACTTCGTGTCGGGTTCGGGATCCGATTCGAATCCGGGTTCGTTGGAGGCGCCGTTCCGTTCGCTGGCGAGGGCGCTCGCGGTGGCGCGCGCCGGCGAGTCCGTGGTTGTCCGGAACGGTGTCTACCCGGAGTGGGTGACTGCGTCGGTGAGTGGGGTGTCGGTGCGGGCGTACCCGGGTGAGCGGCCGGTCCTGACGGGGCGGTTGAAGGTGACGGGGAAGAACCTGTCGTTCTCGGGGCTTACGTTCCGGGGTGGTACGGAGGCGAACGCCACGCAGGTCCTGGTCTACGTGTCCGATGGCGACGGGTTGGTGTTGTCGGGTAACGAGATGTCCGGGGCCGTGATGAGCGCGATGTTCATCGAGTTCTCGGATGATCTGCGGATCGTGGGGAACTGGATTCACGACAACGGGTCGCATTCCAACCTCGATCATGGGATCTACCTGGGGTCGGGGTCGCGCGCGTGGATCGTGAACAACGTGATCGAGCGCAACTTCGCAAAGGGCGTGCAGTGCTACCCGAACTGCGACAACGCGGTGATCGCGCACAACACGATCATCGGCAACGGCCGGGCGGGGATCATCATCGGTGGCGAGGAGTCGACGTCGGATGGCAACCTGGTCGTGAACAATGTGGTCGCGTTCAACGGTGACACGGGGATCCGCACCTACTGGGGTGGCGTCGTCGGACAGGGGAACGTGGCCCGCAACAACCTCAGCTTCGGGAACACGCACGGGAACGTGGCTGGGGACGCGTCGCTGGCGGTGGAGGGCACGATCCAGGCCGATCCGCGGTTCGTGGGCTCTTCGGATTACCGCCTCGCGGCCGGGAGCCCGGCATTGGGGGTCGCGCTGGCGGGGTACGCGAGCGTCGACTACCTGGGTCTCGCCCGCCCCCAGGGCGGCGCCCCGGATCTGGGCGCGTTCGAGGGCTAGTCCTCGGATCCACAGCGTCGCAAGACAAGGCGAGGGCCACCCCCGGAGGCGGCCCTCGCCTTAACATCTCCATCACGGGGACGCTGTATCATCGCCGCGGATGGGAGCCGTCCGCTCGCGTGTCCGCCCCCTCATCGTCGGCGTTCTTGCTCTTGGCGCCGCCGCTGCGGCGGTAGCGGCTCTTCCGGCCAACGGGCTCGGTGCGGTGGCGCTTCGCTCTTCGTCGAGTGCCGCCACCGCCGCGCCTGGGCGATCTCTCACGCTGCCCCTTCCGGGTGGCGTCTCCGTCGGGGATGTGCTCGTTGCCGGTGTCGTGGCGCGCGTGTCGTCGCGCGGGACGGTCACGC
>JAHDVS010000014.1:0-6804 GCA_023382435.1 Thermoleophilia bacterium
AGCTAGCACGGCTTGCCGAGGAGGTGGGGCGTCTGCTCGCGCGGCGCGGCGCCGTGCTGGTATGCGGCGGCCTCGGCGGGGTCATGGAAGCCGCCGCCCGCGGCGCGCGCGAGGCGGGCGGCACGACGATCGGGATTCTCCCGGGCGAGTCGACCGGTGACGCCAACCCCTGGATCGAGCACGCCGTTGCGACCGGGATCGGGCACGCGCGCAACCTCGCGGTCGCGGCGAGCGGCGACGCGCTGATCGCCGTGGGCGGGGAATGGGGGACGGCGTCGGAGATCGCGCTGGCCCGGGCGCTCGGCCGACCGGTCGTCGTCGTGGGCGCGGGGCCGGCGCTCGAGGGGGACGGCATCGTACGGGCGGAGTCCGCAGCCGAGGCGGTGGCGCTCGCACTTGCCGCGGCCGACCGGCCCGGCCCAGCTCAGATCAGCTCGAAGTAGCGCCGCCGTTCCCAGTCGGTCACCGAACGGGCGAACTCGTTCCACTCACGGCGCGCCATCCGGGCGTAGTGCCCCGTCGCGGCAGCTCCGAACGCGGCTGCCGCCCAGGAGCTGGTCAGGAGCCGCTCGCTCGCCGCGAGCAGATCGCGCGGCACGTCGCCGGCGAGATCGAGCGCGTAGGCGTCGCCGACGACCGGCGGCCCCGGGTCGATCAGCTCGTCGAGCCCGGAGACGATCGACGCGATCAGGGCCGCGAGCACCAGATAGGGGTTGGCGTCCGCGCCCGGCACGCGCAGCTCGAGCCTCAGCGTCGAAGGCGTGTCCCCGACGACGCGGCAGGAGACGGTGCGATTGTCGACGCCCCAGGTGCGCCCGAAGCCGGCGAAGTCCTCACGAAGCGTGCGCCTGTAGGAGTTGACGGTGGGCGCGTAGAACACCATCGCCTCGTCGAGGTGGCGGAGGGCGCCGCCGATCGCGTGGCGCATCGTCGCGCTCAGGCCGTGCTCCCGGTCGGGGTCGTGGAACGCGGGCGAGCCGCGGCCCGAGACGAGCGAGAGGTGGATGTGGCAGGAGGAGCCGACCGCGCCGTCCTCGGGGAGCGCCATGAACGTCGCCGCCAGCCCGGCGTCGGCGGCGAGCCGGCGCAGGGCCAGCTTCAGCAACGCGTGCCGGTCGGCCGCGGCGAGCGGGTCCGCGTGGCGAAGAGTCACCTCCCACTGCCCGAGCCCCCACTCGCCCTGCACCGCCTCGACGGGGACGCCGGAGTGCTCGAGCGCGCGCGTCGCACGGTCGAGGAACTCGTGGTGCGCGTCACCGTGTTGGATCGCGTAGTCGCCGCGCGTCAGCGTGGTCGGCGCGAGCCCGCGGTAGTCGGCCGCGCGCAGGTCGTCGTAGCGGCCCCGGTAGAGGTAGAGCTCGGGCTCGGTCGCCGCGAGCGCCTCGTAGCCGCGCCCGGCGAGAGCCGCGACCTGACGCGCGAGCAGCCCGCGAGGGCAGACCTCGAGCACAGCGTCGGAGCCGGTCTCGACGATGTCGGCGAGACAGATCGCCGTTCGTGGCAGCCAGGCCGCGCGGCGCAAGGTGGCGAGATCGGGCGTCAGCGCGACGTCGTGCCAGCCCGTGTGCGGTCCCGCAACCGGTGCGTCGAGCGGCGGCGACTGTGTGATGTCCCACGCGAGATTGACCGAGCAGGCCGTGAGGCGGGTCGCCGCGGAGAAGCGCTCGACGGGAAGGCGCCGCCCGAACAGCCGCCCCTGGCTGTCCGTTGCGGCGACGACGACCGTGTCGACCTGGCCCCTGAGGTCGTCGATGCCGAGCATTCCGAGTGCCTCGTCCGTGATCACGACGAAACGGTATCCGAGCCCCGCCTGTAGAGTCCCGGGCCCGTGGAGGCGATCGCGCCGTTCGCGAACCACCTGCCCGTGCGGGTCACCTTCGGCTGCGGGACCGCACGCGAGCTTGCAGCAGTGGTCTCGGGGCTTGCCGGGCACCGGATCCTCGCGTTCGTCGACGCGCAGGTGGCGTCGCTCGCCCCGGTGCGCTCCGCGCTCGCGGCGCTGGAGGCCAGCACCGCCGCCGTCGTCGTGGCGCGTGCCCGGCCGGGCGAGCCCACCGTCGAGCGGATCGACGAGGCCGGCGCGTTCCTGAGCCGCTCGGGCTGCGACGCCGTGGTCGCGATCGGTGGTGGGTCGGTCCTGGACGTGGCCAAGGGCGCCAGGCTGGTCGCTACCCAGGGCGGGCCCTTCCGGCGGTTCGCCTGGCCAGGGTCGGCTGACCCGATCGGCCCGCAGCACCTGCCGCTGGTGGCGGTGCCGACCACGTCCGGGACCGGCAGCGAGGTCACCGGCGGGATCGTGGCGATCGACGGTGAAGCCGGTCACAAGGTGGCGGCGCCGAGCCCGTTCAATCGTCCCGATGCGACCATCGTCGATCCGGAGCTCACGTACGGGCTGCCGCGCGCGCCGACGCTCTACGGCGGAGTCGATGCTCTGGCGCAGGGGCTCGCCGCCTCGATCGTCCGCGTGCGCACCCCCGTCGGCGACGCTCTCGGGCTCGAGGCGGCTCGGCTCGTCGCCTCGGCTCTCCCCGCCGTCATCGACGATCCCGCCGACGCTGGCGCACGGTCGCGCATGGCGTGCGCGAGCCTGCTCGCCGGCCTCGCGATGAACGTCTCGGAGGTAGGTACGGAGCACTCGCTCGCGCACGCGCTCGGTGCACGGCACGGTCTCCCGCACGGACTCGCTGTGGGTCTCGTGCTGGCGGAGTCGATGGAGCACGACCGGGCGTTCGTGCCGGAGCGCTTCGAGCGGATCGCCGATGCGCTCGGCGCCGGGCCCGGCGAGCGGCCGGACGGCTCCCGCGCCGTTCGGGCGGTCCGAGCGCTGCTCGCGCGGGTCCGCTTTCCGACGCTTGCCGGGGTGGGAGTGACGGAGGCGGATGTGCCCGGGCTCGTCGAGGCGGCGCTCGAGGCCTGGATCCCGGTCGAGCCTGGACCGTGGGCGGCGGAGGACGTCGCGGCCGCGTTTCACGGGGCTCTCGCGATCGGGTCGCGCGCGGAGTAGGCTTGCGGCGCGCGACCGATTCCTGCCCCGCGACGAAAGGAGGCGCGTAGATGCGAGACCAGGGTTCCGGCGTCCGGCTCGATAGCGCGCTCCTGGCCGAACTGGCCGTCCGCACCGATCCCGTCGGGTATCTGACGATCACCGCGGACGTCGATCCTCGCGCCCAGGCGACGCGCCGCGCCCCCTGGGCGATCGAGGTCGACAACGAGTTGAACGCGCTCGAGAACCGTCTTCGCGAGGAGGGGCCAAGGGAGCGCTGGGCGGCGTTTCGCGACTGTCTCGAGCGGACCGCGCACGAGCGCGAGCGCCTCCTCGATGCCAGCGAGCCCGGCCGGGGCCGCGCCCTGTTCGCGCCCGTCTCGAAGGGACGCGAGACCGAGGTGGTGGCGCTTCAGCTGCCTCTGCCAATCCGGGTCGTGCTGGAGGAGCGCCCGTACGTGCGCCCGCTCGTCACCGCGCTCGAGCGTGGCCGGCCGACGGGGATCGTCACCGTCTCCCGTGACGCCCTGCGGGCCGTGGAGGTCGCGCTCGGCGTCCCGTCCGAGCTCGCGTCGTTCGCGCTGGCAGTCGAGACGGAGGACTGGCGTGAGATGAAGGGCCCGGCTGCCGGCAACCCGACGCAGGCCCAGCAGACGGCACCCCAGCGAGACCGGTTCGAGCGGCGGCTCGCCGGCGCGCTGGAGCGCGCAATCGCGGCCCGCGCGAGCGAGCTGGACGCCCTCGCGCGCGCGAGAGGCTGGGAGCATGTACTCGTGGCGGGTGATCCGAGACTGGCGGCCCCCCTCGTCGTCGCGCTCGAGGGCGCTGGGCATGCGGTCGAGGCGGTCTCGCGGACGGCCGTCGGGGACGCAGCCTCCGTTGCCGAGGCGTTCGCGGACGAGCTCGCCGCCGCCCGGCAGGACCGGATGGTTGCACTCGCGGCGCGGGTGCGGGAGGCGGGAACCGAGGCGGTGGAGGGGCTCCCCGGTACGTTGGCGGCCCTGAACGAGGGCCGGGTCGCCACCCTCGTTCTCGACGAGGAGGCCGTCTACCACGGGTCGGTTGCGCCCGATGGCCGCCTGCTCCCCGAGGGCACCCCAGCGCTCGGCGGAGAGGAGCTGCGCTTCGAGCCTCGGCTCGCCGAGCGCATGATCGAGCGGGCGCTCGCGACCGGCGCGCGAGTCGTGCCCGTGGACGGGTCGGCGGAGCTGCTCGGGACGCCCGACGGCGTGGCGGCGCTTCTCCGCTGGTGAGCGCGATGGGACCGAAAGGAGCTGAGATGGAGGGCTCGACCCAGGACGGCAGCCGGCGGCTTTCGAGCCTGCGCGTGATGGTCGCGGTGCTGCTCGTCGCCGGCGTCGTCTGGTTCGCCCTCGACAACCGCCAGCGGGTCACGATCGACTGGTGGGTGGCCGAGCGGGAGTCGCGCCTGATCTACGTGATCGTGGTAGCCGCGCTGCTCGGCGCGCTCAGCGATCGGCTGCTCGGACGCTGGCGGCGCGGCCGCTCGAAGTAGCCGGGACAAGTCCGGACAGGAGCGCGAGCGCCCCGGCCTTGTCGAGGGGCTCGTTCAGGTTGCCGCACTTCGGTGACTGGACACACGACGGGCAGCCCCGCGAGCAGGGGCATCCCGCGAGCATCGCCGCCGTGTCCTCGACCCAGCCGGCGAAGCTCGCGAAACCTCGCTCCGCGATCCCGATCCCGCCCGCGTGCCCGTCGTAGACGAAGATCGCCGGGCCCCCGGTCTGCAAGTGGATGTTCGTCGAGAGTCCGCCGATGTCCCAGCGATCGCACATCGCGCGCAGCGGCAGCATCGAGATCAGCGCGTGCTCGGCCGCGTGGAGTGCGTCGAGCAGCGCCGAGCGCTCCTCGAGCGCGTCGGTGAGACGCGGCCCCGGCATCAGCCAGACCGCCTCGGTCGGGAACTCCTGCTCGGGGAGATCCAGACCGAGGAGCTCGAGCGCGTCGCCGCTCGCGACGAGCCGCTTCTGGTAGCCGACGACGCGCTCGGTCACCGACACCTCGCCGAAGCAGAGCTCGGCGGCCGGCCACCGCTCGGCCCGCGCGACCCGCTCGATCACCGTCGCCGTGTCGCGCTTCGTCTGGGTGAAGTAGTCGCCCGCGAACGGCTCGACGAGCGCGACCCGACCGGTGAGGTCGAGCTCGAGCACCCGGTACGTGCTGCCGAGGTGGAGGTAGATCGCGCCCTCGTGGACGGTCGTGCACGCCCGTGCCTCGTCGACCGCGCCGAGCAACTCGCCGCTTCCGCAGACGACGATCGAGACGTTCTCGGTTCCGGCCGAGCGGAGCGAGACGCGGGCCGCCGGGTAGGTCGCGCCGGCCCACACGAAGCCGGCGGGGGTGCGCCGGAGCTCGCCGGCTGCGGTCAGGCTGTCGGCCCGCTCGAGCGCTTCATCGCCGAGGTAGCCTCGATCGCTCTCGGAGATCGGTGCCTCGAACGCGGCCGCGCGGACGTGCCCGTCGAGCACCCGCTGGTTGCGGTGGTCGAGGATCGCCGCCTCGACACGGCGGGCGAGCAGCGCCTCCGGATCGCGCATGAAGAACTGGTCGAGCGCATCGTCGGTCGCGACGAGGACGGCCAGCCCGGCGTCGCGACGTCCGGCGCGGCCCCACTGCTGGAGCAGGCTCGCGACCGTGCCCGGGAAGCCGACCGAGATCGCGCAGTCGAGCAGGCCGACGTCGATGCCGTGCTCGAGCGCGTCGGTCGTGGCGATGCCGAGCAGTTCGCCGTCGACGAGGCGCCGCTCGATCTCACGGCGCTGCTCCGGGGTCGTGCCGGCCCGGTAGGGGGACAGCCGGCGCGCGAGGCCCGGCTCGAGCCGCTCGGCTGCGAACCGGTGGACGAGCTCCGCCGCCCGGCGGCTCTTCGCGAAGCAGATCGTGCGCAGACCCGCCTCGACGAGCCCCGCGAGCAGGCGGGCTCCCTCACCGAGCGCGCTCGCGCGCAGGCCGAGCGCGGGGTCGAGGAGTGGCGGATTCCACAGCGCGACCGTGCGTTCCGCGCGGGGGGCACCGTCGCGGTCGACGACCTCCACGGGTTGCCCCGTCAGCCGCTCCCCGAGCTCGCCCGGGTTGGCGACGGTCGCCGACGCGAGCAGGAACTGCGGCGCGGCTCCGTAGGCGGCAGCGATCCGCCGCAGCCGCCGCAGGACGTTCGCGACATGCGACCCGAAGACGCCGCGGTAGACGTGCGCCTCGTCGACGACCACGTAGCGGAGGTTCGCAAGCACGTCACCGAAGCGGTCGTGGTGCGGCAGCAGGCCCACGTGCACCAGGTCGGGGTTCGTGAGCAGGATGTTCGCCCACGAGCGAAGCTGGCGGCGCTGCTCGGGGGCGGTGTCGCCGTCGTAGAGCGCCGGACGCAGGAACGGGAGCCCAAACGCCGTGAGCGCCCGCGCCTGGTCGCGCGCGAGGGCTTTCGTCGGGTAGAGGTAGAGGGCCCGCGAGCGGGGGTCGCGCGCGAGTGCCTCGAGGACGGGCAGGTTGAACGCGAGCGTCTTGCCGCTGGCCGTTCCCGTCGTGACGATCACGTGGGCGCCCTGGCGCGCGGCGGCCAGCGCGTCCGCCTGGTGGGTGTAGATGTCCTGGATGCCAAGTCCGGCCAGCGCGTCGCGGACTGTGGGGGGAAGATCGCCGGGGACGGGCACGGTGCGCGGGTCCGCGGCCGGGAGGCGCCCGAGGTACGCGAGCTCCTCGCCCTCGAGCAGCCGATCCCAGGCGCGCGCTGCCGCCACGGGCACCGATGCTAGCCTCAGGCCCGTGGTGCCCCGCTGCCTCACGATCGCGGGCTCGGACTCCGG
>JAHDVS010000014.1:6904-54250 GCA_023382435.1 Thermoleophilia bacterium
CGGAGCATCCGGTCCCGCTCGTGGTCGACCCCGTGATGATCTCGAGCTCCGGCGCTTGCCTCCTACGCGAGGATGCGGCCGCGGTGCTGGTGGAGCGCCTGTTCCCGCTCGCGACCGTCGTGACGCCGAACCTGAACGAGGCGTGCGCGCTGGCGGGCGTTCCCTACGACGACGGTGTGGATCGCGCGGCGCTCGCCGAGGCGATCCACGCCCTCGGTGCCCCCGCCGTCGTCGTCACCGGGGGCCACGGCGCGGAGGCGGTGGACTGGCTCTTCGACGGGCGCCGCCACGTCGCGATCCCCGTGCCCCGCTACCCGGAGGTCGCGACGCACGGCTCCGGCTGCACGCACTCGGCGGCGCTCGCCGCCTCCCTCGCGCGCGGCTCCGGGCTCGAGGAGGCTGTCCGCACGGCCGCGGACGTCGCCTCGCGGGCGGTGTTGCACGGGCTCTCCGAGATCGGTTCCGGCAACGGCCCGGTGGACGTCTTTGGGCTCGCGGCTCTCTGACGTCGGCGAGTTCGGGCTCCTGCGCGAGCTCGCCCGGCTCGGCCTCGCGGAGGAGATCGGCGACGACACCGCCGTGCTCGAGGACGGCCTGGTCGTGACGCAGGACGCGCTCGTCGAGGGTGTCCACTTCAGCCTCGAGTGGACGAGCTGGCGCGACCTCGGCTACCGGGCGGCCGCGGTCAACCTGAGTGACCTGGCCGCGGCGGGGGCCGAGCCGACCGCGCTGATCGTGTCGCTCGCCCTTCCCGCCTCGACCGAGCTCGCGGACGTGCTCGAGCTGTACGCGGGCCTGAACGAGCCGGGTGTGCCGATCCGTGGCGGCGATACGACCGGAGGCGACCGTGCGTACCTGAGCGTGACCGCGCTTGGCCGCAGCGACCGCGTCCCCGGCCGTGCCGGGGCGCTGCCGGGCGACGTGCTGGTCGTGACGGGCCCGCTCGGGGGCTCGGCTGCGGGGCTCGCCGCGCTCGAGCGGGGCCTCGCCGGCTTCGACGAGCTCGTCCGGATGCACCGCCGTCCCCCGTTCCGGCTCGACGCAGCGCGCGAGCTCGCACCGGTCGCCCACGCTCTGATCGACCTCTCGGACGGGATCGTCGGCGATGTCGCGCACATCGCGGAGCGGTCGGGCTGCGCGGTCGAGATCCACGTCGAGCTGCTTCCGCTCGCGCCCCGGCTCGACGAGGTCGGTCCCGAGCCGTTCTGGACGATGGGCGAGGACTACGAGCTCCTGGCAGCGCTCGCGCCGGCCGATGCCGAGCGGCTGCCCTACCCGGTGGTCGGCCGCTGCCTCGAGGGCTCGGGCGTCACGCTCCTGCGCTCGGGAGCGCCGCTCGAGGCCGCCGGCTACGAGCACTTCCGCCGCCGGCGCTGAGTCGCCGCGGCCGCGCTACGCGGCCGCGGTCAGCCAGCGCGCCCAGGCCTGCTCGTACGCGCTGCGGGAGCGGGCACCGACGATCGTCTCCTGCGGCTCGCCGCCGGCGAACAGGATCAGCGTCGGGATCGAGAGTACGTTGTAGCGGGAGGCCGTCTGCGGGCTGTCGTCCACGTTCAGCTTCACGAACTTGACTCGCCCGGCGTGGTCGGCCGCGAGCTCCTTCATGATCGGCGTGACCACGCGGCAGGGGCCGCACCACGGTGCCCAGAAGTCGACGACGACGGGCAGCTCGGAGGCCAGCACCTCCTGCTCGAAAGTGGCGTCGGTGACGTCAGCCAGGTCGGTCATCCGCACGAGTATAGCCGCCGCCTCAGAGCCGCCCGCGCAGAGCCGCCAGCCGCAGCGCCGGCACTTTCCAGACCGCTTCGAGCACGATCGCGCCGCTCATCTTGGAGCCGCCCGCGACCCGGTCTGTAAACACGATCGGCACCTCGACGACCCGGAAGCCGGCCCGCACGGCCCGGTAGGTCGTCTCGACCTGGAAGGCGTAGCCGCGAGCGGAGACGGAGTCGAGGTCGATCGCCTCGAGGACGTGCCGGCGGAAGCACTTGAAGCCGCCGGTCGCGTCGCGCACGGGCAGCCCGAGCAGCGCCTGCGCGTAGAGGCAGCCAAGACGGCTGATCGCGCGGCGGGAGCGACTCCAGTTGCGGATGCCACCCCCGCTGACGTAGCGCGAGCCGAGCACGAGGTCGGCGCTCGCCGCCGCCGCGACGAGCCGTGGCACGTCGGCGGGGTCGTGGGAGAAGTCGCAGTCCATCTCGAGCACGAGCTCGGCGCCGGCGGCGAGCGCGCGGGAGAAGCCGGCCAGGTAGGCCGGGCCGAGCCCCTCCTTGCCCGGACGGTGGCAGACCTCGACCCACGGCAGCTCGGCGGCGAGCCGGTCGGCGAGCTCGCCGGTGCCGTCCGGGGAGGCGTCGTCGACGACGAGCACGCGCCCGTCGAGCCGGTGCAGCGCGAACACCTCCCCGAGCGCTCGCACGAGCGGCTCGAGATTGTCCCGCTCGTTGTAGGTGGGGAGGCAGACGACCAGCACGGGCATATCATCGCGGGCGGATGGGCCGGACACTGCCGAGAAACGACGAGCTGGCCGAGCGCTTCGAGCTGCTGGCCGATCTGCTCGAGCTCGACGGAGCGGACGCGTTTCGCCTCGCGGCGTACCGGCGGGCGGCCCAGCGGATCCGCGAGTCGGCGGTCTCCGTCGCCGGCCTCGCGCTCGAGGGGAAGGCAAAGCGGCTCGCCGGGATCGGCGGCACGATCGAGCGGAAGATCGCCGAGCTTGCCGAGACCGGCGACCTCGAGGCGCTCGCGAAGCTGCGCACGCGCCTTCCCGAGGGCCTCGTGGAGGTGATGCGCGTGCCCGGGCTCGGGTCGAAGACGGCCCGGCGGCTCTGGGCCGAGCTCGGCGTGACCGGCCTCGAGGAGCTGCGGGCGGCCGCGGAGTCCGGCCGCGTGCGAGAGTTGCCGGGCCTCGGCGAGAAGACCGAGGCGCGGATCCTACGCTCCCTGGCCGCCTCGGCCCCGCGGGCGGAGGCGACCGGCCGCGCGCTGCTCGGCAGCGTTCTCCCGTTCGTCGAGCGCGTTGTGGCCGAGCTGGCCACGCACCCCGCCGCCGAGCGGGTCTCCGAGGCCGGGAGCGTCCGTCGTCGGGCCGAGACGGTGCGCGACCTGGACGTGATCGCGACCGCTCGCGGCGGCGCCGAGCTGACCGCGTTCCTCGCCGGCCGCCCGTGGGTGGTGGAGGTGCTGGCACAGGGTCCGACGAAAGCGACGGTCGTCTCCGTCGACGGCCTCCGCCTTGACCTGCGGGTCGTCCCGCCGGCGTGCTACGGGAATCTGCTCCAGCACTTCACGGGCTCGAAGGACCACAACGTGGCGCTGCGGGAGGAGGCGGTGCGCCACGGCCTCTCCGTCTCCGAGTACGGGGTCGAGACAGCCGCGACCGGGAAGGTGGCGACGCACGAGACGGAGGAGGAGCTGTACGTGGCGCTCGGCTACGAGTGGATTCCGCCCGAGCTGCGCGAGAACCGGGGCGAGCTCGAGGCCGCGCGCGCGGGCGCGCTGCCGGCGCTCGTCCGGCGCGCCGACGTCCTCGGCGATCTGCACGCCCACACCGACTGGTCGGACGGGCGTGTGACGCTCGAGCAGCTCGTCGCAGCGGCCCGCGCGCGAGGGCAGCGCTACCTCGCGATCTGCGACCACGCCAAGCGGCTCGGCGACGGGCGGCTCGAGCGCCAGACCGAGGCGATCCGCGAGCTCGATGCGTCGCTCGACGACATCGAGCTGCTCTGCGGCGTCGAGGTCGACATCCGCGCGGACGGCTCGCTCGATCTCGACGACGGGCGGCTCGCCGCCCGCGACTGGGTGGTGGCCTCGATCCATTCGGGGCTGCGCGACCCGGGCCCGGAGCTGACGCGGCGGGTGCTCGCCGCGATCGAGAGCCCGCACGTCGACTGCATCGGCCATCCGACGGGGCGGAAGCTGAATCGCCGGCCCCCCTCGGATCTCGACCTCGAGGCCGTCGTCGCTCGCTGCGCGGAGACCGGCACGTTTCTCGAGATCAACGGCCAGCCCGACCGCCTCGATCTCCGGGACACGCACGCCCGGCTCGCGGCCGAGGCGGGCGTCGGGATCGTGCTCTCGAGCGACGCCCACTCGGCCGCGGGCCTCGGCTACCTCGATCTGGCGGTCGCCCAGGCCCGCCGGGGTTGGCTCACGGCGGCGCAGGTCGTGAACGCGCGTCCCTGGCCCGAGGTGAAGGAGATGATGAAGCGATGACGAGCTTTCGCGAGGACGCGGCCGCGGCCAGCGAGTGGGTCGCCCGCTATCTGGAGCGGGTCGAGGATCTGCCCGTGCGCAGCGGGGTCGCACCCGGCGAGGTGCGCTCGCGCCTGCCGGCGTCCCCGCCCGAGCGGGCCGAGCCGTTCGCTGCCGTCCTGCGCGACCTCGAGGAGGTGATCCTGCCCGGGATCACGCACTGGAACCACCCACGCTTCTTCGCGTACTTCTCGATCACCGGCTCGGAGCCGGGGATCCTTGCGGAGCTCCTGACCGCGGCGTTGAACGTGAACGCGATGCTCTGGCGCACGTCGCCTGCCGCGACCGAGCTCGAAGAGCTCGCGCTCGACTGGGTGCGCCAGCTGCTCGGGCTTCCCGAGGGTCTCCACGGCCACATCGAGGACTCCGCGTCGACATCGACGCTGGCCGCGCTCGCGGCGGCTCGCCACAGGCGCCCGGGCGGAGCGGTCATCTGCTCCGAGCACGCCCACTCCTCGGTCGACAAGGCCTGCCGCCTGCTCGGGCTCGAGCTGCACAAGGTTCCCGCCGACGGGGCGTTCCGCCTGCGACTCGACGCGCTCGCCGATCTGCTCGGCCGCGTCCCGGCCGCAGCGGTGGTGGCGACGGTCGGGACGACGTCGACGACGTCGGTCGACCCGGTGCCCGAGGTCGCGGCGCTCTGCGCGGAGCGGGACGCCTGGCTGCACGTGGACGCGGCTTACGCCGGCTCGGCGGCGGTCTGTGAGGAGCACCGCTGGGCGCTCTCGGGCGTCGAGCACGCGGACTCACTCGTCGTCAACCCGCACAAGTGGCTGTTCACGCCGATCGACTGCTCGTGCCTGTTCACGCGCCGCCCGGAGGCGCTGCGCGACGCTTTCAGCCTGGTGCCGGAGTACCTGCGCACGAGCGAGGAGGACGTGACGAACCTGATGGACTACGGGCCCGCGCTCGGCCGGCGCTTCCGCGCGCTCAAGCTGTGGGCCGTGATCCGCTGCCACGGCCGCGAGGGCCTGCAGGCGCTGATCCGCGAGCACGTGCGGGTCGCCCAGCTGTTCGCCTCCTGGGTCGAGACCGAGCCGGGCTGGGAGCTCTGCGCGCCGCACCCGTTCTCGACCGTCTGCTTCCGTCATCAGGGCGCGGACGCCGCCAACGAGGCCCTGCTCGAGCGCGTGAACGCGACCGGTGAGGCGTACCTCTCGCACACGAAGCTGGACGGCCGTTACGTGCTGCGCCTCGCGATCGGGAACGCGCGGACGACCGAGGTCGACGTGCGCCACGCCTGGGAGGTGTTGCGTGCCGAGGCGGCCCGGAGTTGACGGCGGCGGGAGCGCATGCGGGGGAAATCGTGACGCGGCGCCCGCGGATCGCGGAAATCCGTGACCGGAGTGGGTCTACTTCGAGCGAAGCGTGCTCAGCGCGGCGTCGTGAAGGGTCACCCGGTATTGCCAGAGCGCCCGGCCGGTCGCGAGCAGGCGCTCGCGAATCGGGCCTGCGAGCTCCTCGAGCGTCCCCCACCGCGCAGCGGAGATCTCGTGCGTGTCGACGGGGGCGAGCTGCTCGTGCGCGCTCGCTGCCAAGACGACGTGGGTGCGCCAGGGAACCGCGATCTCGCCGCACGTGAACAGCGCCTCGGTGCGTACGAGGTAGCGGCACAGCTCGACCTCGATGCCGAGCTCTTCGAGCGCTTCACGCCGCGCGCCCGCCTCGAAGCCCTCGCCCGGCTCGAGACCGCCTCCCGGCGGGCGCCAGAGGCCGGGCTCGTAGTGCGGCTTTCGAATCAGGGCGACCCGATCGCCGGCGACGACGAAGAACGTCACATCGTGGTGGCGGCCTCGGCGGGTGCTAGACGCGACGAGGTCGCGCTCGGCCGCCGAGATCTCGAGCTCGAGCTCGAGCACGTGGGGATCCCCGTACCTGGCCCGGACGGGAGCAAGGACGGCGTCGTCGACATGCACGGCTAGAGGCTCCGAAGGAGCTCGAGGAGCCCGACCGGCCCCTGGACGGTGACGTCTGCCTCCCGCAGGAGCGCGGGCGGCGATTCTCCGGAGGCGACGGCGACGCGAACGGCGTGCTCGAGCCGCGCCTCGCCGAGGCCCCGGAACGCGTCCAGGTCGGTCGTGTCGTCGCCCGCGTAGAGAGCGAGCGAGGCACCGCAACCCTCGAGCAGCGCCCGTACCGCCCGGCCCTTGTCCCAGTCGCTGACCGGTCGTACCTCGAGCACCTTGCGACCGAAGCGGGCGGTCAGGCCGGCAGCCCGGGCGCGTTCGGCGACGATCTCGAGCTGTGCGATCGCGGCGGCCTCGTCGGCCACATCGCGGAAGTGGAACGCGAGCGAGAGCCGCTTGTCCTCGACCGGCCACGATCCGCCCACGGACTCACGAAACCGGGCTACGACCGCGGCGAGCTCGCTCGCGCGCGGGTCGAGCTCGAGCCCGTGGTTGCCGACGCAGCGGAGGGTCTCGACGCCGACGAGCCGGGTGACCTCGTCGCCCGGTCTGCCGCTGAGGCATGCGACGAGCAGGTAGCGGCCGATAAGTCGGCGGAGCTCGTCGCGCGTCTCCGGCGGGACAGCGGCAAGCTCCGGCCGCGCCGCGATCGGGGCGAGTGTCCCGTCCACGTCGAGGACGAGCGCCGCGCGGGTCGGGGCCGCAGCGAGGGCTGCGAGCGGGGAGGCCGTGTCCACCGTCTTTCTAGAATACGGCCGTGCCCGCGGCGAGGCAGCCCATTTTGGTCCTCGTCGGCATCGGGCTCGTCGCCGGCCTGTTCGCGACGCTGTTCGGCGTCGGCGGCGGCATCGTGGTCGTGCCGCTCCTGATCGCGCTCGCCGGCTACGAGCCGAAGGCCGCGACGGGCACGTCGCTCGCCGCGATCGCCCTCACCGCGACGTTCGGCGCCACCGCCTACCTGTTCCTCGACCGGGTCCAGTGGGTCGAGGCGGCGCTGGTCGGCCTGCCCGCGGTGGTCGGCGGGCTCGGCGGGCTCTGGCTCCAGCGCCGTCTCTCCTCGCGCGCGCTCGTCCTTCTCTTCGCCGCGTTCATCGTCGCGACCGCGGCCCGCCTGCTCGCCGCATGAGCGCCGAGACCCTCGAGCTGCTCGCCGTCGGTCTTGCCGCGGGCGTCCTGTCGGGGCTCTTCGGCGTCGGCGGCGGCATCCTGTTCGTTCCCGCGCTCGTCGTGATCGCGGGGCTCTCCCAGATCGAGGCTGGAGCGACGTCGCTCGCGGCCATGATCCCGGTTGCCGCCGTGGGCGCCTGGCGTCAGCACGCGCGCGGGAACGTGCGTTGGCGTCCCGCGCTCCTGCTCGGCCTCACCTCGATCGCCGGTATCGCCGGCGGGGCGGCCCTCGCCGAGACGTTGCCGGAGGACGTGTTGCGCACGTTGTTCGCGCTGCTGCTCCTGGCGGTGGCGACCCGGCTGGCCTGGTCGGCGCGACGGCCGGGTCGCCGCGAGATGGACGGACCCGGTCCTGAGATATAGTATACGACGGCCCGAGGCGGCGATTTCACGGGAGGGAACGTGAGCGAGCGCATCATCCTTCGCAACGGCACGGTCGTCACCTTGAACGACGACGACGACGTTCATTTCGGCGGCACGGTCGTGATCGAGGGTGACCGGATCGCCTACGTCGGGCCGGACGACGTTCCCGCCGACGGTGCCCGGGTGATCGACGTGACCGACCGGATCGTGATGCCCGGCCTCGTCGACTTCCACTACCACACCGCGCTCGGCAAGGGCTGGTCCGACCACCTGCCGCTCTGGGAGTATCTCCAGACGTGCTGGTATCCGATGATCCGGGCCCTCGACGAGGAGTCGGCCTACTGGGCAGCGCTCGCGAGCTACAGCGAGTCCGTCAAGTGCGGCGTCACGGCCGTGAACGACATGTACCGCCAGCTCGGTGCGCTCGCGGACGCCGCGGAGCGGATCGGCATTCGCGCGGTGCTCTCGAACGACGTCGCCACCGACGAGCACGATCTCGACACGCTCGCCGACAACGAGCGGGCCTTCCGGGAGCGCAACGGCTCAGCGGACGGACGGATCAAGGTCCTCGTCGGGATCGAGTGGCTCCCCCTCGCCTCCGTGGAGCTCCTGCGCGACGCGCGGGCGCTCGCGAACGACCTCGGTACCGGGATCCACATCCACCTGAACGAATCCCTGTCCGAGGTCGAGATCTCGAAGGAGATGTTCGGCCGCCGGCCGACGGAGGTCGCCTACGACACCGGCATCCTCGGCCCGGACTGCATCGCCGCCCACTGCGTCTGGCTGTCCGACGCCGAGATCGCCCTGATGCGGGAGACCCGCACGCACATCTCCCACAACCCGAGCTCGAACGCCAAGCTCGGCAACGGCGTCGCTCGCCTGCCGGAGCTACTCGCCGCCGGCCTGAACGTCGGCCTCGGCCACGATGCGGCCGAGTGCAACAACAGCCGCGACATGTTCGAGGTGATGAAGTTCGCCTCGCTGATGCACCGCGCCACCCGCGTCGACGCGAGCCTCGGCCAGGCTCCCGACATCCTGCGGATGGCTTGCCGCAACGGCAACGTCGGCCTCGGCATCGACGCCGGCGAGCTGGCGGCCGGCAAGAAGGCGGACATGATCGTGGTCGACACGCGAAGCCAGATGTTCACGCCGCTGATGCCGGAATCGAAAGACCACGTGTACAGCCACCTCGTCTTCGCGGCCAACGGCAGCTGCGTCGAGACGACGATCGTCGACGGCCGCGTGATCTACGAGAACCGCGAGTTCACGACGATCGACGAGGGCGAGGTGCTGCGCGAGGCAAACCGGGCCTTCCGCGAGGTGATCGCTCGCATGGACGTCCCGGATCTCGAGTCGGTGCGCCGCTCGTAGCGGGCGCCGTGCTGCCGGCGCTCAGACGGGCCAGGCCTCCCGGCGCAGCCCCATGTCCCAGAACATCCACTCGTAGCGCGAGCAGACGACGAAGTGCTCGGCCACGCGCGCCCGCTCGCGCGGGCCGAGCCCGGGCTCGAGCTCGTCGGCGACGTCGAGCACCGTCCCGACGAGGCTCTCGTACTCCTCGCCGCCGTACATGTCCAGCCAGCGCTGGTAGAGGGGGCGCGGCGACCCTGCCCGCGAGAGCTCCTTCCCGACCTCGAGGTAGATCCAGGCGCAGGGGAGGACGGCGCCGACCGACTCGGCGAACGTCCCGCCGTGGGCGACCGAGAGCATGTAGGTGGTGTACGCGACGTTCGTCGGGGCGAGCGGCGTCGCCTCGATCTCCTCCGGCGCCAGGCCCCACTCGCGGAAGAAGTCCGCGTGGATCGTCTGTTCCGCGTGGACGAGGTCGGAGGCGATCCGGTTGAAGCAGAGCATGTGCGCCGACGACGCGGCCCTGGCTGCGGCGATCGAGTGCACGCGGGCGTACTCGCGCAGGTAGAGCGTGTCCTGGACGATGTAGAAGCGAAACGACTCCTCCGGGAGCGTTCCGTCGAGCAACCCCGTCAGGAACGGGTGCTCGAGGATCCGCTCGTAGATCCCGGAGATCGAGGCCCAGAGTTCGCGGGTCAGACTCGTGTTCGCTGTCATCCGTCGGCTCGAGGTGACGGCGGCGGCGGAGGGGGATCACCCTCCGCCGCCGCCGCCCCGCCCGGTTCCTAGCAGCCGGGCAGGTACTCGTTCGTGGCGATCGTCGCCGGATCGATTGCTCCGTCGAGCAGGCCGTTGTCGAGCATCCACTGCCCGAACGTCGCCCAGCCTTCGAGGTCGAAGCAGCCGGTCGGCACGCCCTTCGGGGAGGTGAGGAGCGGCAGCGTGTCAGGAACCATCCCCTCGATCTCCTCGGCCGTGTACTCGGTGTTCGCCTTCATGATCTCGATCGAGCCGGCCTCGTCGGCCTGCGCAGCCTCCGTTGCCGCCACCATCGCGGCGAGGAAGCGCTTGACCGCGTCGGCGTAGGCCGCGTCGCTCTGCAGGCGCTCGGAGTTGGCGACCACGAGCAGCTCGTCGTAGTGCGGCACTCCGAGGTCCTCGAGCTTCACGATCGTCGGTGGGGAGCCAGTCTGCGACTCGATGTGGATGCCCTCGATATTGAAGTAGGCGCCGATGACCGCGTCCACCTTCTTGGTCAGCAGGGCGGGAACGAGGTCGAAACCGACATTGACGCTCTTGACGTCCCCCTTCGCGAGGCCCTGCTGCTGGCGCATCGTGGTCAGGATCGCGTCGTCGAACGGCAGGCCGGCGACGCCGATTGTCGCGCCCTTGATCGTGTCGGGGCCCTGCACCTTCGAGTCGCTCAGCGACATCAGCACGTTCAGCGGAGTCGGCACGAGCGAGCCGACCGCGATCACCGGAAGCTCCTCCTGGGCGGCGAAGAACATGTCGCCCTGGTAGAAGACCGAAAGGTCGAACTGGTTCGTCGCGACGAGCTTGAGGCCGGCCGTGACGTCGGACGGCACCTCGAACTCGACGGTCAGCGCCTGCTCGTCGAAGAAGCCGTTCTCGAGCGCGTAGTAGAGCGCGACGTGATCCGGGTTCGGGAACCAGTCGAGTGCCACCTTGATCGTGGCGGGCTCGAGCGGCGCCTCTGTCTCCGCCGGCGGCTCCTCCGTCTCGGCCGGCGGCTCCTCCGTCTCGGCCGGCGGCGCCTCCGTCTCGGCGGGTGGCGCCTCCGTCTCGGCGGGTGCCGTCGTCTCCGGCGCGGCGGCGTCGTCGCTGCCGCCGCAGGCGGCGAGCGCGAGCACCGCGGCCACAAGCGCGAGCAGGAGCAGGAACGGTCGTGCTGTCGAGCGATGGGTCACTGGGCCTCCTTTGGTCGAACTCTGCCTCGGCACTCCCCTGGTTGTGATCACTTCATACGGCCTCCCCGGCTCCGTGCCCAGGGAATCGTGAGCCGCTCGACCAGGGCCACGAGCAAGAACAGCGAGACGGCCATCGACGTGATGATCGCGACGGCGGCGAAGACGAGCGGCGTGTCGAGGCGACCCTTCGCCTGGATCATCAGCCAGCCCAGGCCGCCGTCGGAGCCCGCCCACTCTCCGAACACGGCGCCGATCGCCGCGTACGTTGCGCCGATGCGGGTCCCCGTGAAGATGAACGGGAGGGCCGACGGGAACTCGACACGGCGGAAGATCGACCGGCGCGAGGCGTCGAGCGTCTGCATCATCCGTACGTACTCGCGGTCGACCGAGCTTAGACCGTCGATCGTGTTGACCGCGATCGGGAAGAAGCAGAAGAGCGCGATCACCGCGAGGATCGGTCCGATGTTGAAGCCCATCACGAGCACGAGCACCGGCGCGAGCACCACGGTCGGGACGCTCTGAGAGGCGATCAGGATCGGCAGCACGCCGCGGCGCAGCGTCTCCGAGAGATGGAGGAGCACGCCGATCACGAGCCCGGCAGTCAGCGCGATCAGGAAGCCGAGCAGGACCTCCCGGAGCGTCGTCCAGGAGTGACCGGCGAGCGGCCCGGCGTCGTCGCGAAGCGTCGCCACGATCAGCGACGGCGCGGGCCAGAGAAAACGTGGCACGTCGAGCACGCGGATCAGGAGCTCCCAGAGCCCGAGCGCGACCACCACGATCGTGACCGCGGGCCCGTACTGCCAGGCGTGCCGGCGCCAGCGGCTCTCCGTGCTCGCTGCTGCCACCGCGCTCGCTGTCGTCGTGTCGAGGGTCATACCTCGAGCGCCTCGAGCGCCTGCTCCTTGAGGTGCGCGAACTCCGGTGAGGTGACGATCTCGCGTCGCGGCACGTTCGTCGGGAAGTCGGTGTCGAGCTTGTGGACGATCCTGCCGGGCCGGGCGGAGAAGACGACGACGTGGTGCGTCAGGAGCAGCGCCTCGTCGACGTCGTGCGTGACGAGCAGCGCCGTCTTGGGCTCCTGCGTCAGCGCGCCGAGCAGCCACTCCTGCATGCTCGCCCGCGTGATCGAGTCGAGCGCGGCGAACGGCTCGTCGAGCAGGAACACGTCCTTCTCTGCCATCAGCGTACGCAGGAACGCCACCCGCTGGCGCATCCCCCCGGAGAGCTGCGCGGGCATGTGCTCCTCGAACTCGGCCAGGCCGAAGCGTTCGAACAGCGGGCGGGCGCGCTCCCGCGCCGCGCGGCGGTGGACGCCGCGGTTCTCGAGTGCGAGGCAGGCGTTGTCGAGAGCGCTCCGCCAGGGCAGCAGCAGATCCTTCTGGGGCATCAGGGCGCAGCGCGCGAGCCGCTCCTTCGCCGTCGTCGCCCGCCCGATCGCGACCGAGCCCGCGCTCGGCTCGACCAGGCCCGCGATGTTGGAGAGCAGCGTGGACTTCCCGCAGCCGCTCGGCCCGACGATTCCCAGCCGGGTGTGCATCCGGATGTGCAGATCGATCCCGTCGAGCGCGACCGTATCGCCGAACACCTGGCGCACCCCTTCGATCGTGATCGAGGAGTCCGTCACGCCGGAGCCGGCGTTCACCGGCGGCGCAGTCCAGGGGCGCTCAGCGGCCATTCGTACCCTCTCCGACGGGCCCGTACGTCATCTGGTTAGTCTCCGACTCTCCCACCGCTGTTGATATATGAGATACGGAGGGACTACGCTAGATGCTTGCCCGCGCCATGTCAACGCGGGTGGGAAGGGAGGGCACGGTGAAGACGGCGCTCTGCTGGGACGATCGCTTCGCGACGCACGACATGGGCCGCGGCGCCATGTACCTACCGATCGAGGGTCTGGTCGAGGACGACCTGCATGTCGACTCGACCGCGAGGATCGTCCGCACGCGGAACCTGATCCGGGCCGCAGGCCTGGACGACGAGCTCGCGGTCGTCGTGCCGCGCGAGGCGAGGGTGGACGAGCTGCTGCGGGTGCACTCGCCCGAGCACGTGGAGCGGATGAAGGCGGAGTCGGACGCCGGCCGGGGCGATGCGGGCGGCGGCTTCACGCCGATGGACGGGCGCTCCTACGGGCTCGCCCTGCTCTCGGCCGGCTCGGCCTTGACCGCGCTCGAGCTCGTGCTCGGCGGCCGGGCCCGGGCCGCCCACGCGATGCTGCGCCGCTCGGGCCACCACGCCTGGCGCGACTCGGGCTATGGATTCTGCATTTTCAACAACTGCGCGGTTGCGGCCCGGGCCGCCCAGGTCGAGCACGGCATCGAGCGGGTCGCGATCGTCGACATCGACGCCCACCACGGCAACGGCACCGAGGCGATCTTTCTCTCCGACCCGACCGTGCTCACGGTCTCGATCCACCAGGACCGCAGCTTTCCGGTCGAGACGGGCATGGTCGAGACGGTCGGTGACGGCGAGGGAGTCGGTGCGAACGTGAACGTCAACCTCCCCGCCGGCACCGGCGACCCCGGCTACCATCGCGCGCTCGACGAGATCGTGTGCCCGATCCTGCGCGCCTACCGGCCGCAGGTCGTGATCGTCGCCTGCGGCGTCGATGCGAGCCTCTTCGATCCGCTGTCGCGGCTCGGCGTCACGGCCGCCGGCTTCGCGGGGATCGCACAGCGCCTGCTCGCCGTCGCGAACGACGTGTGCGAGGGGCGGCTCGTCTCGGTTCAGGAAGGCGGGTACAGCCACGTGTACGCGCCGTTCTGCTGGCTCGCCTTCCTGGAGGTGCTGGCCGGGCTGCCGCGCCACGACGACCCGTTCGAGCCGTTCGTGGCCGGGCAGGCGTGCTGCCGCGAGGAGGCGCCGTGGCAGCGAGCGGCGCTCGACGAGCAGCGCGCGTTCCTGGCCGCGTACTGGTCGGTGCTCGCGTAGTCCGGCTGTTCGGATCTCAGCCGGCCGGCTCGAGCGAGTCGCGCTCGATCGAGCCGATGTGCGCCGCCGTCGCCGCGGCCGCCGACTCCTCGTCGCCGGCGACGATCCCGGCGAGGATCGCCTCGTGCTCCAGGATCGAGCGCGCCTCGCGCCCGGGGGAGCGCAGCGAGGTCGAGCCGATCAGCAGCAGGACGCTGCGCAGGTCGACGAGCAGCTTGCCCATGCGGCTGTTCCCCGACGCGTCGGCCAGCACGTCCGAGAACACGGTCAACGCGTCGAGGAGCCGCTGGGTGTCGCCCTCGGCTAGCGCACGCTTGCTCTCCTCGATCGAGGCCTCGAGCGTGGCCAGCACGTCCGGAGGCCGCCGGCGGGCGAGGTCGCGGGCGATCTGGCACTCGAGCAGGAGCCGCAGTTCGAGCACCTCGCGCACGTCGTCGGCGGACGGCTCGAGCACGCGCGCGCCGCGGTAGGGCTCGATCTCGACGAGCCCGTCGCGCTGCAGGCGGATCAGCGCCTCGCGCACCGGCGTCTTCGAGACCCCGAGCTCCTCGGCGATCCGAGCCTCCACGAGCTGGGCGCCGGGTCGCAGGGCGCCCGAGACGATCTCGTCGCGCAGGCGCTCGTAGACGCGCCGCTCGAGCTGGGCGGGCAGGATCTTGTCACGTACGCGTTCGGCCACGGTCTCTCGTACATCGTATCTCGGCTCTCCGGGGGCCCCGGACGCGGGTGGGGCCGATGGCGCTTGACGGTCCCGCCGGCCCGGCCGTAGACTGCCTGTCGTATCTCATATCTGATTTCAATGTCCGCCTCTCCCATCGATACGACGCTCGAAGCCGCTGCCGCCCTCGTCGACGCCGACGACGCGGTCGCGCTCACTTGCGAGCTCGTGCGGATTCCGAGCGTCCAGGGTGAGGAGGGGGAGATCGCGCGCTACCTGCACGGGCGGATGGGCCGGATGGGCTTCGACGACGTCGGCCTCCAGGACGCGCTGCCCGACCGCCCGAACGTCGTCGGCGTCGTCGACTCGGGTCGGCCCGGGCCGACGCTCGTCCTCACGGGCCACATCGACACGAAGCCGGTCTGCGTCGGCTGGAGCGGCGACCCGTACTCCGGGCGGCTCGACGACGGCAAGGTGCACGGGCACGCCGTCATGGACATGAAGGCCGGCGTCGCCACCCTGACCGAGGCGGCCGCCGCGCTCGCCCGCGACCGCTCGCTCTGGTGCGGCAAGGTCGTGCTGGCCGCGGTCGCCGACCACATGGGCCAGCAGCAGGGCGCGATCCGCTTTTTCGAGGAGCACCGGGCCGACTACTCGATCCTCGGCGAGCTGACCGATCTCGAGATCTACCTCGGTCACCGCGGCCGCCTCTACTGGGACGTCACCTCGGTCGGCCGCGCGGCCCACACCTGCCACCGCCACCGCGCGATCAACGCGATCGCGAAGATGGTGCCGCTCGTCGAGGAGGTCGAGGCGCTCCGTCACGTGCCGGACCTGCCCGCCGACGTCACCGAGCTGTTCGGGCCAGAGCTCTTCACCGCGGTTGGCCGGATCTACGGCGGTCTGCCGCCGGGGGGCCCGTCGATGATCCCCGACGAATGCGTGATCCGCATCGACTCGCGCCCCCAGCCGGGCATCGAGGAGGGCGACGTGCGCGCGCTGATCGAGGGTGCGATCGCCCGCGCCCGCGCCCGCGATCCGGAGGCCCGCTACGAGCTCGTGCTCGCCGACCGCAAGAGCCCGCACCTGATCGCCCGCGAGCACCCGCTCACCGAGGCGCTCGCGCGGTCGATCAGGGCCGTCACCGGGGCGGAGCCGGTCTACGGCGCCGGCTCCTGGCTTGCCGACACCGCCAGCGTCGGGCATCTCGCGCCGACCGTGATCTACGGGCCCGGTCGCGAGCCGGTCTACATGCCCGACGAGTGGCTCGACGTGGCGGACATCCACACGGCCGCCCGGGTCTACGCGGCGACCGCCGTTCAGCTGCTCGCCCCCGGTGGTTAGCGCGGCCTCTTGTGACGTTCGACCGGAAACCGCTGGCCGGGATCGGTCGCGACGATTGGAGCTGTGCGTAGGGGCCGGACCTGTCCGGCCCGCAGCCCCGCTCGTTTCCCGGTGCTCGCATCGTCTCGGGCGGGACAGGTCCCGCCCCTACACCCCCTCGGCGTTTCCACTGCAACGTCATGAGCCGCTGCGCTAGCCGGCCCGAGTGCCTGGACGCGCTGCGCGTGCTCGCCACGACGTGCGCGGGTGTCCGTGCCGGCGAGCGCGCGCTGATCGTCACCGACTTCGCGGCGGACGTGGGGATCGCGGATGCGCTCGCAACGACGCTGCGGGCGTTTCAGGTCGACGTCGTCCACGTCGCGTTCGCTCCCGCCGCCCTCCCCGGCGGCGAGCCGCCCGCCCCGGTGAGCGCGGCGATGCTCGAGGCGGACGTCATCTTCGAGCTGACGTCCGTGTTCGTCGGCTCCTGTCAGGCCCGTCGAGACGCCTGCGCGCGCGGCGCCCGCTACCTCACCGTCCCGGGCCTGACGTGGACGACGCTGCGCCCCGGCGGCCCGTTCGGAGCCGACTTCCACGCGCTCGGGGAGCTGGCCCGGCGACTCGCGGCGCGCTTCGACGCCGCCTCCGAGTTCCATCTGACGAGCAAGGCCGGTACCGACCTGCGGGGAAGCTTCGAGGGGCGCAGGGGGAGGCCGCTCTGGGGCATCGCGGACGCGGCGGGCGGCTACGCCGCCCCGCCCGACATCGAGGTCGGCGCGAGCCCCGTCGAGGGGAGCGCCGAGGGGCGCGTCGTCGTCGACGGCTCGCTGCTCTTCCTCGGGCCCGACCAGCTCGCGAGCCCGGTCGAGCTCCGTTTCGCGGCGGGCCGGCTGACGGGTGTCGCCGGCGCCGAGGCCTGGCGCCTCGAGGACGCCCTCGACCGGGCCGGTGACGAGCGAATGACGAACCTCGCCGAGGTGTCGATCGGCCTCAACCCGCGCTCCCGCCCGGGCGGGAGCGCGCTCGAGCTCGAAGGAATCGTGGGGGGCGCCCACGTCGCGCTCGGCAACAACGTCTCCTACGGCGGCTCGGTCGACGCGCCCTCGCACTTGGACTGCGTGCTGCTCGAGGCGACGCTTGCCCTCGACGGGGAGCCGCTCGAGCCGCGCGGGAGCTGACGGCTCAACATCCACGACCGACCCGAGAGGTGACGACGATGGCGACACAGGTGCTCGACGAGGTCTCGGCCTTCCTGGCACGGGAGCACGGCCTCCTGATCGGCGGCGAGGAGGTCGCGCCGCGAAGCGGGACGCGCTTCGACGTCGTCAATCCGGCGACCGGCGAGGCGATCGCGACCGCCCCGTCGGCCGGGCCGGACGACGTCGACGATGCCGTCCGGGCCGCGCGTGAGGCGCTGCCCGCCTGGCGCTCGCTCGCGCCGGCTGCCCGAGCCGAGCTGCTGTGGAATCTGGGCACGCGGCTCGCTGAGCTCGCGGACGAGCTCGCCCAGCTCGAGACGCTCGACAACGGCAAGCCGACCGGCGAGGCGCTCGCGGTCGACGTGCCGCTCTGCTCGGCGCTGTTTCGCTACTACGCGGGCTGGGCGACGAAGATCGAGGGCGCGGTCGCGACGCCCTCCTACGGCAACTTCCACGTCTACACGCGCCGCGAGCCCGTCGGTGTCGTCGGCGCGATCATCCCCTGGAACTTCCCGCTACTCATGTGCGGCTACAAGCTCGGGCCGTCGCTCGCCGCCGGCTGCACCGTCGTCTTGAAGCCTGCCGAGCAGACGCCGCTCGGCGCGCTGCGCCTGGCCGAGCTGATCTCCGAGGTCGGCTTCCCGCCCGGCGTCGTCAACATCGTCACCGGCTTCGGCGAGACCGCCGGGGCGCCGCTCGCGGCCCACCCCGGCGTCGACAAGGTCACGTTCACGGGCGAGCACACGACGGGCCAGAAGATCGTCGAGGCCTCGAAGGGCAATCTCAAGCGGATCTCGCTCGAGCTCGGCGGCAAGTCCCCGAACATCGTCTTCGCGGACGCCGACCTCGACGCCGCGCTGGCCGGAGCGCACGGCGCCGTCTTCTTCAACCAGGGCCAGTGCTGCATCGCCGGCGCGCGCATCTACGCGCACGAGCGGATCCGCGACGAGTTCGTCGAGCGCCTCGCCGAGCGCGCGCGGGGAATCCGGCTCGGCAACGGGCTCGACCCCACGACCGACATGGGCCCGCTCGTCAGCGAGCAGCAGCTCGAGCGCGTCGCCGGCTACATCGCGTCCGGCCGGGACGAGGGTGCCCGCGTCGTCTACGGCGGCGAACGCGTGGGCGGCGAGGGCCTCGACGGAGGCTACTTCGTGCGCCCGACCGTCCTCACCGACGTCGATCCAAAGATGCGCGTGATGCGCGAGGAGATCTTCGGCCCGGTCGCGATGGTCGCGTCGTTCGCCGACGAGGACGAGGTGATCGCCGCCGCCAACGACACGCCGTTCGGGCTGGCCGCCGGCATCTGGACGCGCGATGTCAAGCGGGCCCACCGGGTCGCGGCTGCGCTCGAGGCCGGGACGGTCTGGGTCAACACGTACGGGATGTTCGACGCGGCCATCCCCTACGGGGGCTTCAAGCTGTCCGGCTACGGCAAGGAGCTCGGCCGGGAGGCGCTCGACCTCTACCTGCAGACGAAGACGGTCTGGGTCGATCTCGCGTGATCTCGTTCTGCGACTCGCTCCGGGACGGCTGCGGGGAGCTCTGGCGGGGTCTCCACCGCCACCCGTTCCTGCGCGAGCTCGCGGACGGTTCGCTCGAGCCGGAGCGGTTTCGCTTCTTCCTCGAGCAGGACATCTTCTTCCTGCCCGAGCTCGCCCGCGCGGTCGCGCTCGGAGTGGCGCGCTCGCGCGACGACGCGGAGCTCGATCATTTCGCCGACGAGCTGGCGGCGGTCAGCGGTCGCGAGCTCGAGTCCAACCGGGAGCTGCTGGCCCGGGTCGTCGCGCTCGGTGCCGCGGACCGCGGCGGCTCGCTTGCGCCCGCACCGGCGACCGTCGCGTACGCCGGCTATCTCGTCTCGACCGCGGCGCGCGGCGGGACGCTCGAGATCATGACCGTGCTCCTGCCCTGCACGTGGAGCTACGCGGAGATCGCGGTCGGCCTGGCGAGCGAGATCTCAGATCATCCGGTGTATGCGAGCTGGGTCGAGTTCTTCGCGAGCGACGAGTACGTGGGGGTGATCGCGGGCCGGCGGGCGACGCTCGACCGGCTCGCGTCCGGGCTCGGCGCCGGCGAGCGGCGGCGTCTCCAGGACGTCTTTACGATGAGCACACGGCTCGAGCACGCTTTCTGGGAGATGGCGTACCGCTTCGAGCAGTGGCCCGATCTGAGGGAGGTGGCATGAAGGCAGCCGTGCTGGTGGAAGGCGGTCAGGTGCGCGTGGAGGACGTGGCCGACCCCGTCGCCGACGGATGGGCGCTCGTCCAGGCGAAGGCCGCGGGTGTCTGCGGCACCGAGCTCCACTTCATGGAGGGGATGATCCCGCCCCCGTCCGACCGTTTCATCCTCGGCCACGAGAGCGCCGGGGTCGTGCTCGAGACCCCGGCCGGCTCCGCGGTCGCGCCGGGCGACCGGGTCGCCGTCTACAACATGGTCGGCTGCGGCTCGTGCCGCCCCTGCCTGAGCCAGCGCGAGTCGCTCTGCGTCGAGCCCGTGGGCCAGCTCGGCTTCTCGCTCCCCGGCGGCTTCGCGGACGTGGTGCGCGTGCCCGCGCGCAATCTCGTCCCGCTCCCCGAGGACGTCTCCTTCGAGGCGGGAGCCCTGCTTGCGTGCAGCGGCATGTCGGCCGTCCATGCGTCCAGGCTCGCCGGGATCGCGCTCGGCGACACCGTCGTCGTCGACGGGGTCGGCGGGGTGGGGCTGATGGCAGTGCAGGTTGCGTTCGCCGCCGGCGCGCGGGTGATCGCCGTCGCGGATACGGAGGAGCGGGCGCGGCTGGCAGCCGGCGCGGGCGCCGCGGAGACGATCGTGCTTCCGGGTGGCGAGGGCTACGACGGCCTCCCCGACCGCGTGCGGGAGCTGACCGGGGGCGCGGGGGCCGACCACTACGTCGAGCTGGTCGGCACCGGGCAGACGCTGCTTGCGGGCATCCGGTCGCTCGGGCGAGGCGGCAAGCTCGTGATCATCGGCTACACGGGCGATCACCTGGACGTGCACCCGATCGAGCTGATCCTCTCGGAGATCCAGGTGATCACCTCGGTGGCGGCATCGAGGCGCGACCTCGAGACGGCGATCCAGCTTGCCGCTGCCGGGAGGCTGAGCGCCACGGTCGACACCCGCTACCCGCTCGCCGAGATCGGGACCGCGCTCGAGCGCCTGAAGGCGCGGCAGGTGCGAGGCCGCAACGTGATCGTCTGGTGATGCGCTACGGCGTCACCCTCCAGGGTGCCTACGAGCCGGCCGAGTGGGTCGAGCTCGTCCGCTGGGTCGAGCAGCTCGGTTTCGACAACCTCTGGATCACCGACTCCTCGCTCCACGCCGGCGACTGCTACGTCTACGCGACCCTGGCGCTCCAGGCGACGTCCAGGATCACGGTCGGGACGGCCGTCACGAACCCGCTCACGCGCCACCCGGCGATCACCGCGAACGCGTTTCGCTCGCTCGTCCAGCTCGCGCCCGGCCGGGTCGCGTGCGGCCTGGGCGTCGGCGACCGGCCCCTGTACGAGCTCGGGCTGCCGATGGCGAAGGTGTCGACGCTCAGGGACACGATCGAGGTGGCGCGGCGGCTGTGGCGCGGCGAGACGATCGACGGGGAGGTCGGGCGCTGGCGTCTCGTCGGGGCGCACCTGCGCTCGCCGGTGGAGGAGCCGCCGGTCTACATCTCCGCGAGCCGCCCGCGGGCGCTCGAGCTCACCGGTGAGATCGCGGACGGGCTGATCCTGCTTGCCGGCCTGTTCCCGGAGGGGCTCGCGTTCGCGCGGGAGCACGTCGCGCGCGGCCGCGCGGCGGGTGGGCGGCCGGACTTCGACGAGACGTTGTTTCTCTACGGGGCGATCTCGGATGACGAGGAGGCCGCACTCGACTCCGCCCGTACGATCGCCGCCTGGTTTCCGAAGACGGCGCCCGACTACGCCCGCCTGGCCGGGATGAGCGACGAGCTGATCGAGTCGGTCAACGCGGCCTACACGGGCGGCGAGTTCCAGCACGCCAGATCGGCTGCGCGGTTGATCCCGGACGAGCTCGTCCGCAAGATCGCGTTCTGCGGCACGCCGGCGCAGGCGCTCGAGAAGCTCGACTGGCTGCGCGGGGCGGGTGTCGGCGGCATGAGCGTGTTCCCGCTCGGGGCCGACAAGCGCGAGACGATCGCCCGCTTCGCGGCGCTCTGCGTCGGGTCGGGGTCGGCATGAGCGTCAGCGAGCGTCTGCGGGAGGAATGCGCGCCCGTCTGGGCGGGTCTGCACGCGCACCCGTTCATCCGCGAGCTGGCCGCGGGAACGCTGCCGCCCGGGAAGTTCCGCTTCTACGTCGAGCAGAACCTGATGTACCTGCCCGAGTACGCGCGGGCGATGGCGATCGGGGCCTCGAAGGCGCCCGACGCGGCGACGATGGCCGCGTTCACGGCCGACCTCGTCAACATCGTCGAGAGCGAGCTGCCCGAGAACCGGGAGCTCCTGCGCCGGGTGATCGAGCTCGGCGCGGCCGACGCGGGCGGGGCCGAGGCGATGGCGCCCGCGAACGTCGCCTACACCGGCTTCCTCGTCGCGACCGCGACGCGGGGGAGCGTGCTCGAGATCATGGCGGCGATCCTGCCCTGCACGTGGAGCTACGGCGACATCGCCGCGGCGCTCGTCGCGGAGGGGCTCGTTCACGACCACCCCGTGTACGCGGAGTGGATCCGCTTCTTCGGCGAGCCGTCCTACGACGCGATCGTCGCGAAGGTACGCGGCGACTTCGAGACGCTGGCTGCGGGCGCCCCGGAGGCCGAGCTCGCCCGCCTGTCGGACCTGTTCACGATGAGCGTCCGCCTCGAGCGGGGCTTCTGGGACATGGCCTACAACCTCGAGACCTGGCCCGATGTGCGGGCCCGCCATCCGCTCCCGTAGGGCGGCGGTGCGACCGTGGGCTCGACGAATGACGGGCGCGGTCGCCGGCGCCACGCGGAAAGCAGCTCAGTCGTCGATGGGCTCCAGACCCGCGATGCCGTCCTTCATGGCCTGGATTTCCTCCGTGGAGTGTCCCTGCCAATCCAGGTACTCGCGCACGACGCGCAGCGGCTCCCGTGAGCGAAAGGACTTCGTGGGATTACCTGGATACTTCTTGTCCGTCAGATTGGGGTCATCCATGAACGCGCCGGTCGGTTCCACCAGGTAGATCCGGCCTGGACCTTCACCCTTTGCCAGTTCCGCTCCCCAAGTAGCCGCGTGCACGGTCTCGCTGAAGTAGACCCAGGGCGACCTTCGCTCGGTGTAGTTGGAGGAGTATCCGGGTTGAATCAGGTCCCCGGGCTTCAGGTCGGCCCGGGTGCCATGGTAGAACCGTCGCGAGCTGGCGTCGGAGGGCGCCGACGGTGCTGCGGGCTTGCTCATGCCTATCTCCTCGTCGATTCGTGGTCATCATTCCTGCGGGAACAACCGAACAGCGTGCCGGGTTCAGCCAGGGTGGCAATCGGTGCGACTTCGACCCGGTCGGAGAGGGCTGGCGAGAACCTGCGCCCTGCCAGGCTTCACGAAGCGGGACATGACCGATCGTCCGAGTATCGGCACGACGGTGGACGCGATCAGCGGCGCGGCGAGTGGTGCGCTGTTCGCGTACCGATCGCGGTGCAGTATCCGGCACCCGACGTCACGAGGCGGCCGCGCCAGTACCCCACCGTAGCCGCCAGGCGAGCCCCCACCCGTCCCGGGAGCGTTGTCGCAAGACCGATACGCATGCAAGAGCGGAGACCTGGCCCCGTTCCCGGGCCGCAAACGACTGAGCGGACAAGACATGGCCAGTCTTGACGACTGGTCATTCCAGATGTCCAGATGCTACCATCGCCGTGTGAAGACGATCGCGGCCGCGAAGTTCAAGGAGCAGTGCCTCTCGATCCTGGACCGGGTCGAACCCGAGGGGCTGATCATCACGAAGCGCGGACGCCCTGTCGCCCGGCTGATCCCGATCGGCGCCGACTCCGGCGAGCTGATCGGGAGCCTCGCGGGCAAGCTCCGAATCGCGGGCGACATCATCTCGACGGGAGCGCGCTGGGATGCTCAATCTGGACACGCACGTCCTCCTGCACGCGCTCGGCGGAACCCTCACGCCCCCTGAGGAGGCGCTCCTGCGCCGCGAGGCCTGGGGCATCTCCGCGATCGTCCTCTGGGAGATCGCGAAGCTCGCGCAGCTCGGCCGGATCGAGATCGATCTCGACGACCCCGTGCTCGAGCGAGCGCTCGCGCGGGTGCACCTGTGGCCGCTCGAGCTCGCGGTCTGCCAGGCGATCTCGAGGCTCGACTTCCGCGGCGATCCCGCCGACGAGCTCATCGCTGCGACGAGCCTCGTGCACGGCGCGCCACTCGTTACGAGAGACCGCAGTCTCAGGCGCTCGAAGCTCGTACCGCTCGCGAGCTGAATGCACGGGGTCAGGTCCGCGTTGTTGCACACGCCGAGGCGCCGAGCGGCGGCCGCCCCGGGGCTCAGGCGAAGCCGCGCGCCGTGTCGGCGCCGAGGGCGGGGGGCGGGGCTTCGGCGGTCGTGGGCGCGTCCGAGAGGGTCAGCGGCAGGCGAACGGTGGGAACGTCCCCGGCGACCGGGTGGTCGAGCGTGCGAAGCAGCCCGAGCACGCGGACCTGCTCGCTCGCGAGCACCTCCGACAACCGCTGTACCGGGGCGCAGGCGACGCCCGCCGCCTCGAGCGGCGCTAGCCAGTCGCCGCTCGGGCGCGTGACGAGCACCGCCTCGAGCTCCTCGCGCAGCGCCTCCGCGTTGCGCACCCTGTCCGCGTTCTCGGCGAAGCGGGGGTCGTCTGCGAGCCGCTCGAGCCCGAGCACGCGGCAGAGCTGACCCCAGGCGTCGCGCCCGCCGGTGCCGACGACGACGAGGTACCCGTCGGCCGTCCGGTAGGCCTCGTAGGGGGCGAAGAACGGGCTGCGCGAGCCGGCCGGCCCGGGCTCCTCGCCGCCGAGCAGGTAGGTGACCGCGTGCATCGAGAGCCAGGCGAGCGCGCACTCGAGCAGCGACGTCGTCACCCACTGGCCGCGGCCCGTGCGCTCCCGCTGGGCGAGCGCGGCCTGGATCCCGATCACGCCGTAGAGGGCGCTGCCGAAGTCGAGCGCGGCCACGGGAATCTTCGCGGGCGGCCCGTCCGGGTGGCCGGTCATGGCCATCAGCCCGGAGAGGGCCTGGATCGTCGTGTCGTAGCCGCCCGCGGCCGCGAGCGGGCCATCCTGCCCGTACGCCGAGATCGAGCAGTAGACGAGCCGCGGGTAGCGCGCCTCGAGCGAGGCGAAGTCGAGCCCGTGCCGCGCGAGCGCTCCCGGGCGCATGTTCTCGACCAGCACGTCCGCGTCGGTCAGCAGCTCGTGCACGCGCTCGCGCCCGGCCGGGTCGCCGAGGTCGAGCTCGAGCGAGCGCTTGCCGCGGTTCAGGGTCAGGAAGCTCGCGCTCTCACCCTCCCGGAACACCGGTCCCTGGCGACGGTAGACGTCGCCGGTGCCCGGCCGCTCGACCTTCAGCACGGTCGCGCCGAGGTCGGCCAGCACCTGGGTGCAGTACGGCCCGGCGACATACTGGGTCAGGTCGAGGACGCGCACGCCCTCGAGCGGGTAGCCGCCCGCGCTCATGCGCGCCTCGGTCCCTCGACGAGCTCGACGAGCACGCCGCCCGTCGAGCCGGGGTGGAGGAAGACAGACGGACGGCCGTCCGACGACGGCTCGATCGACCCGACCGGCTCGAGCCCCGCGGCGCGCAGGCCCGCGAGCACCGACGCGAGCGCGCCTTCGACCTCGAAGGCGACGTGGTGGAGCCCCGGGCCGCGCCGCTCGAGGAAGCGCTCGACGGGGCTGCCCGACCGGGCGGGTGTGACGACCTCGAGCCGCTCGCCCGGCCCGAAGCGCGCGATCGCGACGCCGCTCGGCATCTCCGTCAGCGCGAGCGGGCCCGCCCCGAACGCCCGCGCGAGCGGCAGGTCCGCGCTCGGCGCCGCGATCCCGACGTGGTCGAGGGAGACGACGCCCATCAGACGACGGTCGACGCCTGGTGGTAGCCGAACACGTCGCCGAGCGCGCCCGCGATCTCCCCGACCGTCGCGCAGACCCTGACCGCCTCGAGGATCGCGGGCATCGTGCTGCGCTCGGACGCTGCCGCCTCACGGACGGCGCCGAGCACCGTCTCGACGCGGGCCGCGTCCCGGCTCGTGCGCACGGCCGCGAGCTGTTCGAGCTGCCTCGCCCGCACGCTGTCGGGAACGGTCAGCACCTCCACATCCTGCACGCCGGCGCCCTCGTCGCGGAAGCGGTTGACCCCGACCACGACCCGCTCGCCGCTCTCGATCGCCTGCTCCTCGCGGTACGCCGCCTCGGCGATTGCGAGCTCGAGCGAGCCGTTCTCGATTCCTCGCAGGACGCCCTCCTCCTCGACCTCGGCGAGCAGGGCCCCGGCCCTGCGCTCGAGCTCGTCGGTCAGCGCCTCCACGTAGTAGGAGCCGCCCAGCGGATCGGCCGTTCGGGCGGCGCCGCTCTCGTAGGCGACGATCTGCTGCGTGCGCAGCGCGACGAGCGCCGCCTCCTCCGACGGGAGCGCGAGCGCCTCGTCGTAGGACATCGTGTGCACCGCCTGCGCTCCCGAGAGCACGATCGCGAGCGTCTGGAGCGTCGTGCGGGCGATGTTGTTGAGCGGCTCGACCCCGGTCAGCGACGTCCCGTCGCCGCCGGAGAACAGCCGCAGCGTCCACGAGCGCGGATCGCGCGCGCCGAACCGCTCGCGCATGATCCGCGCCCACAGCCGCCGGGCTGCCCGGTGCTTGGCGATCTCCTCGAAGAAGTCGCGCATCGTCGAGACGTTGAACGAGAAGCGGGGCGCGAACTCGTCGACGTCGAGCCCGCGCTCGACCACGGCCCGCACGTAGGCCGAGGCGTTCGCGAGCGTGAACGCGATCTCCTGGACGGCGTCGCAGCCGGCCTGGCGCATGTGGTAGCCGCACACCGAGATCGGGTTCAGCTTCGGCAGGTTGCGGCACGAGTACTCGATCACCTCGGCGGCCAGCCGCAGCGACGGCCCGGGCGGGTAGATGTACGTCTTGCGGGCGAGGAACTCCTTGAGCACATCGTTTTGCACCGTGCCGCGCAGCTCCGCTGGCGCGACGCCCTGCCGCTCGCCGACGACCTGGTACATCGCGAGCAGGATCGGGGCGGTCGCGTTGATCGTGAACGACGTCGAGACCCGGTCGAGCGGGATCCCCTCGAACACCCGCTCGAGGTCGGAGAGCGAGTCGATCGCGACGCCGACCTTGCCCACCTCGCCGGCCGCGAGCGGGTGGTCGGAGTCGAGGCCCATCTGGGTCGGCAGGTCGAGCGCGACGGAGAGGCCGGTCTGCCCCTGCTCGAGCAGGTAGCGGAAGCGCGCGTTCGTATCCTCGGGCCCGCCCCACCCTGCATACAGCCTCATCGTCCAGAGCCGGCCCCGGTACATGCTCGGGTGGATCCCCCGCGTGTAGGGGTATTCGCCCGGCAGCTCGGCGTGGCCGCCGGCGAGGTCGAGCGGCGTGTAGACGCCGGCCACGGGCAGTCCGGTGTCCGTCGCCGCCTCCGGCAGCTCCCCCGCCGCCTCGCGCCAGCGCGCGACCGCCCGCTCGAACTCGGCGCGGGCCTCGGCGAGGGAGCGGTCGTCGAGCTTCGCCACGACTCCGTATATCGTATCTCACCGTGCCCGAGCCGCCCGCCGACCTTGCCCGGATGCTCCCGGGTCGATGGACGGGCCGGGCCGTGCGGCGGGTCGAGGACCGGCGCCTCCTGCTCGGCCGCGGACGCTTCCTCGACGACCTGCGTCTGCCGGGTTCCCTGGAAGCCTGCTTCGTGCGCTCGCCGCACCCGCACGCACGCGTCGTCTCGGTCGACGGGAGCGCCGCCCTGGCCGTGCCCGGGGTCGCCGCGGTGCTGACCGCCGCAGACCTGCCCCACCTCCCGCTCGTCGATCTGCTGCCGATCGAGGGGCTGGCCAAGACGCCCCAGCACGCCCTCGCCGCCGATCGCGCCCGCTTCGCCGGTGAGGCGGTCGCGCTCGTGGCCGCCACGAGCCGCTACGAGGCCGAGGACGGTGCCGACCTGGTCGAGGTCGCCTACGAGCGCCTTCCCCACGTCACGGACGCCGAGGCCGCCCTCGCCCGGGATGCGCCGCTCCTGCATCCGGAGCTTGGCACGAACGCGGTCTACCGCGAGTCGCGGCGCTACGGCGACCCGGACGGCGCCTTCGCCGCCGCCGCCCATGTCTCGCGGATCTCGTTTCGCCACAACCGCTACGTCGCGGCGCCGCTCGAGACGCGGGGCTGCGCCGCCGTCTGGGACGAGGCGGGCGGCGAGCTGACGTTCTGGAGCTCCACCCAGTCTCCGCACCTCCTGCGCCGCCGGCTCGCGCTGGCGACCGGGATCGGCGAAGCCAGGATCCGCGTGGTCACGCCCGACGTCGGCGGCGGCTTCGGGCTGAAGATCCCGATCCACCCCGAGGAGCTCGCGGTTGCGCTGGCCGCACGCCGGCTCGACCGGCCGATCGTCTGGGTCGAGGATCGGCTGGAGAACCTCGTCGCTGCGCCGCACGCGAAGGAGCAGACGATCGAGGCGGAGCTCGCGCTCGCCGCCGACGGGACGTTCCTCGGCCTGCGCGCCCGGATCGTCGGCGACGCGGGTGCCTACTCGTTCAACAACGCGAGCGCGCTGATCGAGCCCTATCTGGCTGCGGGGCTGATGCCCGGTGTCTACCGGCTGCGCAACCTCGCCACCGAGGTGATCGCGGCGCTCACGAACAAGTCGCCGATCGCGCCCTACCGCGGCGTCGGCTGGACTGCCGGGCACTGCGCCCGCGAGCTGCTCGTCGACCGAGCCGCCCGCGAGCTCGGGCTCGATCCGGCGGAGCTGCGCCGCCGCAACCTCGTTCGCCCGGGCGACTTCCCCTACGAGTCCTGCACCGGGATGCTCTACGACTCCGGCAGCTACACGGAGGCGCTCGAGCGCACGCTCGAGCTGCTCGGCTACGCGGAGCTCCGGGCCGAGCAGGCGGCCGGCCGCCGCGCCGGGCGCCTGCTCGGGGTCGGGATCAGCCCCTACGTCGAGCCGACCGGCTGGGGCACGGAGGGCTCGCGCCAGTCCGGCTGGGTGCTCGTCTCCCACGACGCTGCGCGGGTCACGATCGAGCCGTCCGGCGAGGTCGCGATCGCGATCGGGACGCCGTCGCAGGGCCAGGGCCACGCCACCGTGTTCGCCCAGCTCGCAGCCGACGTGCTCGGCGTCGACCCGGCCGACGTGGTCGTGCGCGCGAACGACACCGCCGCCTCGCCGATCTCGCTGCCGGGGACGCGCGCGAGCCGCACCGCGGTCGTGCTCGGCGGGGCCGTGCTCGGCGCGCTCGAGGAGCTGCGAGAGCGCGCCTTGCGGGTGGCGGGCTTCCTGCTCGAAGCCGACCCGGCCGACCTGGAGGTGGTGGACGGCGGCGTAGCGCTTCGCGACGCGCCGAGCCGCCGGGTCACGCTGCGGGAGATCGCCGAGGCCGCCTACTTCCGCCCAGAGGTGCGGGCGGTCCTGCCGGAGCCCGACCTGGCGGTCTCCCGCTTCCACGACCCGAGGGCCACCTACTCGAACGGCGTCATCGCCTGCGTGGTCGAGGTCGATCGGGAGACGGGCGTGGTGTCCGTGCGCCGGGCGGTCGCCGTCGAGGACTGCGGCACGATCCTGAACCCCATGATCGTGGACGGCCAGATCCACGGCGCCGTTGCGCAGGGGATCGGGGGCGCGCTCCTCGAGCAGGTGGTCTACGACGCCGACGGCCAGCCGCAGGCGAACACGTTCCTCGACTACCTGCTGCCGACCGCGGCCGAGGTGCCGCCGATCGAGGTCGAGCACTGCGTCTCGCCGTCGCCGTTCACGGCCGGCGGCATCAAGGGCATGGGCGAGTCGGGCCTGGTCGCGACGCCCGCCGCGGTCGCGTGCGCGGTGGCGGACGCGCTCGCACCGTTTGGCGGCGGCGTCGACCGCCTGCCGCTCGCGCCCGAGGCGGTTCTCGGCATCATCCAGTCAGCCACAGCCTGAGCCCGGGAGGGAAGCCACGTGTACACGATCACCCCGATGGTCGTCGCTATCGGCCCGCAGCGCGAGAAAAGCCGCTTCACCTACATGCACAACTTCGGCGACAAGGTCGACATCCCGTACGTCGCGTGGCTCCTGCGCGGCGAGGGCCGCGTGATCCTCGTCGACGCCGGCTGCAGCGCCGCCGACTATCGCACGCGGATCCGCGGCGAGGGGCCCCTGATGCTGGCCGGCGAGACGTTCCAGGACGTCATCGACGTGAAGCCGCTCGAGGACTGCTTCGACGAGCAGGGGCTCGGGTTCGACGACGTCGACACGTTCGTGCAAACCCACCTCGACTGGGACCACTGCATGAACACGACGAAGTTCACGAAGTCGCGGATCCTGATCCAGCGGGCCGAATGGCAGAAGATCCCGGTGCATCCGCTGTTCAAGTCCACGTACGCGCCGAAGGAGCACTACGAGGCGATCGGCCGCCTGAACGTCGAGTTCGTCGAGGGCGACCACGAGGTGGCTAACGGCGTACGCTGCCTGTTCAGCCCGGGGCATAGCCCCGGCGGGCAGTCGGTCGCCGTCGACACCGCCGCCGGCACCTACGTAATCGCCGGGATGTGCACGATTCGCGACAACTTCTACCCGCCCGAGCAGGTGCTCGCGAAGGGCACGTACACGGTGATTCCCCCGGGCATGCACATGGATCCGATCCTCTGCTACGACTCGATGCTGCGGCTGCTCGACGTCGGCAAGGACAAGGTGCTGCCATTCCACGACGACGCCGTGCTGACGATGGGGACACTCGGATGAGGCGCGGCGACCTGCTCGTCTCGACCGAGGAGGCGGCCGCGCTGCTCGATGACCCGGGCGTCCGGTTCGTGGACGTCCGCTGGTCGCTCGCCGACCCCGACGAGGGCGAGCGCGCGTTCGAACGGGCGCACATCCGGGGCGCCGCCTACCTGCACTGGTACCGCGACCTCTCCGACCCGGACGACCCGATCCTCGGCCAGATCGCCCCGCCCGAGCGCTTCCGGGAGTCGATGGAGCGGGCCGGGATCGGCGACGGTACGCGTGTCGTCGCCTACGACGACGGCGTCATCTTCATGGCCGGGCGGCTCGCGTGGTGCCTGCACGTCTACGGGTTCGAGAACGTCCGCATCCTCGACGGGAGCTTCGCGAAGTGGCAGCGGGAGGAACGCCCGGTCGAGGCCGGGCCGGCCGCCCCGGCCACGCCCACGACGTTCACGCCTCGGCCCGTCACGGGGCTGAGAGCGACGAAGGAGGACATGCTCTCGATCCTCGGGCGGCCGGTCGCGCTGCTCGACTGCCGGATGGACGAGACCTGGGAGGCCGCCGGAGCGCACATCCCGGGCGCCGGGCGCTTCCCGGCGCCGTCGCTCGTCGGGCCCGACGGGACGCTCCGCCCCGCCGAGGAGCTCGAGCGGCTCACGGCCGAGACCGGGATCCTGCTCGACCAGCCCGCGGTGCTCTACTGCGGCGGCGGCGTCTCGGCCGCGTGGGCCTACGCCGCGCTGCGCACGCTCGGTCACGACAACGTGCGCGTCTACGACGGCTCGTGGTCGGAGTGGGAGGCCGACCCCGCCACCCCGCGGGAGCCGCACTAGCGGCCGGCCGCGGCCGCTACCCCCGGCCGAGCGCGTGGTCGGCCTTGCGCTTCAGGTCCTCGACGATCGCGGGGTCGCGTAGCGTGGTCGTGTCGCCGAGCTCGTCGCCCTCCGCGATGTTCTTGAGCAGGCGGCGCATGATCTTGCCGGAGCGCGTCTTCGGCAGGTCGTCGCCGAACAGCACCGCCGCCGGCCTCGCGATCTTCCCGATCTTCCCCGCCACGAACTCTCGCAGCTCCTCGCCGAGCTCCTCGGACGCTCCGAAGCCGTCCTTCAGCAGCACGAAGCAGACGATCCGCTGGCCCCGGTCCGGGTCGTAGGCGCCGGTGGCCGCGGCCTCCGCGACCGCGGGATGCTCCACGAGCGTCGACTCGATCTCGGTCGTGGAGAGGCGGTGGCCGGCGACGTTGATCACGTCGTCGATGCGTCCCATCAGCCAGTAGTAACCGTCCTCGTCCTGCTTCGCGCCGTCGCCCGTGACGTAGACACCGGGCCCGTACTTCGAGAAGTACGTACGCACGTAGCGCTCGTCGTCGCCGAACAGGGTCCGGAACATGCCCGGCCAGGGCTTGTCGACGATCAGGAAGCCGCCGCTCCCGCGCTCGACCGGGTTGCCCTGCTCGTCCACGATCCGCGACGAGATCCCGGGGAACGCAACCGTGGCCGAGCCGGGCTTCAGCGTCGTCACGCCCGGCAGCGGGGTGATCAGGATGCCGCCGGTCTCGGTCTGCCACCACGTGTCGACGACGGGGCAGCGCCCGCCGCCGATCACTTTCCAGTACCACACCCACGCCTCCGGGTTGATCGGCTCGCCGACGGTGCCCAGCACGCGCAGCGAGGAGAGGTCGTGGCGGCCGGGGTACTCCTCGCCCATCTTCACGAACGAGCGGATCAGCGTCGGCGCCGTGTAGTAGGACGTGACGCCGTAGCGTTCGATGATCTGCCAGTGGCGATCCCAGTCCGGGTAGGCGGGGTCGCCCTCGTAGAGCACGCTGGTCGTCCCGTTCGCGAGCGGGCCGTACACGATGTAGGAGTGCCCGGTCACCCAGCCGACGTCGGCCGCGCACCACCAGACCGAGTCGTCGTGAATGTCGAAGATCCACTTGTGGGTCACGGCCGCGTGCAGCAGGTAGCCCGCGCTCGTGTGCAGCGCGCCCTTCGGCTTCGCCGTCGAGCCCGAGGTGTGGAGGAGGTAGAGCGTGTCCTCGGCGCCCATCGGCTCCGGCTCGCACGTGTCGGGCACGTCGGCGACGAGCTCGTGCCACCACACGTCGTGCTCCTCCCACGGCACCGGGTCGCCCGTGTGGCGCAGCACGACCACGCGACGGACCTCCGGGGCCATCGCGACGGCCTGGTCGGCGTTCGCCTTCAGCGGCACCTTGCCGCCCTTGCGCCAGCCCTCGTCCTGCGTCACCAGCACCGTCGCGCCGGCGTCCCGCAGCCGCTCCGCGAGCGACTCGGCGGAGAAGCCGCCGAAGACGACCATGTGGGGCGCGCCGATCCGGGCGCACGCGAGCATCGCGACCGGAAGCTCCGGCACCATGCCCATGTAGATGCCGACCCGGTCACCGCGCCCGACCCCGAGCTCGCGCAGGCCGTTCGCGAGCCGCGAGACGTCGCGCAGGAGCTCGGCGTACGTGATGTCGCGGCTCTCCCCGGGCGCCTCGCCGACCCAGTGGTAGGCGACTTTCTCGCCGCGGCCCGCCTCGACGTGCCGGTCGAGGCAGTTGTAGGCGACGTTGAGGACGCCGTCCTCGAACCACGTGCAGTGGGGCGGGTTCCACTCGAGACGCTTCGCCGGCTTGCGATACCAGGTCAGGAACTCGTCGGCGAGGCGGGCCCAGAAGCCCTCGAAGTCCTCTTCGGCCTCCCGGTAGACGGAGTCGTCGCCGATGATCGCGCTGCGGCGCAGCTCGTCGGGGGGCGGGAACGTGCGCTGCTCCTTCAGGAGCCCCTCGATCAGTGCCAGGGTCTCGGGGTGCGCCTCCGACATCGAGCCTCTCCCTTCGTCGCCGACCGTGCGTCGCGGAAGGCATACCACACGCCGCACGCCTCGAGCGTGCGATCCGGACACGGTCTTCGCTAGGCTCTGTCTGTGTCCGCACGCGTTCTTGTGCTGCTCGCGGCGGCATTCGCGCTTCTCCTCGCCGCCGGAGCCTCAGCCGCCGCCGAAGGCCCGAAGGCCTCCGCGTCCGCGTTCGCTGCCCTGGTCGACCTCCCCGGAGGGGACGATACGGTCGCCGGCGCGGTGTCCGCTCCACCGCTCGCGTCCGCCAATCTCGGCGGCTACGAGTACCCCGAGGACGGGAGCGTGATCTCGTTCGCACGCGCGCTCACGGGAGCCCGGACGGGCCCTGGCTCGGCCGCCCGGGCCGAGGCGAGCGCGTCGCTTGCCGACGTCGCCCTGTTCGGGGGTGAGATCCGGATCGGCAGCGTCACGCTTCGCGCGGACGCGTCCGCGACGTCGAGCGGCTCCGCCGGCACGGTTTCGGCATCGTCACTCGATGGCGTCGTCGTTCTCGGCGAGCCCGTCGACGCGATCCCGAACCTCCGCGTCCCGCTCGGCGACTGGGGCTACCTCGTCCTGCTCGAGCAGGCCGAGTTGCGCCAGAGCGGGACCGACGGGTCCGGCCGCCGGGCGTTCGTTACCGCCGTTCGCGTCGTCCTGACCGGCGCCCACGGGGGCCTGCCGGCAGGCACGGAGCTCCTCGTCGGGTACGCGGAGGCGGCGGCGCGCGCCCCCGCGGGCGTGGAGTCGCCGGCCGAACCAGGCGCGAGTGCCCCGGGGAGCGACGACGCCGCGTCCCCGGCGCGCGATCCCTCGCCGCAGCCGCCGGGCGCCCGCAACGAGCCGCCCTCGATCGTTCGCAATCCGCCACCGGGAGTCAGTCCGAACATCACGGGTCGCGGCTACGTCTTCCCGATCTACGGGCCGGTCTCGTTCACCGACGACTTCGGTGCGCCGAGGGCGAGCACCGGCTGGCACCACGGCACGGACCTGTTCGCCCGCCGCGGCGCACCCGTGCTCGCGGTCGCGGACGGCACGGTGTTCTCGGTCGGCTGGAACACCGTCGGTGGCTGGCGGCTCTGGCTTCGCGACGGGCAGGGGAACGAGTACTACTACGCTCACATGTCTGCCTACACGCCGCTCGCCCGGGAGGGAGCGACGGTCGAGGCCGGCGACGTGCTCGGCTTCGTCGGTGACACCGGCGACGCCCGGGGAACACCCCCGCACCTGCACTTCGAGGTCCATCCGGTCGCGCTTCTGGGCCTCGGCTACGACGGCGTCGTGAACCCGTTTCCGTACCTGTCCGCGTGGCGGGCGAGCCGCGACGCGAGCTTCACGCTCGACGCGCCGGCGCCGGGGGCCGTGCTGCTCGACGTGCAGGACATCTCGACCGCCAGCGGGCTCCTGCCGGGCCCGCTCGAACGGGCCCTGGGTCTGTACGGCGACGGCGCGCTGCTGCCGCTCTCCGAGTCCGGGCCGCCCGAGCTGGTCGGCCTGCGGCCCGGCTTCTAGCCGAACGCGAGCGTGCCGACGTCGACTGCGGCTCCGCCGCCGTCCGCGACGAGCACCGAGCCGGTCACGAACGACGACTCGCCGCAGGCGAGGAAGAGCGCCGCGGCGGCGATCTCTTCCGGCTCCGCGACCCGTCGCAGCGGCAGGTGGGCGCTCACGAGCGCGAACGCCTCGTCGCGGGTGACGCCTCGGCGTGCTGCGAGGTCGTCGAGCTCGCCCTCGCTCATCGGGGTGCGCACCCAGCCGGGGCAGAGCGCGTTGACGCGCACCCCGGGCCCGTAGTCGACGGCGAGCGAGCGCGTCAGGCCGACGAGCGCGTGCTTCGCAGCCGTGTAGCCGGCCATCCCCGGCCCCGCGGCCAGGCCGACGACCGAGGAGACGACCACGATCGTCCCGCCCCGCTCGAGCAGGTGTGGAAGCGCCGCGCGGGCGCAGGCGAACGCGCTCGTCAGGTTCGCGTCGAGGCCGGCCCGCCACGCCTCGTCGTCGACCTCGAGTGCGCCGCCGCCGCCCTCCCCGCCGGCGTTCGCGACGAGGACGTCGAGGCCGCCGAAGCGCTCGACGGTCGCCTCGACCGCCCGGCTGGCGTCCCCCGCCACCGCCGCGTCACCGGCGACGGCGAGGCCGCCGAGCTCGCTCGCGACCGCCTCGACCGGACCGGCCCGGCGGCCCATCACGGCGACGGAGGCGCCCTCGGCTGCGAAGCGCCGCGCGATCGCGGCGCCGATCCCCGTGCCTCCGCCCGTGACGAGCGCCACCCTGCCGTCGAGCCGCATGCGGTAGGAATACTCGATCCACCGACCCGGGGGTGAGTTGCATGAGCGGAACAGTCGAGGCGATCGTACTGAGGGGCGCACCGGACAGCGAGCCCGCGACGGTCGAGCGCGTCCGCGCGCTCGCCGGGCGCGGCCTCGAGGGCGACCGCTACTTCGCCGGGGAGGGCACGTTCTCCACGACGCCCGGCACCGGGCGGAACCTGACCCTGATCGAGGCGGAGGCGCTTGACGCGCTCGAGGCCTCGACGGGCGTGCGGCTCGCTCCGCTGGACACGAGGCGAAACCTGGTCACGCGTGGGATCGGCCTGAACGACCTGGTCGGGCGCCGCTTCCGTGTCGGCGGGGTCGAGTGCCTGGGGCAGCGACTCTGCGACCCCTGCTCGCATCTCGAGGGTCGGACGGCGCCGGGAGTGCTCGCCGGGCTCGAGGGCCGCGGCGGCCTGCGCGCGGACATCCTCACGGACGGCGAGATCTCGGTCGGGGACGAGGTCGTCGCGCTCTGAGCCGCCCCGCTAGCGGGTCGTGCCCTCGGCGATCTGGAGCGTCTTCAGGTCGGAGTAGAAGTCGAGCGCGTAGTCGCCGCCCTCGCGCCCGATCCCGGAGATCCCCGCGCCGCCGAACGGGGCGGTCAGGTCGCGCACGAGGAAGGAGTTGACCCAGACCGTGCCGGCGCGGATCGCCCTGCCGACCCGCTCGGCACGCCCGGCCGAGCCGGTGTAGACGATCGCGGCGAGGCCGTAGGGCGTCGAGTTGGCGAGCTCGATCGCCTCAGTCTCGCCAGCGAACGTCTGGAACGTCAGGACGGGGCCGAACACCTCGCGCTGGACGATCTCCGAGTCGTTGGAGCGGGGCTCGACGAGCGTCGGCTCGTACCAGAGGCCGCCGCGAGCGGCCCGCCGTCCGCCGCGCACGATCCGGTCGCCGGCGACGCGGGCCCGCTCGACGAACCCCTCGACCCGCTCGAGGTGCCGCTGGTGGATGAGCGGGGAGACGGTGGTGGCGTCGTCGCGCGGGTCGCCGAGCACGTGCGCGTCGGCGTGGCGGTCGAAGCGCTCGAGGAACTCGCCCCGCACGGACTCCTCTACGAGCAGACGGGTGCCGGCCAGGCAGACCTGACCCGCGTCGTCGTACTGTCCGGCTGCCTTGCGCGCGGCAGCGTCGAGGTCGGCGTCCTCGAAGACGAGCAACGGGCTCTTGCCCCCGAGCTCGGCCGTGAAGGGGACGAGGTTGCGCGCCGCCGCGACGCCGATCGACCGGCCCGTCTCCGGCGAGCCGGTGAAGGAGGTCCGCCGAGCGAGCGGGCTCGCGACGAGCGCCGCCCCGACCTCCTCGCCGATTCCCTGCACGACGTTGAGGACGCCCGGCGGCAGCTCCGCCTCCGTGGCGAGGTCGGCGAGCAGCGAGCAGGAAAGCGGCGACCACTCGGCCGGCTTGAGGACGACGGTGCAGCCGGCGGCGAGCGCGGGCGCGGTCTTCCAGGTCGAGAGCATGAACGGCGCGTTCCAGGGGGTGATCACGACCGCCGGGCCGGCGGGCATGCGCGTGACGCGGTTCCACGAGCCGCCGGAGCGCCAGTCGCGCTCCTCGTAGGCCTCGGCGAGGTCCGCGTAGGCGCGGAAGTTGCGGGCGCCGCGGGCGATCACGCGGGCGCGCAGCGAGCGCAGCAGCATCGCCATGTCCTCGCACTCGACCGCCGCGAGCCGCTCGACGTTCGCGTCGATCAGGTCGGCGAGCCGGCGCAGGTAGGGGCCGCGCCCGGCCGGACCGAGCGCGGCCCAGGCCGGGAACGCGGTGCGGGCCGCCTCGAGCGCCCGGTCGGCGATCTCCGCGTCGCCGCGCGCGACGAGGGCGAGCACGCGGCCGTCGATCGGCGAGCGGTCCTCGAAGCGGTCGGGCGAGGGAACCCGCTCGCCGTCGACGAAGTGGTCGGTCGAGACGGAGACCCCGGCGACCTCCGCCCGGCTCACAGCTCCCGCACCGTCTCGAGGTCGTCGACCGTGTAGGCGAACGTGAAGCGAAAGCCGCGGCCCAGGCGCACCGGGGCGAGACGGTCGTGCTCCTCGCTCGGCGCGCCGTGGAGGGCGAGCGTCGCCGAGCCCTCCCAGATCGGCGAGCTCGCACGGTCGCGGCTGCGGGCTCGGACGAGCTCGTGCACGGCGGGCTCGTCGTGGCGTCCCGCGGCAAGGCGCGGGAAATGGCGGACGTTCACGAGCGGCGGCCCGTTGTGAGTCGGCCCGGACAGCGCGAGCCGCTCGAGCGTGACGGCGCCCTCGGCGAGTCGCCGCTCGCCCGCGGCGAGCGTGCCGCCGAAGGCGGCACCGGGCCCGATCCCGGGGTCGGGCCGGCACTCGAGCCCGAACGTGCGGGTGATCCAGATCGAGCCGAGCTTCTTGGGGAAGCCCTGGATCCAGCCGCGGGCGAGCGCGAAGTCGCGGTCGACCCAGATGTACGGGCAGGTGGTCACCTCCGCGCCGTCGAGGAGCGCGTTGACGACGATGAAGAACTCCCGGTACTGGCTGCGCGCCGGGTCGAGCAGCTCGCCGCCGCCGTCGGTGCAGGACTGCCAATCCACGAACAGGGCCGCGCAGCGGCCGGGGTCGGGGTGCGGCTCGAGCCCGGGCGGAAGCACCGCCTGCACCGCGTCGGGGTCGGCCCAGTATTCGATCACGAGGAAGTCGCCCACGTAGTGCCACGGCGGGCGTGGCACGAGGCTCGCCCTCCCCTCGGGCGAGCGGGGCAGCGAGTAGCCCTCGAGCGTCATCGGTCTCCTTCGGCGTCCGTCCCCGGCGGCGCCCGCCCCGGAGGATATACTTGAGCAGGCAAAGAATGGTACGGGTGAGATGACAAGCCGTCAAGCACTTCCGGCCGGGGCCCTCACGGCCTGGGCGAGCTACCTGCGCGGGCACGCGGCGCTCAGCCGCGCGCTGAACGCCCGCCTCGTCGCCGAGCACGGCCTGACCCTCAACGACTACGAGGTGCTGCTCTTGCTGTCGCGCGCGCCTGACGGCTACCTCAAGCGCGTCGACCTGGCCCAGCGCGTGCTCCTGACGCCCTCGGGGATCACGCGGCTGCTCGGCGGGCTCGAGAGCGCGGGTTACGTGGAGAAGGGCTCCTGTCCGACCGACGCGCGGGTCACGTACGCGGTCGTTACGGAGGTGGGGCTGGCGAAGCTGGCCGAGGCGACGGAGACGCATCTCGCCGATCTCGAGGAGCTGTTCGTGACGCGCTTCGACGAGTCCGAGCTCGCCCTGCTCGCGGAGCTGCTCGGCCGGCTCGCCGGCGACTCCGAGGGAGAGCATTGCCCCGGTGGCGCTCGAGCGCGCAATACTTGACAACGCAAGGAACCCCCCCTAAACTTTTTGAGCACGCAATAGTTATCCGCTCAAGGAGGTAGTTCCGATGTCCGTCGTAGAGCAGCCCGCCGTCACGGCCGCCAGCGGCACGTGGACGGTCGATCCCGCTCACTCCCACGTCGAGTTCGCCGCCAAGCACCTCGGCTTCGCGACCGTCAAGGGCCGCGCGCAGGTGTTCTCGGGGACGTTCGTCGCCGGCGAGCAGCCCGCGCTCGAGGGCACGGTCGACCTTGCCAGCGTGACCACCCACGAGTCCGACCGCGACGTCCACCTCCGCTCGGCCGACTTCTTCGACGTCGAGCGCTTTCCGGAGGCCCGCTTCGTCTCGACCTCGGTCACGCGCGACGGCGACGCGCTCTCGGTCGAGGGCGAGCTCACGCTCAAGGGGACGACCCGCCCGGTCACGCTGCACGGCGCGCTGACCGGTGCCGGCGCCGACCCGTGGGGCAACGAGCGGCTCGGGCTCGCGCTCGAGGGTGCGATCGACCGGCGCGAGTTCGGCGTCGACTGGAACCAGCCGCTTCCCGGTGGCGGCCTGCTCGTCTCGAACGAGGTTCGGCTCGACGTCGCGCTCTCGGTGATCAAGACGGCCTGATGCTGCTCCTCGGCGTCTCCGGAAGCCTGCGGCGCGATTCCCACAACACGGCGCTTCTGCGGGCGGCGCTCGAGCTCGTGCCGCCCGGAGTCGAGGCCGAGCGGTTCGAGGGGCTCGCCCTGGTGCCGCCGTTCGATGCCGACGACGAGCCCGGCGACGGTCACGCCGGGCTCGTCGCCTGGCGACGCGCGATCGCCCGCGCGGACGCGGTCCTGTTCGCCACGCCGGAGTACAATTCGTCGATTCCCGGCCAGCTCAAGAACGCGGTCGATTGGGCCTCGCGCCCGCCCGGCCGCTCGGTGCTCCAGGGTAAGCCGGTCGCGGTGATCGGGGCCAGCACGGGCGCCTACGGCGCGATGTGGGCCCAGGCCGAGCTGCGCAAGGTGCTCGCCCGGGCCGGCGCGAGGGTGGCCGGGGTCGAGCTCGCCGTTCCCCGCGCCCACGAGCAGCTTGCGGGTGGGTCGCCCCGGGAGCCGCTGCGCGGCCGGCTCGAGGCCGCCGTCCGCGAGCTCCTCGCCGAGGCCGGACCGGCCGCCGCGGCGGCCTGATCTACGCGAGCCAGCGCTCGAGGTTCGCCGCGACGAAGTCGTCGTCGGTGAGCTCGGGGTAGAGGCGGCAGACGCGGTCGATCGCCTCGGCCTGGCCGGGGCTCAGGTCCTCGTCCGGGTCGAGGCACCAGCGGCCCTCGAGCAGGCCCTGGCGGCGGAGCACTTCGTGGCAGCCGGCAATCACGCCGCGGAAGCCGTTGGCGACGTCGAAGACGGCGGCGTTGCACTCGGTCACGGCGCTGTCGAGCGCGAGCAGGTCGGCGGGGACGCTCGCGGCACCGCGAACGGCGCGGCAGCGCTCGAGGAGCTCGACCGCGGTGCGCGTCCAGACCGACCAGTGCCCGAGGAGGCCGCCGACGAAGCGCAGCTCGCCGGCCTCGGTGCGTAGCGGCACCACGAGGTCGAGGACGATGTGGTCGTCGTTGCCGGTGTAGAGCGAGATCCGCTCCTGCGCGCCCGCCTCGGCGATCCCGTGGGCGACGTCGAGCGTCGCGTAGCGGTCGAACGGCGCGACCTTGACCCCGATCACGTTCTCGAGCCCGGCGAGACGCCGCCAGAAGCTGCGCGGGAGCGGGATCCCGCCGACCGCGGGCTGGAGGTAGAAGCCGACGGTCGGCATCTCGGCGGCGACGGCCCGGCAGTGCCCGACGAGCTCGTCCTCGCTCGAGCCCTTGAGGGCGGCGAGGCTGAGCAGGACGGCGTGGTAGCCGAGCGAGCGGGCGGTGCGGGCTTCCTGGACCGCCTGCGCCGTACGCCCGGCGACGCCCGCGATCAGGAAGACGGGGCGGGTTGCCCATCCGGCCGCCGTCTCGGCTGCCAGCTCGAGCACCGGCTCGTAGAGGCCGACGTCGCGGATCGCGAACTGGGTCGAGTGGACGCCGACCGCGAGCCCGCCGGCGCCGGCGTCGAGGTAGTAGCGCGCGAGCGCTCGCTGGCGGCGGCGGTCGAGCTGCCGTCCGGCGTCGAGCGCGAGCGGGTGCGCGGGGATCACCGCGCCGTCGCGGAAGGCGGCGAGCGAGTCAACGGGGAGCTCCTGCCAGCGCACCGGGCTACCCTAGCCGAGCTCGGGGCCGGCGATCGCGCGTTGGGCGTAGGGGCCGGACCTGTCCGGCCCGCAACCGCCATGTTTCCCGGCGCTCGCGTCGTTTCGGGCGGGACAGGTCCCGCCCCTACACGCCTTTGCGTTTCCCGCGCAACGTGGTGAGACGCCGCACTAGCCGAGCTCCGGCCCCGCGATCGCGCGCACGAGCGCCTGCTCGCCGAAGGCCGTGTCGCGGCCGAGGGCCATCCGCGTGAACGGCCGCTCCGGCTCGAAGCCCCGCTCGCGGAGCAGGTCGGAAAGCCCGTCCTCGCGGTCGGGCACGTCGATCAGAGCCGGCCCCGCGATCCCGTCGAGCGCACCGGCGACGAGATCGAGCGCGGCGCACTCGCCGGACGCGACGACCGGCCCGAGCTGGGTCGCGGCGCGCCCCGGCCGCGTGAGCAGGAAGCCTCGGCCGCCCGGGTCGATGAGGGAGAGCGCCCCCTCGCGCGCGAGCAGGTCGGCCAGGATCGCCGAGCGGTCGGCCCCGAACGCGGCCCGGTCGAGCTCCGCGATCGCGGCCGCTTCGGGCACCTGTGGCAGGCTGCCACCGTTGCCGCCGTGACCCGCGCCGCGCCAGCGGGTGATCGGCTCGACCGCCCGGAAGCCGAGCGGCTCGTAGAGCGCTCTGCCGGCGGGTGTCGCATCCAGGAAGGGGACGAGCCCGCGCTCGCGTAGCTCGTCGACGACGCGCGAAAGCAGGAGGGTGCCGAGTCCTCGCCGCTGCCAGGCGGCGTGCACGAGCACCATGCTGACCCAGCCGAACCCGGGCGGGTAGGGGAGCGCGAGCGCCGTTGCGACGAGTCCGCCGTCGGGCGCGGCGACTCCGAACGCCCGGCCGCAGCGGATCATCAGCAGCCAGTCCGCGGCGGTCTGGTTCCACCCGGCTGCCCGCGAGAGGTCGAGCGCCCCCGCGACGTGGCGCTCGCAAAGCTCGACGACGGGGAGGTCGAGGGCGGACACGTCGCCCTCAGTAGCTGCCATCCCGGGCCTCGAAGTGCGTCGGCTTGTCGAGGCTCGGCATCTCGCGGGCGACCCAGTCGGCGACCCAGTCGATCATCGTCTCGAGCGAGACCGACGGGTAGCCGAACAGGCCGAACGCGCGGCTCGCGTTCGAGAGCCAGGCCGTCGGCGCCTCCTCCCCGGCGAGCACCGGCCGCTTGCCGAGGCGCTCGCCGAGCGTCTTGGCGAGCCAGCGCACGGAGATCGTCTCCGGGCCGGTCACGTTCAGGGGCTCCGTCGGCGCCGTGCAGTGGGCGAGGCAGCGCAGCGCCATCGCGCTCGCGTCCCCCTGCCAGATCACGTTCACGTGGCCCATGGTCACGTCCACCGGCTCGCCGTCTCGCACGTTGCGCGCGATGTCGTGGAGAACGCCGTAGCGCAGGTCGATCGCGTAGTTGAGCCGGACGAGCCGCCCCGGCGTCCCGCGGCGCTCCGAGTGCCAGCGCAGCACCCGCTCTCGCCCGACGCAGCTCGCCGCGTACTCGCCAGGCGGCGTCAGCTCGGAGTCCTCGGTCGACCCGCCCGACGAGACGGGCACGAACGGGTAGACGCACCCCGTCGAGAAGGCGACGAGCCGGCTCTCCGGGAAGGCCTCGGCGACGAGCGCGGGGGCGAGCACGTTCAGCGCCCACGTCTGGGCGGGGGAGCCCGACGTGCCGAACTTCTGCCCGGCCATGAAGACGACGTTCGGGACGCGCGGCAGGCGGGCGACGTCGTCGCGCTCGAGCAGGTCGGCCCGGATCGTCTCGACCCCGTGCTCGCGCAGCCCGGCTTCCGCGGCCGGGTCGCTGAATCGGGCGACCGCGTAGACCGCCCGCTCCGGCGCGGCCCGGCGCGCCATGCGCGCGAGCGTCGGCCCCATCTTGCCGCCGGCGCCGAGCACGATGATGTCGCCGGGGACTCGCGCCAGGTCGGCGACGAGTTGCTCGTCGGGACGCGACAGGCGCTCCTCGAGCGCGTCCACGCCCATGATCGAGCCGGCCTCCTCGCGGGTCGCCGAGCTGCCGGAGACCGCCGATTTCATCCGCACCTCCGTGGTCGCTGCCTGAAGGGCCGACCTAACATTACGTTGCTTAGCCCGGGCCGGCATGGCCCGCCTGCCGTACGATCCGCACGGATGTCTCTGACCGCAACCGAGCTACCCCCGGCCGAGCGGGTCGAGCGCCCCGCGCTCCTCGTCGTCGACATGCAGAACGACTTCGTTCGGGAGGGTGCGCCGCTCGAGGTTCCGGACGCCCGGGCGACGATTCCGACCCAGAGACGCCTGCTCGAGGCGTTCCGCGCCCGCGGGCTTCCGGTCGTGTTCACGCGCTTCCTCTCGGAGGAGGAGGACAACCTGCTCTGGCTCTGGTCGCCGCAGTGCCATCCCGGCGATCGAGCCTGCTGGCCCGGGCACCGCCGGCGCTTCGCCGACCGGGCGGAACCGCTCGAGGGCGCCGCGATCGTCGACGAGCTTCCGCCCGCGCCGGGCGAGCTCGTCGTCGACAAGCTCGGCTACGGCTCCTTCCACGACACCGACCTCGACGAGCGGCTGCGCGCGCTCGGCGTACGGTCGCTCGTCGTCACCGGCACCGTGACCCAGATCTGCGTCGAGGAGACGGCGAGAGAGGCGTTCCACCACGGCTACCGCACCACGGTCGTCGCCGACGCCGTCTCGTCGTTCGCCCCGGATCTCCACGCCGCGACCCTGAAGAACTTCGCGATGAAGTTCGGCTGGGTCGCGGACACGGACGCCGTGCTCGGGTGGCTCGCGGCATGAGCGCCGAGCGCGAGCGGGTCGAGCGTTTGCTCGCCGAGCATCGGATCGAGCTCGTTCGCCTCGAGACCCCCGACCTGAACGGAATCTCGCGCGGGAAGACCGTGACCGCCGACCACTTCTGGTCGTTCGCCGACGAGGGGCTCTCGCTCGTCTGCGACATCTACTGCTGGGATCACGAGTGCTGGGTCGCGACGGGCACGGGCTTCGGCGCCGACCTGACCTTCCAGGACCTCGTGATGCGCCCCGATCTGTCCACGTTCGCGGTTCTCCCGCACGTCGAGGGCCAGGCGCGCGTGATCTGCGACACGGAGTACGCGGACGGCCGCCCGGTGGAGGCGAGCCCCCGGCAGGTGCTCCGCCACCAGGTCGAGGCGGCGGCGGCGCGGGGCTTCACGGCCCGGATGCAGGCGGAGTACGAGCTCTTCCTGCTCGACGCGGAGACTCTGCGCCCGCCGTTCGGTGGCACGGACATCACGACGACCTTGACGAACCAGCGCCTCCCGGTGCTCCAGGAGCTCGTGCGGGCCGTCGGAGCGCTCGGGCTCAGGCCGCGCACGCTGAACCAGGAGTGGGGCCCGACCCAGTACGAGCTCACGTTCAGTCCGGTCGAAGGCCTGGCTGTCGGTGACGACAACTTCACGTACAAGACGTACGCGAAGGAGATCGCGGCCGGGCACGGCCTCCTCGCCACGTTCATGACGAAGCCGTTCGCGGACGCGAGCGGCTCGAGCAGCCACCTGCACCTGAGCCTCTTCGACGGCGGACGCAACGTGTTCTGGGATTCGGGCCGGGGCGAGCTGACCCCGGAGTTTCGCTGGGCGATCGGCGGCCTGCTCGAGCACGCGCCCGGCCTGAACGCGCTGCTCGGCCCGACCGTCAACTGCGCCAAGCGCTTCCGCAAGGGGACGTACGCGCCCGCGAGCGCGACCTGGGGGTTCGAGAACCGCTCGGTCGCGATCCGCGTCAAGGCTGGCCGGGGCGACCACACGCATGTCGAGAACCGGCTCGGCTGCGGGGCCTCGAACCCCTACCTCGCGTTCGCGGGCATGCTGGTCGCGATGCTCGACGGCATCGACCGCGAGCTCGAGCCGCCGTCCCCGCTCGAGGAGAACGCCTACGAGCTGGACGACCTGCCGCTCCTGCCCGCGACACTCGAGGAGTCGCTCGAGCGCTTCGAGGCCGACGAGGCGCTTCGGGCCGCTTTCCACCCCGAGTTCACGAAGGCGTTCCTCGCGCTCAAGCGCCACGAGATCGCGAAGGCCCGCGCCTCGGTGCCCGGCTACGGGAGCGCCGCGTGGCACGCCGAGGTGACGGACTGGGAGCGCGAGCAGTTCCTGCGTCTCTCCTGAGCCGGAGCCGCCGGCCGTGACGCTGCCGCGGATCCTGATCGCCCCGCACGCGCGCGAGCTGGAGACCCCGCTCGGGCGGCTGCACGCGTCGATCGTCTACGACCAGTTCTTCGGGCTGCTCACGGCTGCGGGCGGCCTGCCGCTCGTCGCCTGGGCGGGCACGTACGGCGTCGACGACCTGCTCGCGGTCGCCGACGGCGTGCTCCTGATCGGCGGTGGCGACGTCGCACCCGAGCGCTTCGGGCCCGCGCTCGAGGCTTCGGGCCTCGACCATCGCCGCGACGAGTTCGAGACGCGGCTCGTTCATGGCGCACGGGCGCGCGGTACGCCACTGCTCGCGGTCTGCCGGGGCTGCCAGATGCTGAACGTCGCGCTCGGCGGCACCCTGCGGCGGGTCGAGGGGCACCGCCAGGAGGCCGAGCTCGCGATTCCGACCCACGCGGTCGAGCTCGAGCCGGGAAGCCGCCTCGCCGCCGCGGCCGGGGAGCTCGGGCTCGACGTCAACTCGTTCCACGACTGGGCCGCCGGCGAGCTTGGCGCGGGGCTGCTGGTCGTGGCCGCAGCCGGTGACGTGGCCGAGGCGATCGAGTGCGAGGGCGGCTGGTGGGCGCTGGGCGTCCAGTGGCACCTGGAGCTGCTCGACGACCCGGTCTCGCAGCGGCTCTTCGACGCGTTCGTCGCGGCGGCGCGCGCGTGAGTGCCGCCCGCGCAGACGTGCTGGTGATCGGCGCCGGTGCGTCCGGCGGCGTCGTCGCCCTCAGGCTCGCCGAGGCGGGCTTCCGGGTCGTCTGCCTCGAGCAGGGCGACTGGCCGGCACGGGACGGGTATCCGGGCCCGAAGCCCGACTGGGAGCTCCAGGTGATGAAGCAGTGGTCGGCCGATCCGAACGTGCGCGCCCGGCCGGCCGACTACCCCGTCAACGCGGACGGCTCCGACATCGTGCCGCTGATGTGGAACGGCGTCGGTGGCTCGATGATCCTCTACGCGGGCGACTGGCCGCGCCTGACGCCGTCGGACTTCCGCGTCCGCTCACTCGACGGGGTCGCGGACGACTGGCCGCTCGACTACGAGGAGCTCGAGCCCTACTACGACCGGGTCGCGCGCGAGCTCGGGGTCGCGGGGCTCGCCGGCGACCCAGCCTACCCGGAGGGGCCGGACCTGCCGCTGCCGCCGCTGCCGCTCGGGGACGGTGTGATCGAGCTCGCTCGCGCCCACGACCGGCTCGGCTGGCACTGGTGGCCGGCGCCGAGCGCGATCCTCTCCGCCCCCTACCGGGGCCGCCACCCCTGCGCGCAGTGGGGCACCTGCATGCAGGGCTGCCCCGAGGGAGCGAAGGCCTCGACCGACGTCACGCACTGGCCGCGCGCGGTCGAGCTCGGTGCCCGCGTCGTCACCGGCGCCCGGGTGACGAGGCTCGTGCGCGGCGGCGAGCGGCTCGTACGCGGGGCCGAGTACGTCGACCGGGACGGGCGCGAGCAGCTCGTCGAGGCGGACGTGGTCGTGCTCGCCGCGAACGCGGTCGGCACCGCGCGCCTGCTTCTGCTCTCGGGGGACAGCCGCTCTCCGGACGGGCTCGCGAACGGAAGCGGCCTCGTCGGGCGGCGGCTGATGATGCACCCGTTCGCGGTCGTGACCGGGCGCTTCCAGCGGCTGATGGAGACCTGGAGCGGAAACGTCGGCTCGCGCCTCCACTGCCTCCAGTTCTACGAGACCGACGGGAGCCGCGGGTTCGTGCGGGGCGCCAAGTGGAGCCTCGCGCCGTCGTCGGGCGGTCCGCTCAACGCGGCGATGCCGGCCCGCGCCGGCGCCGCGGTGTGGGGCCCCGGCCACCACGTGAGCGTGCGGGAGCGGTTCGGCCACTGTCTCACCTGGGGCATCTTCGCCGAGGACCTGCCCGAGGAGGGAAATTGCGTCGAGCTCGACTCCGAGCTGTGTGACTCGGACGGCCTGCCGGCGCCGCGGGTGCGCTACGCGATCTCCGAGAACTCACGCCGCCTGCTCGCCTTCCACGTCGAGCGGGCCCGCGAGTCGATGCTCGAGGCGGGGGCGGTGGGCGTCGACACGCTCAACCCGATGCGAAGCGCGGGCTGGCATCTGCTCGGTACGGCGCGGATGGGCACCGATCCCGCCACCTCTGTCGTCGACCCGTGGGGGAGGGCGCACGAGCTCGACAACCTCTACATCGCCGACGGGAGCGTGTTCGTGACGGCGGGCGGCGTCAACCCGACGAGCACGATCTCGGCGCTCGCGCTTCGCCTCGCCGACGGGCTCGTCGAGCGCCGCTCCGTCCAGCGGGTGCCCGCGTGACGATCCCTGCCCCTCTGCGCGAGCTGCTGGCCGGGCTCGCCGACGGCCTGATCCCGGGCGCGGACGGGATGCCCGCCCCGGGCGAGCTCGGGATCGCCGGCGCCCAGCTCGATCTCGTGCTCGCCTCGCGGCCCGACCTCGAGCCCGCCCTGCGGCGGGCGCTCGAGCAGGCCCCGGAGGCCGGCGACGCGCTCGAGTGGATCGAGTCGCTTCGCATCGCCGACCCCGACGCCTACGACGCGCTCGTGGTCGCGATCGTCGGTGGCTACTACTTGCACCCGGAGGTGCAGCGCCGCCTCGGCTACCCGGGCCAG
>JAHDVS010000015.1 GCA_023382435.1 Thermoleophilia bacterium
CAGAGCGGTCGAATGCGGCGGTCTCGAAAACCGTTAGGGGCGGTTCCGTCCCTCGAGAGTTCGAATCTCTCCCCCTCCGCCTCACGTAGCCGAGACCCGCCCGGTCGAGCGGGTCTCGGCCACCCACGACCGGGAAGCCACCAGAGCTTGTACCTGTCTCGGTTGATGAAGAAGCCGCGCCCGGTCGAGATGCTCCAGCAGCGCATCCCGTCTGACCGCGACCCGCACCGGAATCGCCCCGGGTCATGCCATCAGGTCATTCTCGACGAACTCCCTCCAGCGGATGTCGCCACTCGGACTGGAGAATCAGTTGCTCGACCGGTCCTGCGAGAGCGGGAGCGTCCCCTGGGCGGCGCCCACCGGAGAGCAGTGGCCGATGACGATCCCGAGGAGGAGAAGACGCTTCATGCGAGCACCCCGGAAGACGACGACGAATCGAGCCAAAGAACGCGAGCGGTAGCTCGATCGCGCCCGCCGAGACGAGCCGACGATCGCGCTCCCCGGGGGAGTCCCCGGCCGGATCGCTACGGTGCCCGCGAGGTGGAACCGAAGCCGTTATCGCCCCGGATCGAGGCCAGCGAGGGGCGCCTCGACGAATGAGGAACCCGCTGCTCCGAACGCGGGACGGCCGCCGGCTGTTCGCCGCGCAGGCGCTCAGCCTGGCCGGCCACGGGATCTCGACGGTGGCGCTGCCGTGGCTCGTGCTCGAGCAGGGCGGCTCGAAGGCCGCGGCGGGGCTCGTGTTCACGTTCACGACGCTTCCCTACGTGATGTTCGCGCTGCCGGCCGGTGTGATCGGAGACCGCTTACCAGTGCGGGGCGTGATCTGGGTCTCGCACGCAGCGCAGGCGCTGTGCGCGCTCGCGGTGCCACTGTGGTCGCTCGTGTCGCCCCCGCCGACCGGGGCGGTGCTCGTGGCCGCGTTCGCGATCGGGGCGGGACGGGTGTTCTCGGACGCGGCCGTGTTCGGAGCGGTGGCCGCGGTCGTGCCCCGGGCGGAGTTCGTGCGCGGCCAGGCGACGCTCGGCGCTGCCTGGGCGGTGGGGCTGCTCGCCGGGCCCGCGCTCGGCGGGGCGCTCCTGAGCGCGATCGGGCCGGCTCGGTCGCTCGCGGCCGAGGCTGCGACGCTCGCTCTTGCCGCCCTCGTCGTCCGCACGACGAGGATCCACCTGGACGCCCCGGTCGTCGCCGCCCGTCGCGCCGCGACGATCCTGCGAGACGGGATCCACTCGATCTTCGGCGACCCCGTGCTGCGAGCCGTCACGTTCCTCGGCGCGGGCTGGGCGCTCGCCTCGGCGGGCGCCTGGGCGCTGGCCGTCCCGCTCCTTCGCGACGAACTCGACCTCAGCTCGGCCCGCGCAGGCGTTGTGCTCGGCGCCGGCGCGCTCGCCGGAATCGCGGCCTCGCCGGTCGTGAGCGGGCTCACCCGCCGCCTGAGCGGGATCGGGATCCTGCGCCTGTCGATCCCGCTGTCCGCGCTCGCCACGGCTGCCGTCGGCCTCTCGCCCGGCTTCGCGTTCGTGCTCGTCGCCTACACGGCGATGTCGCTCGCCGATTACGTGGCAACGGCCGCCTACATCGGCGAGCGCCAGACCCGGGCGGCGCTCGAGCTCCAGTCCACCGTCGGAATCCTCGGCCGGACGATCGTGATGCTGTCGCTCGCGGCGGCGGTCTCGGTCCGCGCCCTGTACGTGGGGATGGCAGTCGCGACAGTCGCCGTGGTCGCGGTCGCGACACCGTTCCTGCTCCGCGCCGGTCGCAACGCGCCCGCGCCGGCGACCTCGGCGTAAGCCAGAGGCCGGGTCGGCAACCGCAACCGCCCGCCCTCCACCTACGGGCGGATCATGACCCTCGAGCAGCGGCGCAGGATCGCCGACGAACGGGGGTCAGGCAACCCGTCCCCGCGCCAGCGCCGCCCGGAGCCAGTCGCTCGGCGGCAGCCCGGCCATGCCGTCGCTCTCACGGTAGACCCGGCAGGACATTGCGTAGTCGGTCCGGGCCTCGGAACCCGGCTCGACGTCCCGCCCGTCGACACGGATGGTCGGGGAGCCGAGGAAACGCAGGCGCTCGGCCGCCTCGGGATGCGGCACGCCGACCAGGCGCACCTCCGGATCGATCCCGAGCTCGGTCGCGACCTGCTCGACGAGCGCAAGCGCGCCCTCGTGATTGGGACAGCCGTCGAAGTAGAGGATCTCGACCAACGGCCGCCCGTCCCTCTTCGTAGTCACGGAGCCTCCTCGATGTGATGGCGGGGCTGCCCGGCCGTGCCCGGACCGCGGCGCATCCTCACCCCTCGATCCGGCGGCAGGCTGCGACGTGCTCGACGTTCTCCTCGAGCAGCGCATGCGCGAGGTCGATCATCTCGACGACGCGCTCGTCGGCGATCCGGTTGTAGACGACGCGGTGCTCACGGCGGGTAGCGATGAACCCGCACCAGCGAAGGCAGGCGAGATGGTTGGACACCTTCGGCTGCGCGATGCCAGGCGTGCGACGAGCTCGCCGACCGAGAGCTCGCCCTCGTCGCGGAGCAGCTCGAGAATCCGGACCCGGGTCGGGTCGACGGGACCACGGAAGTACTTCGCCACGAGGTCGCTCCTGGCGGGAGCGTCGGGAAGCCGGAACGGAGCAAGCTGCATCATCATAGCATTCTTCTCTGATGGAAACGCACAAGAGGCGTAGGGGCGGGACATGTCCCGCCCGAGACGATGCCAGCACCGGGCAACGGGACGGGTTGCGGGCCGGACAGGTCCGGCCCCTACGCCGTCGCGACCGATCCCGGCCAGCGGTTTGCGGTCGAACGTCATGACGGGCCGCTAGCCGTCGGGGAGGTGCCAGCGGCGAGGCGCGACCAGGTCGTCGGCCGCGCCCGGCCCCCACGTGCCGGCCGGGTACGCCTGGACAGGCGGGGGGCTCTCGAGCAGCGGCGTGGCGACCTCCCAGAGGCGCTCGATCCCGTCCGCGCGGGTGAAGAGCGTGCGGTCGCCGATCAAGGCGTCGTGGATCAGTCGCTCGTACGCCTCGAGCCGGTTCGACGTGCAGAACGAGTCCTCGTAGGCGAAAGCCATCCGTGCCGGCCCGATCGCCATCGCCGCACCGGGCACCTTGGCGAGGAACTCGACGGCGATCCCGCCGGGATCGGCCAGATCGAAAACGAGCTTGTTCGGGCAGAAACCGTCGCCGTCGAACATACGCAGCCGCGGTTTCTTGAAAGCGATCGTGGTCACGCGCCGGCCCTCCGCGAGCCGCTTGCCGGTGCGCAGGTAGAAGGGCACCCCCGCCCAGCGCGCGTTGTCGATCCGCACCTCGAGCGCGACGAACGTGTCGGTCTGCGAGCCGGGGGCGACGCCGTCCTCGGCGAGGTAGCCCTCGTACTGGCCGCGGACCACGCGAGTCGGGTCGAGCGGCTCCAGCGAGCGGAAGACCCTCACTTTCTCGTCGACGAGCGCCTTCGCGTCGAGGGAAGCCGGCGGCTCCATCGCGACGAAGCCGAGCACCTGGAAGAGGTGCGTCACGACCATGTCGCGGAAGGCGCCGGTGGACTCGTAGAAGCCGGCCCGCGAGCCGATCGAGAGCGTCTCGGGGACGTCGATCTGGACGTGGTCGATGTGGTCGCGATTCCAGGCCGGCTCGAACAGGCCGTTCGCGAAGCGCAGCGCGAGGATGTTCTGGACCGTCTCCTTGCCGAGGAAGTGGTCGATGCGAAAGACCTGCGACTCGTCGAAAGCCAAGTGCACCGCGGCGTTGAGCCTGCGGGCCGAGGCGAGGTCGGTGCCGAACGGCTTTTCCACGATCACGCGCGCACCCTCGGCGAGCCCGGCGCGCCCGAGCGCCTCGATGATCCTCACCATCGCCGCGGGCGGCACCGACAGGTAGTGGAGCCGGCGCGGGCCGGAGCCGATCTCCGCTTCGGCCCGCTCGACCGTCGCGGCGAGAACGCCGAAGTCACCCGCGTCGGAGGGAGCGTACGAGAGCAGGCGAGCGAAGTTCCGCCACGCCTCCTCCGCTACCTCGCAGCGGCCGAACTCGTCGACGGCTGCGCGAGCGAAGGTGCGAAACTCCTCGTTCGAAAGGCTCTTCCGCGATGTGCCGATGATCCGGCAGCTCCTCGGGAGGAGCCCCGCGACGGCCAGGCGAAAGAGCCCGGGCAGGAGCTTTCGCCTCGCGAGGTCTCCGGTCGACCCGAAGAGCACGATCACGCGATCGTCCGGGACAGGGGCATGCTTCATCTCGCACCGCCCGCGGCGACCCGGGCTGCTCCCACTAGCGCCGTCAACTCGTTGAGGATGACGAGCACGGGGATCCGCTCCAGCAGGGAGGAGAAGCGCCCCTTGTCCACGAAGGCCCGCATGAAGCCGCCTGACCGAAGGCGGGGCAGGATCTTCGGGGCGATGCCGCCGCCGAGGTAGACGCCGCCGGTGGCCATCAGGGTCAGCGCCACGTTCCCCGCCTGCGCGCCGTAGACGGAGATCATCAGGTCGAGCGCGCGCAGACACGTCTCGCCGCCCTGCTCGAACGCCGCCTGCGCGATCGCCGCGCCGTCGAGCTCAACCGTCGCCATCTCCCCGCTCGTGTCGAGCAGGTACCGGTAGACGTTGACGAGACCCGGCCCGGAGCAGACGCGCTCGTAGCTGACGTGGCCGTGCTCCCGGGTGAGGTAGCGGCGCAGGCCCTCCTCGAGCTCGTTCCGCGGGGCGAAGTCGGTGTGGCCGCCCTCGGTCGCGAAGGGGTGATGGCGCTCGCCGTCCCAGTAGAGGCCGGCCTGGCCGAGACCGGTGCCCGCGGAGACGACGGCGCGGTTTCCGGTCGCGCCCGGGCCGTCCCGGTTGAGGACGGCGAGATCATCCGGGCCGAGTGCGGTCAGGCCGTGCGCGCTCGCCTCGAGATCGTTGAGGAGGATGACGCGGTCCGTGCCGGCGACGCCCGCGACGCTCGCGGCGTTCACCGGCCAGGCGAGGTTCGTCGTGTCGGCGCAGCGCCCGTCCCTGACCGGGCCGGCGACGCCGAATGCGGCGCGCTCGACCATCGCCGGATGGGCGGCCAGGAACGCGCGCACCATCTGCTCGAGCCCGTCGTGCTCCCGACTCGCGTAGATCTCGAGCGCAGCCGGCTCGCGCTCGCCGTCTGCGAAGAGCGCGAGCCGCGTGCTCGTCCCGCCGATGTCGCCCGCGAGGATCACCGCCCGCCACCGGCTAGCTCTGAGTGGCCGCCGAACTCCTTCCGCATCGCGGAGAGGAGCTTGTCGGCGAACTCGGCTTCGCCGCGCGAGCTGAACCGCTCGTACAGGGCCGTCGAGAGCACCGGCACGGGCACGCCTTCCTCGACGGCGGCGAGCACCGTCCAGCGGCCCTCGCCCGAGTCGGAGACGCGGCCGCTGAACTCCTCGAGCATGGCCGAGCCCGCGAGCGCGCGCGCGGTCAGATCGAGCAGCCACGACGCGACGACCGAGCCGCGCCGCCAGACCTCGGCGATCTCGACCACGTCGAGGTCGTACTGGTAGTCACCCGGGTTGCGCAGCGGGGTAACCTCGGCGCTCGCCTCACGGCTCTCCTTGCCGACGTTCGCCCTGTGCAGCACGTTCAGGCCCTCGGCGTAGGCGGCCATGATCCCGTACTCGATCCCGTTGTGGACCATCTTCACGAAGTGGCCGGCCCCGTTCGGGCCGCAGTGCAGGTAGCCGTGCTCCGAGCGCGAGGGCTCACCACGCCTGCCCTCGGTACGCGGCGCGGCGCCGATCCCCGGTGCCAGCGTCCGGAAGACCGGGTCGAGGCGCTCGACGATCTCGGTCTCGCCGCCGATCATCAGGCAGAAGCCGCGCTCGAGGCCGAAGACGCCGCCCGAGGTGCCGACGTCCACGTAGTGGATTTCCTTCCGGGCCAGGGCCTTCGCGCGGTCGATGTCGTCGCGGTAGTAGCTGTTGCCGCCGTCGATGACGACGTCGCCCGACTCGAGCAGCGGAATCAGCTCGCCGAGGATCCGGTCGACGAGCGCCGCCGGAACCATGATCCAGGCGGCGCGCGGGCCGTCGAGCTTGGCGACGAGATCGGCCAGCGACCCGGCGCCGGTTGCGCCCTCGCTCTCGATCTGCGCAACGACGTCGCCGTCCACGTCATAGACGACGCACTCGTGGCCGTCACGCATCAAGCGGCGGACGATGCTGGCGCCCATCCGTCCCAGTCCGATCACGCCAAGCTGCATCCCAAGTCCCCCCGTTCGCTCGCGGTACCCACGTCCTTCGACCCGGATCCCCCGACCGGGATTCACCTCGCCGAACGAGGCACCCACCGGCTAGGTTAGGCGATCCCGTTCCCGGCGCCCGGCGCGGGAGCCTCCGAGCCACGGCAGTCGCGGTCTCCCGCGCCGGTGAATGCCGCTCACGAGCCGCCCGTACAATAGGGGACGCCCGGAGAGGTGTCCGAGTTGGCCTAAGGAGCGCGACTGGAAATCGCGTACCCGGTTACAAGCTGGGTCGCGGGTTCGAATCCCGCCCTCTCCGCTTCGAGCACGAGCGCCGGGGACGCCCGGCTCTCCGCTCAGCCCCCGGTCGCCTGGGCGACGTACGCGGCGACGTCCGCGATCTCCTGCTCGGAGAGCTGCGGGAACGCGGGCATCGCGCCGCGGCCGCTCGTGACGAGCTCGACGACGAGCTCCGCGGCTGGCTTCGACTCATCGAGGCTCGGGCCGACCGTGCCGCTCGCGCCGGCATCCGCGAGCGTGTGGCACCCGACGCATCCCGCCGAGGCGAACACCTCCTTGCCGGCCACGGGGTCGCCCGCCGCAGTCTCGGGCGGCGGCCCGGTCTCGGGGGTAGACGTCTCCCGGGGCTGCGTCTCCCCGGGCGTGGCCGCCTCGACCGGCTCCTCGGTGCCGAGGACCTCGACCGCGGCCAACGCCCCGCCCACGAGAACGAGAGCGACAAAGAGGAACGCGCCGAGGTTCCGACCCGGGAAGCCGGGGGCGCGCCTGGGCAGCACGAGGGCAGCCACGAGGCTGAAGACCACGAGGACGCCACAGACGGCCGCGAGGATGATCTCGTTCGTACTCACCCGGCATCGGTACGATACCCCCTCTCGTGGGCCGCGTTCGGATCTTCGCCATCTCGGGCGCGGCCCTGCTCGTCGCGATCGCCCTCGCGGCCGCGGGCGCCGGCGAGGCGCCGGGGGCGCTGACGGGCTGGCAGGCGCTCACGCTCGGCACGGTGCAGGGGCTCACCGAGCTCCTGCCGATCTCCTCGTCCGGCCACCTGATCGCGGTGCCCTGGCTGGCCGACTGGACGTATCTCGAGACCCACGACGAGTTCAACCAGACGTTCGACGTCGCGCTCCACCTGGGGACGCTCGTCGCGGTCGTCGCCTACTTCTGGAGCGACGTCCTGCGCCTCCTCGGGGCGCTGCTCGGCTCTGTATCGCGCCGGCGGATCGAGAGCGCCGACGAGCGGGTCGCGTGGTTCGTCGTGGTCGCGACGATTCCGGCGGGACTCGCGGGAGCGCTCGGGGAGGACGCGATCGCAAAACACCTGGGCGAGCCCTGGCAGATCGCGATCTTCTTGACCGTGTTCGGCGTCCTGCTCTGGGTCGCCGATCGCGCCCGTCAGGACCGCGAGATGGCCGACCTCGGCCTCGGGCACGCCGTCGCCATGGGCGTCGCGCAGAGCCTCGCGCTGATGCCCGGTGTCTCGCGGTCCGGAATCACGATCACCACGGGGCGCTTCCTCGGGCTCGACCGGGACTCGGCCGCACGGTTCTCGTTCCTGCTCCTGATCCCGACCGTGCTCGGCGCCGTCGTCTGGAAGGGCGTCAACGACGTCCTGCTCGGCGAGTTGCCGGACGGCTGGAAGGGCCCGTTCGTGGTCGGGACGCTCGCCGCGATCGGCAGCGGGCTGCTCGCGATCCGGGGGCTGCTCGGGTACGTGCGCCGCCACGACTACTCGGCGTTCGTGGTCTACCGCCTGATCGCCGCCGCCGTGATCCTGCTCCTGATCGCGACCGGCGTCCGCGCGGCCACGTTCTGACCGTCGGGCGCGTCCGCTAGCCTCGGGCGGATGCGTGTCCCGGCGGGCGCCGTGCGGCTCGGCCTCCTCTGCCTCGCGATCGTCGCGATCGGAATGATCCGGCCGCGCCTGACCCAGGGGAGCGCGGGCTGGCTCCTGCTCGCGTGCGGGCTCGTCACGGTCGCGGGCGCCGCCGGCCTCTCGGTCGCGACGCGCCGCGTCGCCGCGAGGCTACCGCTGGTGGGCGGCTCGCTCAGAGCGGCGCAGGCGGTGCTGGTGCTCGTACGCCGAACCGGCCTGCCGTTTCTCGGCCTCGCGTTCTTCCTGGTCTGGACGTTCGTCTACCTGGGTCTCTGGTGGTACCACCCGGAGGAGGCATTCGCCGGCCTCACCGACAGCCCGCGCTTCGCCGACTTCTTCTACTACGCGGTCATGACCGCGCTGACGTCCCCGCCCGAGGACATCGTCGCGACGAGCCGCGGCGCACGCAGCGCGACGATGATCGAGATCCTGACCGGGATCGCGCTCCTGACGACCTACCTGACGAGCCTGCTCGAGGCGCGTCGCGCCCGGGCCCGGGAGGAGGCAAAGCCCCCAGCGGGCCCCGGTAGTTGACGCGGGTCTGGCGGCTGCGTAGCGTGGCGGCGTCCCCGTGACCGATGACCAGGATCTGGGTCTAGCCGCCGCCGGCACTGCCGGCGCGGAGGCGCCGGCGGCCGCGTCCCGCAGGCTCGCCTGGGCGGTTGCGGGGCTGGCCGCGCTCGCTCTGACGGTGGTACTGGCGTGGCTGCTCGTCCTCCGGGGCGGAGTCGACCCGATCTCCGTCGAGCAGGCGGTGCAGGGCTTCCGCGCGGGGGACGCGCCGGCCGTTCCGCTCCCGCCCGGCGTGCCCGTGCCCGAGAGCGGCGTCTACGTCTACGACACGCGCGGGTCCGAGTCCGTCGACATCTTCCTCGGACAGACGCACGACTACCCGGAGGTGACCACGATCGCCGTGCGCCCCGGCGGCTGCGGGCTGACGCTCGCCTGGGCGGCGTTCGACGAGCGCTCGACGACCTGGGAGCTCTGCCCCGCCGGCGGCGGCTGGGAGATCGCGCGCTACACCGAGTACCACCGGTTCTTCGGCACGGGCGAGGAGACCGACTACCGCTGCGAGCCCGGGTCGGTGTGGCTGCCCGGGAGCGCCGAAGCCGGCTCGGCCTGGACGAGGACCTGCGCGACCTCGATCACCGACGAGGTCGCGTCCGGTCGCGTCGTCGGGATGGAGACCGTCCGGGTGGACGGCACGGAGGTGGCGGCGGTCCACGTCTCGCTCGTGGCCGAGCTGCGAAAGCGGACTCGCGGCCAGGGCACGTTCGACGCCTGGCTGCGGGTGCCGGACGGGCTTCCGGTCAGGCTCGCCTGGCAGAACGACAACGTCTCGAAGTCGATCGCGGGTGAGGTCCACTACACGGAGCGAGCGGAGCTCACGCTCGCGTCGCTCGCGCCGGAGCGCTAGCCGAGCTCGACCTCGTAGGCGGCCGAGGTCGCGCGAGCGACGTCATCGAGCGTCGCCCCGCCCAGCAACTCGACGAGCACGAGCCGGCCCTCGCGCAGCCGGAACACGGACAGCTCAGTGACGACGACGTCGGCGGCGCCACGGGCGGTCAGCGGGTAGGTGCACTCGGGCACCACCTTCGGCTCGCCCGCCCCGGTGGTCGCGGTCATCGTGACGATCACCCGCCGCGCGCCAACGACGAGGTCCATGGCGCCCCCCACCCCGAGCACGTCCCGCCCGGGCACGGCCCAGTTCGCGATGTCCCCGGCCGCCGAGACCTGGAGCGCGCCGAGCACCGCCACGTCGACGTGCCCGCCGCGGATCATCGCGAACGAGTCGGCGCTGTCGAAGTAGGCGGCGCCGGGAAGCGCGGTGACGGGCAGCTTGGCGGCGTCGACGAGATCCGGGTCGACGGCGTCCTGGGCGGGCCTGGGCCCGACGCCGAGAAGCCCGTTCTCGGTGTGGATCACGACCCCGGCGTCCGGGGCGAGGATGCCGGGGATCAGGTTCGGAATGCCGATTCCCAGGTTGACGACGTCCCCGGGCTCGAGCTCGAGCGCCGCGCGAGCGGCGATGCGAGTGCGCGGGTCCCCGCTCACAACCGCTTCGCCCCGACGAGCAGGTCGACGTAGAGGTGCGGCGTCGCGACCGCCTCCGGCTCGATCCCGCCGACCGGGACGATCTCCCCCGCCTCGGCGATCGTGAGCCCGGCAGCCGCGGCCATCAGCGGGTTGAAGTTGCGGGCCGTGCCGCGGTACCAGAGGTTGCCGAGCTCGTCGGCGCGGGCGGCGTGGACGAGCGCCACGTCGGCGCGGAGCGGCCGCTCGAGCAGGTGCGGAACGCCGTCGATCAGGCGCTCCTCCTTCCCCTCGGCGAGCAGCGTGCCCGCGCCCACGGGGGTGTAGAAACCGCCGAGGCCGGCGCCGGCGGCGCGGATCGCCTCCGCGAACGTGCCCTGGGGCAGGAGCTGGTAGTCGAGCTGGCCGGCGTTGACGGCCGCGACCGCCTCGGGATTCGAGGTGAAGTAGGAGGCGATCGCCTTGCGGATCCGCCCCTGGCGCAGGAGCAGCCCGAGCCCCCGCCCGGCCTCGCCGACGTTGTTCGAGACGATCGTGAGGTCGCGCGCGTCACTGGTCTCGACGAGCGCGTCGATCAGGGTCAGCGGCGCGCCGACGAGCCCGAAGCCGCCGACCATGACGACGTCGCCGCTCCTGACACGGGAGATCGCCTGCTCGGCCGAGACGCGCCGGACGCTGGTCACGGCTCGAGAGCCCCCGCGACGGCCGCCACGACGGCGCGGGCGTGGGTCGGCCCCACCTCGAGCTCGGCTGGATGAATGAGGCGTGCGCTGTATTCGGATCGGTGGCGTAGTCGCCGCATCTCGTCGATCGCATCGAGATGATCGGCGATCTGGGGGGCGCGTGCGGCAGTCGCGTACCTCCCGGCCCGCAGCTGCCCGACGATCGCCTTGCGGGCGGCTTCAGAGTGTTCGCCAAGCGTCGCCTGCTCCGAAATCCGCGTGGGCGTGGGCTACGTGTGGGTGTGGGCGTGCCCGGCGAGCGCAGCCATGCGCTCGAGGACCGCTTCGGTGACATCGGGCGGAGCGGCATCGAACGCCGGGAGCTGCAAATCCTCCTCCTTGCGGAAATGCACGCCGATCAACGCGTAGAGACCGTAGAGCAGCTCCTGCAGAGTGTCGATGTCTTCAGGGTCGGTCTCGGCGAGCCGATCGATACGCGCGACGATCGCCACGTGGTCGTGGACCATCGGGACGGCCGCATCGCCGAAGCCGACGAGCTTCGCCCACTCGGGATACAGCACCTCCTCCTCTGCCTTGGCGTGCGGGACCAGGGTGCCGCGGAGGAACCCGAGCACGCGAGCGACGACGGCCTCGCGCTCCTCGATCGTCAACCGCGCCACCTTACGAGCCGCCTCGCCGAGGTGCTCGAGGTGCGACAGCAACTCAACATGCTCGCGCCGGAACGGTTCCGTAGGACGCATTCCGCCCCCCTCTTCGACTCGAGCGATCGCGCACCTCGACTTTATCACCTGCGGATTCTCGGAGCCGGCCGAGCGGCGCCGGGCACGGGCCCGCGCGCACCCATGGCTCGCGCCTGCCGCTTGGGCAGCCAACGATCCTTCTGGCCGCCCCGACGCCTGCGATCGAGGTTTCCGAAGGTCAAGGCCGCAATAGGATGATGCATATGTCCGCGTCCAATCGCGAGCGCGGAGCGCCGGCCGGCGTCGACCACGAGCGCACCGGTGATGATCATGGCGGGCACGGCCATGACGGGCGGGGCCTGGGGGCGCATACCGGTCACGGCGCCGGCGCCGATCACGGCCCTGGCCATGGCAAGCACGCCGGCCACAGTGTCGAGATGTTCCGGCGACGGTTCTGGTGGAGCCTGCTGCTGACGATCCCGGTCGTCCTCACCAGCCAAATGGTGATGGACTGGCTCGGGTACGAACTGGACTTCCCGGGTATCGGGCTGGTTGGCCCGGTGCTTGGCACGGTGCTCTTCGTGTGGGGCGGCGAGCCGTTCCTGCGGGGTGGCGTGCGCGAGGCCAAGGAGCGCGCGCCGGGAATGATGTTGCTGATCGCGATGGCGATCACGGTCGCCTACGCGGCATCGATGGCTACCTCGCTCGGCGCGTTCGACCTGGATTTCTGGTGGGAGCTGGCGGCACTGATCACGGTCATGCTCGCCGGGCACTGGATGGAGATGAAGGCTCTCGGGCAGGCCCAGGACGCCCTGTCGGCACTCGCGGCCCTGCTGCCGGATGAGGCCGAACGACTGGCCGGCGACGGCACGACGCAGACGATCCCGGCAGCCGAGTTGAAGCCGGGCGACCTCGTGCTCGTACGCTCCGGTGCCCGCATCCCGGCCGACGGTGAGATCACCGAGGGCGCCGCCGAGTTGGATGAGTCGATGATCACCGGTGAGTCGCGGCCCGTTGCCAAGGCGACCGGTGACACGGTCGTCGCCGGCACCGTCTCGACCGACTCGTCGCTCCGCGTCCGCGTGACCGCGATCGGCGACGACACCATGCTCGCCGGTATCGGGCGCCTCGTCGCCGAGGCGCAGGCCTCCCAGTCGCGCTCGCAGGTGCTCGCCGACCGCGCTGCAGCGCTGCTCTTCTACGTGGCGATGGCGGCGGCGCTGATCACGGCCATCGTCTGGACCGCGATGGGCGACGGCGACGGGGCCGTCGTGCGCGTCATCACGGTGCTCGTGATCTCCTGCCCGCACGCCCTGGGCCTGGCGATCCCGCTGACCACGGCGATCTCGAGCTCGCAGGCAGCGCGTAACGGCATCCTGATCAAGGACCGCCTCGCACTCGAACGCAGCCGCAAGCTCGACGCGGTGCTGTTCGACAAGACCGGCACGCTCACCAAAGGTGAGCATGTGGTCGTCGGCGTCGCGCCCGCGGACGGGCTGACCGACGGCGAATTCCTGCGGCTTGCCGGCGCCGTGGAGGCCGAGAGCGAGCACCCGCTTGCGCGAGCCATCCTGGCCGCTGCCCGAGAACACGACGGCATTGCCCAAGCGAGCGACTTCCGTTCGTTGCCCGGTCGCGGCGTGCAGGCCACGATCGACCGGGAGACCTACAACGTGGGCGGGCCGGCGCTGCTGCGCGCGGCCGGTGCGAGCGTGCCGGAGTCGATCACCGCCGCGGTCGACGCCTGGAGGCAGCGCGGCTCCTCGGTGCTCTACCTCGTGCGCGACAGCGAGATCCTCGGTGCGGTCGCCGTCGAAGACGAAGTCCGTCCGGAGGCGCGCCAGGCCGTCGCCGACCTGCACGCCGCCGGGCGCACCGTCGTGATGATCACGGGGGATGCCCAACAGGTTGCCGAAGCCGTCGCCGCCGACCTCGGCGTCGACGAGGTGTTCGCCGAGGTGCTGCCCGAAGACAAGGCCGCGAAGGTCGCCGAGCTCCAGGCCCGCGGTCTGCGCGTGGCGATGGTCGGCGATGGCGTCAACGACGCCCCGGCGCTTGCGCAAGCCGACGTCGGCATCGCGATCGGCGCGGGCACCGACGTCGCGATCGAGTCCGCCGGGCTGATCCTCACGAGCGACGATCCGCGCGGTGTGACCTCGATCATGAAGCTGTCGGCCGCAGTCCACCGCAAGTCGATCCAGAACCTCGTGTGGGCCGCCGGCTACAACATCCTCGCCATCCCGATCGCCGCCGGTGCCCTGAGCTGGGCCGGCATCTCGATGGCTCCGGCCGCCGCCGCCGTGCTGATGAGCGTCTCGACGATCGTCGTCGCGCTCAACGCCCAACTGCTGCGCCGCGTGGATCTCCAGCCTCCAACCGACTCCTGAGCCCGCGCGCGGACACCGAGCAGCGCGAAGCCACCGTCGTTGGCTGGTGCGCACACTGCGAGCTCGCCGCTCTGCTCCCGCTTGACGTCACGGGCGGCCGCTGGGGCCAAGCGGTCCTCGATCTGCCATCCCATCAGCCCACTCCGGGTCTACCGAAAGCGACCGGATTGTCCTCACGCATGTCGGTTCGCCCTGCCGTACGCACCGACCCACTCACCAACCGGCCTCAACGAGAAAGGCCGCAAGGCGAGAAACGTCTTCGTTGGGCGATGGGCGCAGCTGGGATTGAACCAGCGACCTCCCGCGTGTGAAGCGGGCGCTCTCCCGCTGAGCTATGCGCCCGGGCGAGAGCGAGGATAGCAGGGCGCGTCGAGGCGTTCCCCCGGCTGACCCGAGACGGACGCTGCTACCATCCCGATGCCCGGCCGCGCTAGGTGGGGAGCTAGCGGTTCCCTGAACCCGCAATCCGCTACAGCGGGGCTGAATTCCTAGCCGAGGAGGCGACGTTCGAGGTAGGGCTTGCGCACGTAAGCGTTGACGGCCAGGTTCCGCGCGATGGGAGCCTGTGAACCGCGTCAGGTCCGGGAGGAAGCAGCGCTAAGCGGAGCCTCCCAGGTGCCGCGGAGCAGCCTGGCCCGAGCGAGCGTCGCCGGCACCGCCGCGGGCGATCCTACGAAGCGAGGTGCGCGGCCGGGCGAACGTACGCCGTGCTCGGCACGCGCGGCCAGAAGGGATACCGTAGGGGCACCATGACCCCCTCCGCGCCGTGACCGCGCTCTACCGCAAGTACCGGCCGCTCGACTTCGACGAGGTGGTCGGGCAGGAGGCGGTCGTGCGCACGCTACGCAACGCGATCGAGCGCGACCTCGTCCGCCAGGCCTACCTGTTCGCAGGCCCGCGCGGGACCGGCAAGACCTCGCTCGCCCGGATCGTCGCGAAGTCGCTCAACTGCGAGCAGGGACCGACCGCGACCCCGTGCCGGGAGTGCACGTCCTGCCGCACGATCGCAGCCGGGACGTCCCTCGACGTGGTCGAGATGGACGCCGCCTCCCAGCGCGGGATCGACGACGTGCGCGAGATCCGCGAGCGGGTCGTCCTCCAGCCCGTCCAGGGCCGCTACAAGGTCTACATCCTCGACGAGGCACACCAGCTCACGACGGCCGCTTTCAACGCGCTCCTGAAGCTGATCGAGGAGCCGCCGCCCCACCTCGTCTTCATCTTCTGTACGACCGAGCTGGCGAAGATGATCGAGACCGTTCGCTCCCGCTGCCAGACGTTCCTGTTCCAGCGCCCGCGGCTCGCGGAGCTGGCGCGGCTCTTGCGACGCGTCGCCGACGGCGAGGGGATCGAGACGCCCGAAGCCGCGCTCGCCCTGATCGCCCGCAGCGCCCGCGGCAGCTTCCGCGACGCGGTCTCCACGCTCGACCAGATCGCCTCCGCCACCGGCGGCCACGTCACTGTCCAGTCCGTGCTCGAGCTGCTGGGAGCCGTCGAGGAGGAGGCGCTGTTTCGCCTCTGCGACCTCGTCGTCGACCGCGACGCCGCCGGCGCGATCCTGTTCGTCGAGGAGCTCGCCGACCAGGGTCACGACCTCGCCCGGCTCGTCACCGACCTGCTCGAGCACCTGCGCCACCTGCTGCTCGTCCAGCACACCGGCGACCTCCCCGACTCCGTCCCCGTCACCGACGAGACCCGCGAGCGGCTGCGCGCCCAGGCCAACCAGCTCGGCCAGGCCGAGGTGCTGCGCCTGATCGACCTGCTCGCCGTCGCCGTCGACGATATTCGCCAGGGCGGCGACCCGCGGCTCCCGCTCGAGCTCGCGCTCGTGAAGGTCACCCGGCCCCGGGCCGACCACTCGCGCGAGGCGCTGCTACTCCGCCTCGAGCAGCTCGAGGGGCGCGCCGGGCGCCCCGAGCCTCCCCCTCCTGTCCCCGCCCCCACGGGCGCCCCGGCCCGGGTGGCCCCGGCGCCCGAGCCCTCTCCCGCCGAGCCCGAGACCCCGCCCGCGGCCGGCGAGCCGCCGCTCGAGCTCGAGCAGCTCCAGCAGCTCTGGCGCCAGGCGGTGCTGCCCGCGCTCCAGGAGCGCTCGATCCCGACCGCGTCGATGCTCCACGAGGCGCGCCCGGTCGAGCTCGCGGGTAGCCGCCTCGTGGTCGAGTTCCCGCCGTCCGCGTCGTTCCATCGCAACCTCGCCGAGGAGCCGCGCAACGCCGGCCTGCTCGCCGAGGTGCTGCACGAGGTCACCGGCCGGCGGCTAACGCTCGCCTTCGCGGTCGGCGCGGAGGATCCCACCGAGACAACAGGGGAGCCCGCCGGGCAGCCCGCCAGCGAAGAGGAGCTGTTCTCGCTCCTCAAGGACACGTTCCAGGCCCACGAGCTCGCGGACGGAAAGGACACGCCGTGAAGATGGACATGAACAAGATGATGAAGCAGGTTCAGGAGATGCAGGCCCAGATGGCCAGGGCCCAGGAGGAGCTCGCCGCCGAGACGGTCGAGGCTTCCGCCGGAGGCGGCATCGTGCGCGTCAAGGCGACCGGCGCGGGCGAGGTGATCGGGGTGAAGATCGCCCCGGAGGCGATCGACCCCGACGACCCGGAGATGCTTGAGGACCTCGTCCTCGCCGCCGTCAACGAGGCGCTGCGAAACGCGCAGGAGCTGATGCAGTCGCGACTCGGCGGAGCCATGGGCGGCCTCGGAGGCCTCGGCCTCCCCGGCATGTGAGCGCCGCCCCGCCGGGCAGAATGACGACGTGTTCAGCCCGGTCGTCGACGAGCTGATCTCGCAGCTGACGCGCCTCCCGGGCGTCGGCACCCGCACGGCCCAGCGGCTCGCCTTCCACCTGCTGCGCGTGCCGAAAGAGGATGCGCTCGCGCTCGCGGACGCGATCCGGGCGGCGAAGGAGCGGGTCGGGTTCTGCCGCGAGTGCGGCAACCTGACCGAGGAGGAGGTGTGCCGGGTCTGCGCCGACCCCCGCCGCGACCACACCGTCGTATGCGTCGTCGAGCAGCCCGCCGACGTGCTCTCGCTCGAGCGGACGCACGAGTACCGCGGCGTCTACCACGTCCTCGGAGGGGCGCTCTCGCCGCTCGACGGCGTCGAGCCCGAGCACCTGCGCATCGCCGCCCTGCTCCGCCGCGTCGAGCGCGACGGCGTCGCCGAGGTCGTGCTCGCCACCAACCCGACCATGACCGGCGAGGCGACCGCCGGGTTCATCGCCGAGCGCCTGCGCGGCCGGACACGGGTGACCCGGCTCGCGAGCGGGCTGCCGGTCGGAAGCGATCTCGAGTACGCGGACGAGGTCACGCTGGGGCGCGCCCTCTCGGGCCGGCGCGAGATGGCGTAGCCCCGTCGGGCGCGTCCGTACAATGGCCCGGCGATGACCGTCTCCGAGCAGACGCTCGTTCCCGGGGCCGGGCGCACGGCAGCGCCACCGCGCCTCGGAACGGTGGTGATGAAGTTCGGTGGCACGTCCGTTGGCGACCCCGAGAGGATCAAACGGGTCGCCGGGCGCCTCGTCGCCGCGCGGGAGGCCGGCGCGCGCGTCGTCGGCGTCGTCTCCGCGATGGGGCGCACGACGGACGAGCTGATCGGCCTCGCCCGGGAGGTCGCGTCCCGCCCGGACCCGCGCGAGCTCGACATGCTGCTCTCGACGGGGGAGCGCATCTCCTGCGCACTCGTCGCGATGGCAGCGCGCGAGCTCGGGCACGAGGCGATCTCGCTGACCGGGTCGCAGGCTGGGATCATCACCGACTCGGTGCACACGAAGGCCAAGATCGTCGAAGTGCGCGCGACCCGGATCAACGCAGCGCTCGACCGGGCGCAGATCGTCCTCGTCGCCGGGTTCCAGGGCATGTCCGCGACCAGGGACATCACCACCCTCGGCCGCGGCGGCTCCGACACGACCGCGGTCGCCCTCGCCGCCGCCCTCGGCGCCGACGCGTGTGAGATCTACACGGACGTGGATGGCGTCTTCACCGCCGATCCGCGCGTCGTCCCTGACACGCGCAAGCTGGCCGCGGTCACGTACGCCGAGATGCTCGAGCTGGCCGCGGCGGGCGCAAAGGTGCTTCAGCTACGCTCGGTCGAGTTCGCACGGAACCACGGCGTCAGGCTGCACGTCCGCTCGACGTTCGGAGACGAGCCCGGCACGTGGGTCATTGAGGAGGACGAGCACGTGGAGCGAGCGGCCATCTCTGGAGTCACCCACACCGTGGAGGAGGCCGTGTACCGGGTGCAGGGACCGACGCCCGCCGTGCTCTTCCCCGCGCTCGCGGGCGCGCACGTCAACGTCGACACGATCATCCAGACGAGCTCCGACGTGATCGTGTTCTCGGCGCCGCTCGAGGACCGGGGCACCACCGCCGGCGTTCTCGACGAGCTCGGCGCGAGCTGGTCGGAGCGCGACGATCTCGGCAAGGTCAGCATCGTCGGCGCCGGCATGAAGAGCCACCCGGGTGTCGCGGCCCGCACGTTCACGACGCTCCGCGACCTGCGGATCGAGCCCCAGTTCATCTCGACGTCGCCGATCAAGATCGCGTTCTACGTCCCCCACGGCGAGGTCGAGGAGGCCGTTCGGGCACTCCACGCGGCGTTCGAGCTCGGCTCGGACACCGAGGTTCGCCGTGGGTAGCGCCGCCGGCCCGCGCATCGCGGTCGTCGGTGGCACCGGCGCCGTAGGCACGGTCACGCTCGACCTGCTCGCCGGGCGCGGCTTCGCGAGCGTCCGGGCGTTCGCCAGCTCCCGCTCCGCCGGCAGGACCGTCCGCCTCGGCGAACGGGAACTGCTCGTCGAGGAGGCTACCCCGGAGGCGCTCGAGGCCGGCGACATCGACCTCTGCTTCTTCTCCGTCGGCACCACGACGTCCAGGAAGCTCGTGCCGCACGCGGTGCGCGGCGGGGCCACCGTGATCGACAAGTCGGACGCGTACCGCCTCACCGACGGGGTCCCGCTCGTCGTGGCGGGCGTCAACGACGACGCGGTCTCAGCTGCCGACCGGATCGTCGCGAACCCCAACTGCTCGGCGATGCAGCTCACGTGCGCGCTCGCGCCGCTGCACGAGGCGGCCGGGCTGGCCCGCGTCCGGCTCGCCACCTACCAGTCGATGTCCGGCGCCGGCGACGCGGGGATCGACCGGCTGAAGGCCACGAAGCCGCTCGAGGCCGACCTCGCGATCGACTGGGAGCCCGAGGGCAACGCGGGCGAGCTGTCCGAGGAGTACAAGCTCCGCGAGGAGACGCGCAAGATCCTCGGCCTGCCGGAGCTGCCGCTCCACGCCGCCTGCATGCGCGTGCCGGTGCTGGTCGGCCACGCCCAGGCGGTGTGGGTCGAGACCGTCGAGCCGCTCTCCCCCGAGGCGGCCGCCGCGGTGCTCGAGGCCGCGCCCCACGTTCGGCTCGCAGACGCACCGACCCCCGGGCGGGTCGCCGGGACCGACGAGGTCCACGTCGGACGCATCCGCCGCGACCCGACCGCCGAGAACGTGCTCGCGCTGCTCGTCGTCAACGACAACCTCCGCAAGGGCGCCGCGCTGAACGCCGTCCAGATCGCGGAGGGGCTGCTCGCGCGCAGGCTGCTGCCGGCGTAGCGGCCCCGCTCAGTAGCGCTCGGGCACCGGCTGGGGCGCGAGCAGCTCGCGGGCGACGCGCCATGCGCGACCGAGGCGGCGCTCCTCGACGGGCACGAGGCCGCGCAACTCGAGCCGTGCCAGCTCCACGCGGCCCTCCGCCCGGACGATCACGAAGCCGAAGTCGGCGAGGAAGTCGGACGGGAACACGGTCCGGTGGGCGAGGAACCGCTCGTGCACGGAGCTGGCCTCCGGGTAGCGATATCCGAACGCCTCGATCGCCCTCAGCTTGCGATCCCGGGCTTCGCCGATCACCGAGAGGAACAGGCTCTGCATCACCCAGGGACTCGACGGATCGACGAGGTACGCGCAGGTGATCAGAACCGCATCCTCCGACGGTGGGCCCGCGGGGAGCTGGAAAGCGCGTGGGAACAGCGTCGCGGGTCCGTACTGGACGAACCCGAGCAGGCGCTCCCCGTCATCCCGGTAGAGCGTCCCCCAGGCCCCCCACTCCTCTTCGGCCCGCTCGGCCCAGCGGGCCTTGGCGGGCGTGCGGGCGCCACGCGACTGCCAGAAGACGCAGTCGACGCAGACGGGCGGGGCAGAGGGGAGCGTCGCGGCCGTGACCGGGAGCAGGCGGTAGCTCATGCCGCCAGTGTAGGCCGCCCCGATCCGCGCCAGCGCCCTAGCCGCGGGCCGAGCGCAGCACGAGCTCGACCGCCTCGGGCCGGGCGCAGAGGCGAAACGGGACGAACGTGGTGCCGAGCCCGCGCGACACCGCGAGAGTCGTCCCACGGACGCGAAAGATCCCCTCCGCGTAGCGCGGCGAGACGTGCGCGAGCCGCACCTTGCCGCCCGGCCAGGGCAGGCAGATCTGCCCGCCGTGCAGGTGACCGGAGAGGACGAGCTGGAACGCGCCCGGCGCCAGGCCGTCGACGACCTCCGGGAAGTGGCAGAGCAGGATCCGCAGGTCTGCGGCCGGGTCGGCCAGCTCCCAGGGGCGCGAGCGCCCGGCTGCGTACGCGAGCGGCTCGACGCCGACGAGCTGAACGCGGGCCTCGCCCGCGTCGATCGTGACGGCCTCGTCGCGAAGGAGCACGGCGCCCGCGGCAGCGAGATCCGCGACCTCGCGGCCGCCGCTGAACGGGTCGCGTGTGACGGCGACGTCGTGGTTCCCGAGCACGGCGTAGATGCCGTGCCTCGGCCGGAGGCGTCGCAGGCCGTCGACGAGCTGATGCTCGCCACCCGGTCCGGAGACGAGGTCGCCGGTGATCACAACCAGGTCGGGTCCGCGCGCGGCCGCCCAGGCGAGCGCCTTCGCGACCGCGCGGCGGGCGAGCGAGGGGGTGCCGAGGTGGAAGTCGGAGAGATGCATGACCGTGAGCCCGTCGAGCGCCCGCGGCAGACCCGGCAAGGCCAGCTCGAGACGGCGAAGCTCGACCCACTGCGACTCGAACAGGCCCCACGCGAGGCCGGCCCCGAGCGCCGCCCCGAGCGCCCGCCCCCGACTCACCCCGGGCGTGAGTCAGCTTCGAGCCGCTCGCACGCCTCGCCGACCATGCGCCGGATCGCCTCGTGGCGGCCCGAAGAGCCGCCGTTCCCGACCGGGTCGCCCACCGCCACGCGGCGGCGGGAGATCGCTGCCGCGTACGCGGCAGCGGCGGCCCCGGCGAGCAGAGCGAGCGCGACTTTCCAGCCCATCGAGCCCACATGCTACGCGCCGGCCGCGACGCCCCGCCGGGCCAGGGCGCCCTGCCCCGACCGGCCCCCGCGTACGTAGGGGCGGGTCATGACCCGCCCCTACGCGTCCGGACGACCGATCCTGGACCCGGCCAACCGCGGCCCGGCCAGCGCACCGGCGTCGTGCCGGCTACGCGAGCTCGAGCTTCTCGAGCACCGGGCGCATCGAGACGACGTGGCGCTTGAACTTCAGCTCCGCCTCCTCGAGCCCGGCGGCGACTCCGATCAGCTGGGCGAGATGAAAGATCGGCATCTCGAACGGACGCCCGGTCTGCGCCTCGAGCTTCTGCTGCCAGGCATCGAGCGAGAGGTGACAGAGCGGGCACGGCGTCACCATCGCGTCGGCGCCGGCATCGAGCGCCTGCTGCACCGGCTGGATCAGCTCGCCGAGCGCGATCTCCTCGCGCGCCTGGATGATCGGGAACCCGCAGCACTTGACCTTGGCGGGGTAGTCGACCGACTCGCCACCGCAGGCGGCGATGATCGCCTCGAGCGTGTGCGGGCGATCGGGGTCGTCGACTCCGAGCAGCTTCGAGGGCCGCAGGATCTGACAGCCGTAGAACGGCGCGATCCGCAGCCCCTTCAGCCCCTTGTGCGCGACCTGCTTCAGCTTCTCGTAGCCGTCCCCCTCGGAGACGAGCCAGAGGAAGTGCTTCACCTCGACGCCGCCGTTGTACGGAGGGACGCCCACGGCCTCCAGGTTCTCGTTGACGCGCTCGCGCAGGGCGTCATCGCCCTTCAACTGGAGATCGGCCTGGCGCAGGTTGAGCGTGCACACGTTGCAGATCGTCATCAGCGTGTCGGCACCCGTCTGCTCCGCGTAGGCGAGGATGCGCGCGTTCAGGTGCACGTAGTAGTCGGGCTCGGCCTCGTGGATGTCGCCGGCTCCGCAGCAGGTGACCGACTCGAGCTCCTCGAGCTCGAAGCCGAGCCTCGGCGCGAGCGCCTGCGTGGCGATGTCGAGCTCCTTGGCGGAGAGCGACGCGAGACAGCCCTTGTAGTAGGCGAGCTTCATCGGGTGGGGCTCCCTTCCTGGGCGGGCGTCTCGGGCAGGTACGGCTTCGGGAACGAGCCCGGGCCGTACGGGCCGCGCTCGGCCGCCGCGACGTCCTCGTGCTTCTCGATGCGACCGAGGGCCTTCTCCCCCTGGACGATCCCGGCTGCGCCGTCGCGCCCCTGCACGCGGACGATGTCGTAGAGACGGCGTGATTCCTTGACGTCCTTCGCGACGTGCGGCGGAAACGGCGACGGCACCTTGCCACGCCGCGCGAGCGAGAGCGCGAACTTGACCTCCCGGATCGACTTCACGATCCCCTGGGTCTTCGGGACGAGCTCCGTCTCGCGCAGCCAGCCGGTCGTCTTCGCGGAGTGGACGAACCAGTTCGCGTGGCGTGCGCCCATGTCGCGATCGACCCCGTGGCGCATCGCCTCGGCGCCGAGCTTCGCGATCGCGTCGCGCGGATCGACGCCCTTGGGGCAACGCTCGTTGCAGAAGTAGCAGCGGGTGCAGGCCCAGATCCCGTGATGGTCGGAATACGCCTCGAGCCGCTCGACGGCCTTGCGGTCGCGCGGGTCGCCGACGAAGCGAAAGCCCTTGGCCAGCGCGGCCGGCCCGAAGAACTCGGGGTCGGACTCCATCGAGTTGCACTCCGACACGCAGAGGCCGCACATGATGCAGAGCGACTCCTTGTGGATCGGCCGCATCTGCGCGGGCGTGGCGAGGAACTCCCGCTCCGGCACCTCCTCGTAGCCCGTCTGGAGCCACGGCTCCATCGCGCGCACCTTCGACCAGAACGGGCTCATGTCGACGACGAGGTCCTTCACGACCGGCAGGTTCCCCATCGGCGAGATCACGGGGATGCGACCGGTCCGGGCGATCGGCTCCATCCGGGTCTTGCAGGCGAGCACGGCGGCCCCGTCCATCCGCATCCCGCAGGAGCCGCAGATCATCATCCGGCAGCTCTTGCGGTACGAGAGCGAACCGTCCTGGCGATCCTTGACCAGGTCGAGGACGTCGAGCAGGGTTGCCCATTCGGGCGCGTCGAGCTCGTAGTCCACGAGCCGCCGCTCGCCGCTCGCCGGGTCGAACCTCCAGATCTTGAGCGCTACCTGCACGTCACGGATCCCTTCCTAGTACTTGCGCTCCTGGGGCTCCCACCTGGTCATCCGCACCGGCTTGTAGCCGAGCTTCGGGCCCCCGTTCTCCCAGGTGACGATCGAATGCTTGAGGAAGCTCTCGTCGTCGCGGGTCGGGTAGTCGTACGGGCGCGCGTGCGCGCCGCGGCTCTCCTTGCGCGCGATCCCGCCTTCGAGCATGCACGCGGCGATGTCGAGCATCGCGCCAAGCTCGATCGCCTGCGTGAGGTCGTTGTTGAACACGTCGCCCTTGTCCTCGACGACGACGCCCCGGTAGCGCTCGCGCAGCTCACCGATGATCTCGCGCTGCCGCAGCATCTTCTCCTCGCGCCGGAAGACCCCGAAGTTGTCGAGCATCGACGTGCCGAGCTCATCGCGGATCGCGTGGGGCCGCTCGCCGCTCGAGCGGCCGACCAGCTCCGCGATCGCCCGCTCGGCGTCGGCGACGGCAGACTCGGGAACGTCCGCGGGCGCGGAGTCGGAGAGCGCCTGCTCGGCCGCGGCCTTCCCGGCCCGCCGGCCGAACGTGATCGTCTCCATCAGCGAGTTGCCACCGAGGCGGTTCGCGCCGTGGACGGAGACGCAGGCGACCTCGCCGGCCGCGTACAGGCCCGGCAGCTCGGTCGCGCCGACATCGTCGGTCTCGACGCCACCCATCTGGTAGTGGGCGCCGGGCCGGACGGGGATCGGGTCGTAGATCGGGTCGACGCCCGCGTACGTCATCGCGAGCTCACGCGAGCCGGGAAGCCGCTCGAGGATCTTCTCGGCGCCGAGGTGGCGCAGATCGAGCAGGACGGAGCCGTTGACTCCTCGTCCGGCGTCGATCTCCGTCTGCTCGGAGCGCGAGACGACGTCGCGGCTGGCGAGCTCGAGCGCGTTCGGTGCGTAGCGCGCCATGAAGCGCTCGCCGTCCTTGTTCAGGAGGTACCCTCCCTCGCCGCGGCAGCCTTCGGTGATCAGGATCCCGCTGGGGTACATCGTGGTCGGATGGAACTGCATGAACTCGATGTCCTTGAGCGGTACGCCGGCACGAAGCGCCATCGACATCCCGTCGCCGGTGCAGGCCCAGGCGTTCGTGGTCGCCTGGTAGATCCGCCCGACCCCGCCGGTGGCGAGCACCACGGTCTTACCCCCGAGCGCCTTGACCCCACCGCGCATGAGATCCCAGCAGACGACGCCCCTGCAGCGCCCGCCGTCGACGACCAGCTCGTAGGCGAAATACTCCTCGTAGGTCGGGATCGCCCGGCGCACCACCTGCTCGTAGAGGACGTGCAGGAGGACGTGGCCGGTGATGTCCGCGGCGAAGACGGTGCGCGGCGAGCCGGCGGCGCCGAACGGGCGCTGCGCGAGCTTGCCATCGGGGGTGCGCGAGAAGACGCAGCCCCAGTGCTCGAGCTGGTAGATGTCGCCGGGCGCCTCGGCCGTGAAGATCTCGATCGCGTCCTGGTCGCCGAGGTAGTCGGAGCCCTTGACGGTGTCGAAAGCGTGCTTCTCCGGGCTGTCCTCGGCGGCATTGCCGAGCGCGGCGTTGATGCCGCCCTCCGCGGCGCCGGAGTGGCTGCGCGTCGGGTGGAGCTTCGAGACGAGCGCCACGTCGGCGCCCGCGTCGTGTGCCTCGATCGCGGCCCGCATGCCCGCGCAGCCTGCTCCCACGACCAGGACGTCGTGCCTCGCATCCACGTGGCCAACCCTATCGAATCCACCGGCACGAACGGGCAGGAACCGCGCACCGTAGCGGCAGCGGCGGCTGCGCGCTAGGCTGCCCGCCATGACGCAGCTCGAGGACCGGCTCCGCGGTGCCTCGCCCGAGCCTCCGAACCTGCGCCACGCCCGCCTGCGGGCCTGGGTCGCGGAGATCGCGGGGCTGTGCCACCCCGACGCCGTCCACTGGTGCGACGGGTCCGACGGGGAGTACGAGCGGATGTGCGAGCTCCTCGTCGAGAGCGGCACGTTCGTGAGGCTGAACGACCAGACGCGCCCGAACAGCTACCTCGCCCGATCCGATCCCGGCGACGTCGCCCGCGTCGAGGATCGCACGTTCGTGTGCAGCCTCGCCAGGATCGACGCGGGCCCGACCAACAACTGGGTCGACCCGCGCGAGATGCACGCGACGCTCGAGCACCTGTTCGACGGGTGCATGCGCGGCCGGACGATGTACGTCGTCCCGTTCAGCATGGGGCCGATCGGCTCCCCGATCGCGTACTGCGGCGTCGAGGTGACCGACTCCCCGTACGTCGTCGCCTCGATGCGGATCATGACCCGGATGGGCTCACAGGTGCTCGACGCCCTCGGGAGGGACGGCGAGTTCGCACCCTGCGTGCACAGCGTCGGCAGGCCGCTCGAGCCCGGTGAGGACGACGTCCCGTGGCCGTGCAACGAGGAGAAGTACATCGTCCACTTCCCCGAGGAACGGGCGATCTGGTCTTACGGATCGGGCTACGGGGGGAATGCGCTCCTGGGCAAGAAGTGCCTGGCGCTGCGGATCGCGTCCACGATCGCCCATGACGAGGGCTGGCTGGCCGAGCACATGCTGATCCTCGGTGCCGAGTCCCCGGAGGGCGAGAAGACGTACGTGGCGGCTGCCTTCCCGAGCGCGTGTGGCAAGACGAACTTCGCGATGCTGATCCCGCCGGAGCCGATGTCCGCCTGGAAGGTCACGACCGTCGGCGACGACATCGCCTGGATCAAGCTCGGCGCCGACGGACGCCTTTACGCGATCAACCCGGAGAACGGCCTGTTCGGAGTCGCCCCGGGCACGTCGTCGAAGTCGAACCCGAACGCGATGGCGTCGTGCGCGGCCAACTCGATCTTCACGAACGTGGCGCTGACCCCGGACGGCGACGTCTGGTGGGAGGGGATGACGGACGAGCCGCCGCCGGAGCTCATCGACTGGCGCGGTGAGCCCTGGTCACCAGGATGCGGCCGGCCCGCGGCGCATCCGAACGCGCGCTTCACGGCCCCGCTCAGCCAGTGCCCGTCGCTCGACCCGGAGTGGGACAACCCGGACGGCGTTCCGATCAAGGCGTTCGTCTTTGGCGGCCGGCGCCGCGACACGGTACCCCTCGTCTACCAGGCGTACAACTGGACGTACGGCGTCTACCTCGGCGCGACGATGGGGTCGGAGACGACCGCGGCCGCCGACGACGCGACCGGCGCCGTCCGCCGCGACCCGATGGCGATGCTGCCGTTCTGCGGCTACCACATGGGGAGCTACTGGAACCACTGGCTCCAGTTCGGGCGCGGGATCCCGGACCCGCCGCGGATCTTCGGCGTCAACTGGTTTCGCAGGGGCGAGGACGACGGGTTCCTCTGGCCCGGCTTCGGCGACAACCTGCGCGTGCTCGCCTGGATCGTCGAGCGGGCGAACGGCCGCGCCGTCGGCATCGAGAGCCCGCTCGGCTGGATGCCCCGCTACGAGGACCTCGACTGGCGCGGCCTCGAGGACTTCTCGCCCGAGCGCTTCGGCGAGCTGATGTCGGTCGACCGGGAGGCGTGGTCGCGCGAGCTGCTCTCCCACGAGGAGCTGTTCTCGAACCTCTACGACCGGCTGCCCAAGGAGATGATCTTCGTCCGTCAGCTGCTGCTCTCCGCGCTCTTTCGCTCGCCGGCCCGCTGGGAGGTATCTGGCAGCGACAGCTGACGGCGTCCCGCCCGCGCGCAGGCGGGGGCTTGAGTCACATCGCACGATGTGGGACAATCGGGCGGTGATCGGGCGCCGCTTTCTGCCACTGGTAGCAGCCCTTGGCGCGCTCGTCGCGGTGTTCGGGGCGAGCCCCGGGCAGGCGAGGCCGCTCGAAGACCGGGCCGGCGGCGTCGAGGCGCTCGTGGCGGGCTGTCCCTCGGCGGCCGAGGTCGCGGGGATCGCGGCCGAGCTCTCGCTCACGTTCGAGTACGACCCGACCGCGCCAGCGCTCGCGTGCACCGCCGCGACCGGATCCGTGGATATGACCGAGCTCGAGCGGCGCGCCTACCAGGCGCTGCTCGTCATGGACGAGATCCCGTTCGCACGCCCGCTGCCGTGGACCGCGGCGACGCCCTACCGCTGGCTCGTCGGCGCGATCGACGGGATCCGCTTCCGCCAGCTGGGGGCGACGGCCGGATTCTGCTGCGAGCCGGCACGGGTGATCCATGTCGATCCCGACGGCTACCTCCCGGTCACCGCCTGGATCGACCCCCAGAGCGGCTTCGGGCTCACGGGGCTCGTGACCGTCATCGTCCACGAGTCCCGGCACGCCGAGACGGGGCCGCACACGTGCGGTCCCGTCGACCAGACGATCGCGGAGCTCGGAGCGAACGGCGCGACCTACTATCTCGCCCTCTGGCAGGCCCTCTACAGCGGCTCGTACCTCGACTCCACGCTCGCATGGGCGGAGTACAGCCGCGAGCAGGCGCTGCTCTGGACCGAGTCCCACACCTCGATCTACTGCAACGTCCCCTCGACCGACCTCGCCCTGTCTGCCGATGCCCCGGCGAAGGCGACTGCGGGCTCCCCGATCACCTGGAGCCTCGTCGCCGCCAATGCCGGCAGCACGGCAGCACCGGAGGCCTACGTCTACGTCGGCGTTCCGGCAACCGCCCGGCTGCTCGCCGCGACGCCCTCGGTTGGAACCTGCACCGCGTCCCCGGCTGACGAGCCCGCGGTGATCGGCTGCGCGCTCGGGCCGCTGGCCGCGGGGACATCCGTGGAGGTCGAGGTCGTGCTGCAGCCGACGATCGCCTCCGGCGTCGTCAGGGGCGGTGGGTACTTCGCGGCGCGCGTGACCGGGCCGGTGCTGGACCCGCTCCGCTCGAACAACGCCGTCCAGCTGTACACATCGGTCGTGGCCGTGGCGAAGAAGCGGTGCGCGGGTGTGCCGACGGCGGGCGGGCGGGTCATCCGGGGCACACCGGGCAACGACCTGCTCCGGGGCACGAGCGGCGGCGACGTGATCTGCGGCTTCGGCGGGAACGACGTGATCCGGGGCCGGGGCGGGAACGATCTGCTTCGCGGCGGCAGCGGGAACGACCGCCTGATCGGAGGCGCCGGCCGCGACCGCTGCATCCCGGGCCGTCCCGGCTTCGGCCGCGGCGATCGGCGCTCGGGCTGCGAGCTCCGCTAGGCACGCGCCACTTCAGCGGGTCTGACCCCCGGTCCGAGCGCCACGGGCCGGGTGGCGCGATCCCGAACCGGACGAGGCAGGAAGCGGCGGGCCGACCGAGAACCCGCGGCAGTGGACGTCGGCTCCGCGATCGAGCGCTTCCTCACTCGCCCGTCCCTGTCCGAGGCGACGCGGCGAAGCTACCGTGGCGACCTCGAGGAGTTCGGCGGGTGGCTGCGCCGTCGCGGCCTCACGCTCGAGCAGGTCGACGCGCGCGTGCTCACCGCCTACGCGACCGAGCTCGGCGGCGCCCGCCCGGGCCGCCGGCCGCGCAAGCTCGCCCCGGCCACGCTCGCGCGCAAGCTCGCCGCGATCCGGTCGCTTCTGCGTGCGACGGTCGGCCCGGGCCGGGTGCCCGACGTCGCACTCGCCGGACGCCGGGCGCGGCACCTGCCGCACGCGCCCACGGCACGCGAAACGGACGCTCTCCTCGACACGCTCGACGGCGATGATCCGCTCGCCCTCAGAAACCGGGCGCTGTTCGAGCTCGCCTACTCCGCGGGTCTTCGCTCGCAAGAGGTCGTCGACCTCGTCCTCGCAGACGTCGAGTTCGAGCAGGAGGCGATCCGCGTGCGCGGCAAGGGGGGCAAGGAGCGTGTCGTCCCGCTCGGCGAGGAGGCCGCTTTCAGGCTGCGGCGCTACCTGGCGGACGGCCGCCCGCAACTCGCCCGCGGCGCCGAGAACGCGCTCTTCCTCTCGACCCGCGGGCGCCCGCTCGACACGTCCACGCTGCGGCGGCTCGTCCGGAACCCGCACCGGCTGCGCCACGCCTTCGCCACCCACCTGCTCGAGGGCGGCGCCGACCTGCGGACGATCCAGGAGTTGCTCGGCCACTCGTCCCTCTCGACCACGCAGATCTACAGCCACGTCGACGGCAAGCGCCTTCGCCGCGTCTATGACAGCGCCCATCCCCGCGCCTGACCCCCACGTCGACGGGTTCCTCGCCCTCCTCGGCGCCCGCCGCTCGCCGCGAACCCTCGACGCCTACCGCCGCGACCTCGCCGATCTGGCCGCGTTCCTCGGCCGCTCGCCCGCCGGCGCGACCGCCGACGAGATCGAAGCCTGGCTCGCGACGATGCGCGGGCGCGGACTTGCCGCCAGCTCGATCGCTCGCCGCGCCGCTGCCGCGAGGAGTCTCTACCGCCACCTCGTCCTGCTGGGCGTCCGCCCGGACAACCCGGCCGCGGAGGTCGAGCTGCCACGTCGGCGGCGGCGCCTGCCGCGGACTCTGTCGCCGGCCGAGGTCGAGCGACTGATCCAGGCTGCGAACGGGTTCGCTCCCCGCCAGCTTCGTGATCGCGCCCTCGTCGAGCTGCTTTACGGCGCCGGCCTGCGGGTGAGCGAGGCGGTCGGCCTCGACCGGGCGCGCGTCGACCTGGCCGAGCGGCTCGTGCGCCCGCTCGGCAAGGGCGACAAGGAGCGGCTTGTCCCGCTCGGGCGGGAGGCGACCGAGGCGCTGCGCCGCTACCTCTCCCGCGGGCGCCCCTACCTCGATCGGCGCCACCGCCCCGAGTTGTTCCTGAACGCCCAGGGCGGCGCCCTCACCCGCGCGGGCGCGTTCCTCGTCCTGCGCCGACTGGCCGAGCGGGCGGGGCTCGAGCCGGAGCGCGTCCACCCCCACCTCCTGCGTCACTCGTTCGCCACCCACCTGCTCGAGGGCGGGGCCGACCTGCGCTCCGTCCAGGAGATGCTCGGCCACGCCGACCTCGCGACCACCGAGCTCTACACGCACGTGTCCGATCGGCGCCGGCGCGAGACCTACTTCAGCGCGCATCCGCACGCCGTGCGCGGCCGCGGGCATCCTTCGGGGGGATGACCCCGCCCGCCGGTCACCAGCTTCTCGATCTGCACAACCACTCCGATCGCTCGTACGACGCGTCCAATACCCTCGCGGACTACGAGCGGGCGCACGCTGACGGACGCTTCGACGTGATTGCGATCACCGACCACAACCGCATCGACGGCGCACGCGCCTTCGCTGCCGCCGCGACGTTCCCGGTCATCGTCGGGATCGAGATCGACACCGCCGACGGCGAGCTGATCGGCCTGTTCCTGGAGGAGACGATCCCGCCCGGGCGCCCCGCGCGGGAGACCGCCGAGCGCATCCGCGCGCAGGGCGGGCTCGTCTACCTCCAGCACCCCTTCTACCGCCTGGTCAGAAGGCCCCTGACGGCGCGCGCCCGCGAGCAGCTCGCCGACCGAGGGCTCGTGGACGTCGTCGAGGGCCGAAACGGCGGGCCGTTCACCGGCGTACCCGACGCGCGGGCGCGCGCCTGGGCGAGCGAGCGGGGGCTGCCGCTCGGAGCGGGCAGCGACGCGCACGAGCCGCCCGACATCGGCCGCTGCCTCGTCTCGGTGGCGCCGGGACAGCTCGGGGCGGCCTCCGTGCTCGAGCGCCTGCGGGACGCGGTGATCGTCGACCGCCACCGCAGCTCGCTGAGCCAGATCGCAACGAAGGCTCGCTACCGCTTCCTCGCGGAGATCCCCCGCCGACTGCGCGGCGGCTCCCGCCGCCGGCTAGCGTGAGCCGCCCGGGCGGCGGTCGCGCTGCTTCTTGCGCAGCCCCTCGGCAACCCGCTTCGCGGCGCCGCGCAGCTCCGCGTCCTCCTCGTCGGAGGAGGTGATGTGCTCGAGCAGCACGATCGTGTCGGCGTGCGGCGAGCCGTTCCTGAGCGCGAGGATCGCCATCCGCCTGACCGTCGCGTTCGGGTCGGCGTTCGCAAGCTGGTGGAGAAGCGAGCGGACGGCGTTGACGACACCCGCATGGTCGCGGGACAGGAGCTCGAGCGAGAGGAGCGCGGAGCCGCGGCAGGCGGGCGACTCGTCCTCGAGCCCCCGTCGCAAGAGCTCGGTCTTCTGGCGGAAGCGCAACTGGCCGACCGCCCGATAGGCCACGGCACGCGCCCGGAAATCCTCGTCGCGCGCGGCCGCCTCGAGCTCCTCGTCGACCGCGTGGCGAAGCTGGGCGAGCTCCCGCTCGTCGGTGATCCCGGCCGCCCGCTCCGCGACCACCGCGAGGTTCAACTGGCGCCGTCGCGAGCCGGGTATTCGCGGCTATCGGGCCCCACGTACAGTGAGCTCGGCCGGATCAGCCGGTTGTCGCGGTGCTGCTCGATCACGTGTGCGGCCCAGCCGACCACGCGGCTCGCGACGAACAGCGTCGTGAACAGCTCCGTGGGGATGCCGAGGTAGCGGTAGGTGGAGGCCGAGTAGAAATCGACGTTCGGGTAGAGGCCCTTCTCGGCGGTCACGACCCGCTCGATTCGCTCCGACATCGCGAACCAGTCGGGCTCGGAGCCGTCGGCGCGCCCCGCCAGCCTGCGAGCGAGCTCCTTGAGGATCTCCGCACGGGGATCCATCGTCTTGTAGACGCGGTGGCCGAAGCCCATGATTCGCTCGTGCCCGGCGAGACGGCGGCGAATGTCGTCCTCGACACGATCGGGGTCGTCGATCGACTCGAGCGTTCGCATCACCTGCTCGTTGGCGCCCCCGTGGAGCGGGCCCTTGAGCGCGCCGATAGCCCCGACGACGGCGGAGTGCATGTCCGCGAGAGTCGACGCGATCACGCGCGCCGTGAACGTGGACGCGTTCATCTCGTGGTCGGCGTGCAGGATCATCGCCACGTCGAACGTGCGAGCGGCGTCCTCGTCGGGGGGCCGCCCGCTCAGCATGGTGAGGAAGCTCTCCGCGTACGAGAGCTCGGGGTCGGGGTCGACCGGCTCGAGCCCGGCACGGCGGCGGTGATAGCGGCAGACGAGCGTCGGGATCTTCGCGAGCAGGCGGATCGCCTTGCGCTGGTTCGCCTCCTCGGAGTTCGAGTCCTTGTCCGGGTCGTCGAACGACGTCGCGGAGACGGCCGTGCGCAGCATCTCCATGGGCGCCGCGTCGCGCGCGATCAGGTCGACGACCTGGGCCGCCTCCCCGGACACGGCCCTCGCTTCCCCGAGCTCGGCCGCGAACGCGGCGAGCTCGGCGGCCGACGGCAGCTCGCCACGAAGGAGCAGGAATGCGACCTCCTCGTAGGTGGCGTGGCGGGCGAGCTCGTGGATGTCGTAGCCGCGGAAGCCGAGGATGCCCTTCTGACCGTCGATCGAGCACAGCTCCGAGCGTGCGACGACGATCCCTTCGAGCCCTGCCTTCGCGTCGGTCATTCCGCGGCCAATCCTACCGGGCGCCGGGTCGCCGGGCAGAGCGACAGCAGGCGCGCCCGCGCCCACCGCGGCCGAGTAGAATCGCGCCCGCCACACGACCGAAACAGGGAGCAGCGATCCACATGAGACGCAAGGTCACCGTTGTCGGCGCCGGCAATGTCGGCGCGACGGCAGCACAGGAGATCGCGAGGCGCGACTACGCCGACGTCGTCCTCGTCGACATCGTGGAGGGCCTGCCGCAGGGCAAGGCGCTCGACATGAACGAGGCGGGGCCGGTGCTGGGCTACGAGGCGACGGTCGTCGGCACGAACGGCTACGAGGAGACGGCCGGCTCCGACGTCGTCGTGATCACCTCCGGCCGGCCGCGCGCGCCCGGCATGAGCCGCGACGACCTCGTCACCACGAACCAGGCGATCGTCAGGACGGTCACGGAAGCGGCCGTCGCCGCGTCGCCCGGGGCGATCGTGGTCGTCGTCACGAACCCGCTCGACGCGATGTGCCATGTCGCGAAGAGCGTGTCCGGCTTCCCCAAGGAGCGGGTGTTCGGCATGGCCGGGATTCTGGATACCGCGCGCTTCCGCACGTTCATCGCCTGGGAGACGGGCATGTCCGACCGGGACGTGCAGGCGGTCGTGCTCGGCGGCCACGGCGACCAGATGGTGCCGGTGGTGTCGGCGACGACGGTCGGCGGCGTGCCGCTGACGAAGCTGACGACGCCGGAGCGAATCTCCGAGATGGTGGAGCGCACCCGCAAGGGCGGCGGCGAGGTCGTGAACCTGCTCGGCACGTCCGCCTGGTACGCGCCGGGCGCCGCGGTCGCGGAGATGGTCACGTCGATCATGCTCGACCAGAAGCGGCTGCTGCCCTGCACAGCCCTGCTCGAGGGCGAGTACGGCATCGACGGGCTCTACATGGGCGTCCCGGTCGTGCTCGGCTCGGGCGGGATCGAGCGGGTGGTCGAGCTCGAGCTGACGGGCGACGAGCAGGCGGAGCTCGGTCGTTCGGCCGACGCGGTCAGGGAGGTCGTCGCCGTCCTCGGCGGCTAGCCACGGCTGCGCGCGCCCGCGCCGGGGCGCGCGGGCGCGCGGGTACGATCGACTCCGTGCGGCGTCCCGCCAGCTGGCGCAAGGGTCTCGTGCTCGCTCTCGTCGTCGTCGGCGGGATCGGCGGGACGCTCTGGTTCGCCCCCTCGGGGGAGTATCTGCTCCTGCCCGACGAGGCGAAGCCCGTCGAGCCGCTCGTCGCGATCGAGGGCGAGGACGAGGCAACGGTCGACGCTGCCGGGAGCGGGATCTACATGGTCGACATCCTCGTCCGGAAGGCGAACCTGCTCGAGCGCCTGTTCCCCGGCCTGCACGAGGGAGCAACACTCGTGCCCGCCGACGTCCTGAACCCGGTCGGCGTGAGCGAGCAGCAGCGGCGCCAGAGCTCGAGGCTCGACATGACGCGCTCCCAGCAGATCGCCGCGACGGTCGCGCTGCGCACGCTCGGCTACGAGGTGGACGCGGTGCCCGTCGGCGCCGAGATCTCCCTCGTGCTCCCCGACTCGCCGGCGGCCCGGGCGGAGCTCCAGCCGGGGGACGTGATCGTCCGGGCGCGGGACCGCGATGTACGCACGCCCCAGGACCTCCGGGACGCGCTCGCCGATCTGGAGCCGGGCGCGGAGGTCACGATCACGGTGGAGCGTGAGGGCGAGACGGCGGTTCACACCGTCGCGACGGAGGCGGCCGAGGACGACCCGGAGCGCGCCGTGATCGGCGTGCTCGTGCAGCAGGCGGCGGACATCGACCTGCCCGTCGAGATCGAGATCGACGCGGGGTCGATCGGTGGCCCCTCCGCCGGCCTCGCGTTCGCGCTCCACATCGTCGACGAGCTCGGCTCCGACGTCGATCGCGGCCGGACGGTGGTGGCCACCGGCGAGATCCTGCTCGACGGGAGCGTCGGGGCGATCGGCGGCATCCGCCAGAAGGTGATCGGCGCCCGGCGCGCCGAGGCCGACGTGTTCGTCGTGCCCGAGGACAACGCCGAGGAGGCCCGCAAGTACGCCGACGGGTTACGCGTCGTGCCCGTGGAGACGTTCGACGAGGCGCTGAGCGCGCTCGGCGCCGCCCCCGCTACGTCGTGAGGGGGACGGTCGTGCGGACGACCGTCGCGAGCCGCCGCACACCCTCGTGGATCTCGTCCACGGAGGGGAAGCTGAACGCGAGCCGGGCCGAGCTCTCGCCGCCGGGCCCGGGGAAGAAGTCGCTGCCTTTCACGAACGCGACCCCCGCTTCCGCGGCGCGGTCGAAGACGTCGTCGGTGAGCACGCCGACGGGGAAGTCGAGCCAGAGGAAGTAGCCGCCCTGCGGGCGGTTCCAGCTCGACCCGACGGGCATCTCGGCGGCTAGCGCCCCGACCATCGCGTCCCGACGGAGCCTCAGCAGCTCGCGGGCGCGCTCCAGGTTCGGCTCGAAGCCGCCGCGCCGGATCAGCTCGCGGATCGCCGCCTGCGGCAAGAGCGGCGGCGAGATGTACGTGGCGTTCGCGATCTTCTCGACCGGTGCCGCCAGCTCGGCAGGCACGACCACGTAACCGACCCGGAGGCCCGGAGCGACGGTCTTCGAGAACGACGAGGCGTAGACCACGCCGTCCCCGTCCGCGAGCTCGTACAGCGACGGCAGCGGCTCGCCCTCGAAGCGCACGAGCCCGTACGGGTCGTCCTCGAACAGCAGGAGCCCGTGCGTGCGGGCCAGCTCGACGAGCCCGCGGCGGCGCTCGAGGGACAGCGTCCGCCCGGAGGGGTTCTGGAAGGTCGGGATCGTGTAGAGGGCGCGCGGCGGGTCGTCCCCGGCGAGCAGCTCCTCGACGCGGTCGAGCTCGATCCCGTCGTCGTCCATGGGCACGCCCACGACCCGGGCGCCGAGCTCCCGCAGGACGAGGATCGTGCGGTCGTAGCTGGGCGCCTCGACGGCGACGCAGGCGCCGTCCCCGACGAGCTGGCGCATCACGAACCGGAAGGCGAGCAGCGAGCTCGGCGTCACGATCACCTGCGCCGGTGAGACCCCGTGCCGGGACGCGATCCACTCGCGGAGCGGCGCGTAGCCGCCGCCGGCCCCGTAGTTGAGGATCACAGACCCGTCGCGCTCGACGACGGCGCGGGCGCAGTCGGCGAGCTCCGCGACGGGGAGGATCTCGGGCGTCGGATTGCCGCGGGCGAAGGAGATCGCGTCCACGAGAGGCCAGTCTAGTCACGACCGCCGCCGGTACGTTCGGGCAGGTGCGCGCCTCCCACCGAACAGGTTGCGGTCCTCTCTAGGATGAGGGGCACGGCTGTACGAGACGGAGGAGAAGACGGCTATGGCCACCGACCTGCCCCGTCCCGGGGTGAAACGCCGCTCCGCGCCGGCGAGAACGGACCGGGTCGTCCGGTGAGCCGGGCGCTCGCCATCGTCGACGGCAACGAGGCGGCGGCTCGCGTCGCCTACGCGACCTCCGAGGTGATCGCGATCTACCCGATCACCCCGTCGTCACCGATGGGCGAGCTCGCCGACGCCTGGGCGGCCTCCGGGCGACCGAACGCATTCGGGACGGTGCCAGAGGTGATCCAGATGCAGAGCGAGGGCGGCGCCGCCGGCGCCGTGCACGGCGCCCTCCAGGCCGGCGCGCTCTCGACCACGTTCACGGCCTCCCAGGGCCTGCTCCTGATGATCCCGAACATGTACAAGATCGCGGGCGAGCTGACGCCGCTCGTGATCCACGTCGCCGCGCGTACCGTCGCCACGCACGCGCTCTCGATCTTCGGCGACCAGAGCGACGTGATGGCCGCGCGCTCGACGGGCTTTGGACTACTCGCCTCCTCATCGGTGCAGGAGGCACACGACCTGGCCGTCGTCGCGCACGCCGCGACGCTCGAGTCGCGCGTCCCGTTCGTCCACTTCTTCGACGGCTTTCGCACGTCGCACGAGCTGAACACGGTCGAGCTCCTCTCCGACGAGGAGATCCTGGAGCTCCTGCCGCGGGAGCGGATCCGCGAGCACCGCGACCGACGCCTGTCCCCGGACCGCCCGGTTCTGCGCGGGTCGGCCCAGAACCCGGACGTGTTCTTCCAGGCGCGCGAGGCGATCAACCCGTTCTACGCGACGCTCGCGAGCACGGTCCAGGCGACGATGGATCGTGTCGGCGAGCGAACCGGCCGCCGCTATCAGCTGTTCGAGTACGTGGGTGCCCCCGACGCGGAGCGCGTGCTCGTGCTGATGGGCTCCGGGGCCGGCGCCGCCGAGGAGACCGTCGCGGCGCTCAACGAGGCCGGCGCGAAGGTCGGGCTCGTGAAGGTTCGCCTCTACCGTCCTTTCGACCGCCCCGCATTCATCGCCAGCCTGCCCGCAACCGTACGCTCCCTGGCGGTGCTCGACCGCACCAAGGAGCCCGGCGCTCCCGGGGAGCCGCTCTACCAGGACGTCGTCACGACGCTCGCCGAGGAGCTCGCATCGGGGCGCGGCCTCGCCCGGATGCCGCGCGTGATCGGCGGGCGCTACGGGCTCTCGTCCAAGCAGTTCACGCCGGCCATGGCCGCCGGGGTCTTCGCCGAGCTCGAGCGGGCCGAGCCGAAGAACCGCTTCACGATCGGGATCGTCGACGATGTCTCCGGAACGAGCTTGCCCTACGACCCCTCGTTTCGAACGGAGGCGCCCGACGTGTCCAGCGCCGTCTTCTACGGCCTCGGCTCGGACGGCACGGTCGGGGCGAACCACAACTCGGCGAGGATCATCGGCGAGCGCGCGGGGCTCCATACGCAGGCGTACTTCGTCTACGACTCCCGGAAGGCTGGGGCGCGCACGGTGTCGCACCTGCGCTTCGCGCCGCACCCGATCGGCTCGACGTACCTGATCGAGGAGGCGGGCTACGTCGCCTGCCACCAGTTCGAGTTCCTCGAGCAGGGGGACATCCTCGAGCTGGCCTCGCCCGGGGCAACGTTTCTCCTCAACAGCCCGTACGGGCCCGACGAGGTCTGGGCCCATCTGCCGCGGGAGGTGCAGGAGCAGCTGATCGAGAAGGGGCTCTCCTTCCACGTGGTCGACGGCCACCGGGTCGCGCGGGAGGCGGGCCTCGGCCGCCGCATCAACACCGTTCTGCAGACGTGCTTCTTCGCGCTGTCCGGCCACCTGCCGCTCGACGACGCGATCGCGGCGATCAAGGCTGCGATCACGGCGACCTACGGGAAGTACGGCCGCCAGGCGCTCGAGCGGAACTTCGCCGCGGTGGACGGCGCCCTGGCGGCCCTGCACCGCGTCGAAGTGCCGGCGGGGGCGTCGGCGACGCGACGCATCCCGCCGGCGGTCGACCCGGCGGCGCCGGAGTTCGTCCAGCGGGTGACCGCGATGATGATGGCCGGCAAGGGCGACCTGCTGCCGGTCAGCGCGCTCCCGGTCGACGGCTCCTTCCCGACGGGCACGAGCCGCTGGGAGCGCCGCTCGCTGGCGAAGGAGATCCCGATCTGGGACCCGGACATCTGCATCGACTGCGGCAAGTGCGCGATCGTGTGCCCGCACGCGGCGATCCGGATGAAAGTGTTCCCCGGGGACGCTCTCGCCGAAGCGCCCCGAGGCTTCAAGTCGAAGCCGTTCCGCTCCCGCGAGCACCCGGGCACGCTGCTCACGATCCAGGTCGCACCGGACGACTGCACCGGCTGCGGCGTCTGCGTCGACTACTGCCCCGCGCACTCGAAGGAGGTCGTGCGGCACAAGTCGATCAACATGCGGCCGAAGGAGGCGCACCTCGAGCGGGAGCGGGAACGCTTCGAGTTCTTCCTCGGGATCCCCGAGTTCGACCGCTCCGAGGTCGACGTCGCCACGATCAAGGGCTCCCAGATGCTCCAGCCGCTGTTCGAGTTCTCGAGCGCCTGCGAGGGCTGCGGCGAGACACCGTACCTGAAGCTCCTGACGCAGCTCTTCGGCGATCGCGTGCTGGTGGCGAACGCGACCGGCTGCTCCTCGATCTACGGGGGCAACCTGCCGACGACGCCATGGGCGCAGAACGGGGACGGCCGGGGCCCCGCCTGGGCGAACTCGCTGTTCGAGGACAACGCCGAGTTCGGACTCGGGATGCGGCTCGCCCTCGACCGCCAGATCGCGCACGCGCGGCGGCTGCTCGACCTCCTCCGGGCCGACGTCGGCGACGAGCTCGCCGGCGCGATCCTCGAGCACGCCGACCGGAGCGAGGCCGGCAACGAGCGCCAGCGCGCTCGGGTCGCCGAGCTCCTGCCCATGCTCGAGCGCGTCGACTCCTCCGAGGCGAGCGACCTCGCGTCGATCGCCGACGTGCTCGTACCCAAGAGCGTCTGGATCGTCGGCGGCGACGGCTGGGCGTACGACATCGGCTTCAGCGGCCTCGATCACGTGCTGGCCTCTGGGCGGGACGTCAACGTCCTCGTCCTCGACACGGAGGTCTACTCGAACACAGGCGGCCAGGCGTCGAAATCGACGCCGCGCGCGGCCGTGGCGAAGTTCGCAGCCAGCGGCAAGCCGAGCCGGAAGAAGGATCTCGGAATGCTCGCCGCCGACTACGGCCACGTGTACGTCGCGCAGGTGGCGATCGGAGCCGACAACCTCCAGACGATCCGGGCGATGGTCGAGGCGGAGTCCTACCCGGGGCCGTCGCTGATCATCGCCTACAGTCAGTGCATCGCCCACGGGATCGAGATGTCGACCGGCATGACGCACCAGGGAGACGCCGTCAACAGCGGCTACTGGCCCCTGTACCGGTACGACCCGAGGCACGCGCAGGTCGGCGAGCACCCGATGCGGCTCGACTCGCGCAAGCCGAAGCTGGCGTTCAAGGACTTCGCGCTCCAGGAAGCGCGCTTCGCGATGCTCGAGCGGGTGAACCCGGAGAACGCCGAGCGCCTGCTCGCAACCGCCCAGGAGGACATCGACGAGCGCTGGCACTACTACGAGCAGGTCGCCAGGATCGAGCGCGTGATCCCGGGCAAGCACGACGAGGAGGCGGAGGAATGAGCGTCGACCTCGCTACCCGCTATCTCGGCCTCGAGCTCGCCAACCCGCTCGTCCCGTCGGCATCGCCGCTCGGGGCCAGGCTCGACACGCTGCGCAGGCTCGAGGAGGCGGGCGCGTCCGCGGTGGTGCTGCCGTCGCTGTTCGAGGAGCAGTTCGAGCACGAGGCGGTCGCGGCCCACGAGCTGCGCGAGCTCCGGGCCCACAGCTTCGGCGAGGCGACGCTCGGGTACTTCCCCGTCCTCGAGGACTACCGGACCGGCCCGGAGACGTATCTCGAGCATGTGGCGGCGGCCAAGGCGGCGCTCTCGATCCCCGTCATCGCGTCGCTCAACGCCGCCTCCGTTGGCGGCTGGACGGGGTACGCGGCCCTGCTCGAGCAGGCGGGCGCGGACGCGCTCGAGCTGAACGTGTACCTGCTCGCCACCGACCCGGAGGCGACGGCAGCCGACGTCGAGCAGCGCTACCTCGATCTCGTCGCGGCGGTGCGGGAGGTCGTGTCGATCCCGCTCGCGGTCAAGGTCGGCCCTTACTTCAGCTCGATGGCGAACATGGCGCGTCGCCTCGTCGCGACCGGCGCGGACGGGCTCGTGCTCTTCAACCGCTTCAACCAGCCCGACATCGACCTCGACGTCCTCGACGTCGCCCCCACCGTCGAGCTGAGCCGCCCCTGGGAGACGCGGCTGCCGCTCCGGTGGATCGCGATCCTGCGCGGGCGGGTGGCGGCCTCGCTCGCTGCCACCGGCGGCGTGCAGTCGGCCGCCGAGGTGTTGAAGCTTCTCCTCGTCGGGGCGGACGTGACGATGATGGCCTCGGCGCTGATCCGCCACGGCCCGGGCCACCTCGAGACCGTGCTGCGCGACACGCGCGCCTGGCTCGAGGCGAACGAGTACGAGTCCGTCGAGCAGCTCAAGGGCAGCCTGAGCCACGAGCATTCGCCCGACCCGGCCGCCTTCGAGCGCTCGAACTACATGAAGGCGCTCGCCAGCTGGTGCACGCTGCCGTAGGCAGCGCCGGCGCGCCCGCTCAGCGGGCGCCGGCGACGAGGTCGGCGACGAGGCGGGCTGCCTCGGTCGGGTTCGTGCCGACGCGGACGCCGCGGGCCTCGAGCGCCTCCTGCTTCGCCTTCGCGGTGCCGGCGGAGCCGGAGATGATCGCGCCCGCATGGCCCATCGTCTTGCCGGGCGGCGCCGTGCGGCCGGCGATGTAGCCGACGACGGGCTTCGTCATCCGCTCGGCGATGAACGCGGCCGCCTTCTCCTCCTCGGAGCCGCCGATCTCACCGACCATCACGACGAAGCGGGTCTCCGGGTCGGCCTCGAAACGCTCGAGCGCGTCGATGAACGAGGTGCCGACGACCGGGTCGCCGCCGATGCCGACGATCGTGGACTGGCCGACCCCGAGCTGGGTCAGCTCGTTGCCGATCTGGTAGGTGAGCGTGCCGGAGCGGCTGACGAGTCCGACGGGGCCGGGCGAGAAGATCTCCGCGGGGATGATCCCGACGTTCGCCTTGCCGGGCGAGAGCACGCCCGGGCAGTTCGGCCCGACGAGCGTGACGCCGCGGGGGCGGATGTAGTTGTAGATCCGCAGCATGTCGTGGGCGGGGATGCCCTCGGTGATGCAGATCACCGTCTCGATGCCGGCGTCGACGGCCTCGTAGATCGCGTCGGCGGCGAAGCGCGCCGGGACGAAGACCATGCTCGTGTTCGGCTTCGTCTCGGCCATCGCGTCGCGGACGGAGTCGAAGACGGGGACGCCCTCGACAGCCTCACCGCCCTTGCCGGGGGTGACGCCCGCGACCACGTTCGTCCCGTAGTCGCGGTTGCGAAGCGCGTGGAACTGCCCCTCGCGACCGGTGATGCCCTGGACGACGAGCCGCGTCGCCGCGTCGACGATGATCGCCACTACCTCGCCCCCCTCACGCAGATCCTGTCGAGTCGCAGCCGGCCCCCGTCGATCCGGTCGGCGAGGAGCGCCCGCACCCGGTCGGCCTCCGCTCCGGCGCAACCGGCGCGCTCGAGCCAGGGCCCGAGCTCGATCGCGAGATCGAGCACGCGAACGTCGAGGACGCGCAGACCGGCGGCGTCGAACAGCTCGCGCCAGCCCGCCTCGGTGTAGGTGCGGACGTGCGAGGGGTCTCGGAGCCTCTCCGCCTCCTCGGCCGCCTCGCCCGCGAACAGGTTGTCGGCGACGAGAACCCGATCGGCGCTGACGCGGGCGAGCTCGCGCAGCGCCGCGGCCGCGTCCGCGAAGTGGTGCGCGGCGAGCCGCGTCGCGACGACGTCGAAGCTCCCGTCCGCGAACGGGATGTGCTCCGCGCCGCAGACGACGTCCGGCCTCATGCCGGGCGCGGGGTCGCAGGTCGTCACCTCGACGCCAGCCTCGCGCAGCCGCCGGGCGACGTGGCCGCCGCCGGTGCCGACGTCGAGCGCGCTGCTCGCGCCGGCCGACCACTCGACGAGCAGGTCGAGGTCGGGGCCCTGCCGGTGCGCCTCGCTCTCGCGATAGGCGTCGGCGCGGGCGCTCCAGAGCTCGGCGGCGCCGACCGACCCGGCGCTCACCGGGCCAGCTCCACGACCCGCTCCGCGGCGGACAGCATCGTCGACTCGACGTGGACGTTCGCCGGTGAGGACTCGGCGAGCAGCCGGCGACCCTCCTCGGCCTCGGTGCCGTCGAGGCGGACGACGACGGGCACGTCGATGCCGATCCGCTCGAGCGCCTCGAGTAGACCGCGAGCGACCTCTCCGCCGCGGGTGATGCCGCCGAAGATGTTGAACAGGATCGCCTTGACCGGGTCGGCGGTGATCACCTCGAGCGCGCCGACGACGACATCGGCCTGGGCCCCGCCGCCGATGTCGCAGAAGTTCGCGGGCCGGCCGCCCGCCTGGGCGACCACGTCGAGCGTGGACATGACGAGCCCGGCGCCGTTGCCGAGGATGCCGATGTCGCCGTCGAGCTTCACGTAGGCGAGCCCCTTCTCCCGGGCGCGCTGCTCCTGGACGTCAGCGGCCGCGAGGTCGCGTAGCTCCGCCAGATCGGGATGGCGGTAGAGCGCGTTGTCGTCGATCGTGACCTTCGCGTCGAGCGCTCTCACCTCGCCCGCCGGCGTCACGATCAGCGGGTTGATCTCGCACAGCATCGCCTCGCAGGAGACGAACGTCTCGTAGAGCTTCCCGACGATCGCGATCACCTGCTTCTGCTCGGCCGGCTCGCGAATCCCGGCCGCGAAGCAGAGCCAGCGGGCCTGGAAGGGGTGAAAGCCGACGAGCGGGTCGACGTGGAGGCGGGCGAGCTTCTCGGGCGAGGTGGCTGCGAGCTCCTCGATGTCGACGCCGCCCTCGGTCGTGAGCATGAACAGCGGCTTCTTCTCGCCGCGGTCGAACGTGACCGAGAGGTAGTACTCGCGCTCGATCTCCGAGGCCTTCTCGACCCAGAGGCGGTGGACGACGTGGCCGCGGATGTCCATCCCGAGGATGTCGGCGGCTCGCGCCTCGGCCTCCGACGGGCTCGCGGCGAGCTTGATCCCGCCGGCCTTGCCGCGCCCGCCCGCGTGCACCTGAGCCTTGACGACGACCGCGCCGCCGAGCTCCTGCGCCGCCTGGCGCGCGTCCTCCGGGGAGAGGGCGAGCCGGCCGTCCGAGACGGGGATCCCGAAGCGGCGGAACAGCTCCTTGCCCTGGTACTCGTAGAGGTCCACCGGGGCGGGAGTCTAGGCGCTCGCACTATCCTGTGCTCTGCCAACCGAACCACAGGAGGTCACCATGTCGGTCGCGAAGATCGTCGAGCTGACGGCCACGGGCGCGAGCATCGAGGAGGCGGTGGCCGAGGGTGTTGCGAAGGCAGGCGAGACCGTCCGGAACATCCAGCACGTCTGGGTGGGCAGCATCGAGGCAAACGTCGCAGACGGGCGCGTCGCGAGCTTCCACGTTCACCTCAAGGTGACGTTCCTCGTCGACTGAGTCGATGACTGCGGCCGACCGGCGCCTGACAGAGTCCGGGATCGAGGTGGCGCCGGTCTACACGGTCGCCGACGCCGCCGGTCTCGAAACGGAGCTCCCCGGGGAGTACCCGTTCACGCGCGGCCCCTACGCCACCATGTACCGGGGCCGCCCGTGGACGATCCGCCAGTACGCCGGTTTCGGAACAGCCGAGGAGACGAACGAGCGGTTTCGCTTCCTGCTCGCGCAGGGCCAGACGGGGCTGTCGGTCGCGTTCGACCTGCCGACGCAGCTCGGCTACGACTCGGACCACCCCCGCGCGGAAGGCGAGGTCGGACGATCGGGGGTGGCGATCGACGCGCTGCCCGATCTCGAGCGGGTGTTCGAGGGGATCCCGCTCGACCGGGTCTCGACTTCGATGACGATCAACGCGCCCGCCGCGCTCCTACTTCTTGCCTACGAGCTCGTGGCGGAGCGCCAGGGGGTGGCGGGCGACAGGCTGCGCGGCACGGTCCAGAACGACATCCTCAAGGAGTACGCGGCCCGCGGGAACTACATCTTCCCGCCGCGCCCGTCGATGCGGATCACGACCGACCTGTTCGCCTACTGCCGCGAGCGCCTGCCGCACTGGAACACGATCTCGATCTCCGGCTACCACATCAGGGAGGCGGGCTCGACCGCGGTGCAGGAGCTCGCGTTCACGCTCGCGAACGGGATCGCGTACTGCGAGGCGGCCGTGGCCGCGGGGCTCTCGCCCGACGAGTTCGGGGAGCGGCTCTCGTTCTTCTTCAACGCGCACAACCACTTCTTCCAGGAGGTGGCGAAGTTCCGCGCGGCCAGACGGATGTGGGCCCGGATCATGCGCGAGCGACTGGGCGCGACGAACCCGAAGGCGCTCGCGCTGCGCTTCCACGCCCAGACCGGCGGCTCGACCCTGACGGCCCAGCAGCCGGACAACAACGTCGTGCGCGTGGCGGTGCAGGCGCTTGCCGCCGTCTGCGGCGGCGCCCAGTCGCTGCACACGAACGGGTTCGACGAGGCGCTCGCGCTGCCGACAGAGCACGCGGCGCAGCTCGCGGTGCGCACCCAGCAGATCCTCCGGCACGAGGCGGGCACCACGGACACGGCCGACCCCCTCGGCGGCGCCTACTTCGTCGAGGCCTTGACGCGCGAGCTGGAGGAGCGTGCGACGGAGCTGATCGAGCGAATCGACGACCTCGGCGGCGCTGTCGCAGCGATCGAAGCCGGCTTCGTCCAGGGCGAGATCGCGGACTCCGCGTTCGCCCACCAGCGCGAGGTCGAGGCAGGCGAGCGGCTGATCGTCGGCGTGAACGCGTTCGCGACCGACGGCGAGGCCGAGCCCGCGCTGCAGCGGATCGACCCGGAGCTCGAGCGCCGGCAGGTGGAACGCATCCGCCGGGTTCGCGCGGGCCGCGACGCGGCGGCGGCCCAGGCTGCGCTCGGCCGCGTCCGCGAGACCGCCCGCGGCAGCACGAACCTCCTCCACCCCATGCGGGAGGCCCTCGCCGCCCTCTGCACGGTCGGCGAGATCTGCGACGTGCTGCGCGAGGAGCTCGGCACCTACGACGCGCAGACGTCGCTCTGACGGCGCGGCGGGACGGCCGCGGGCACATTCGCCGGCCCGGGCGAATAGTCTCTGCGCGTGGCCGCGACGGGGGACCGACCGGAGCAGACGACGCGCGGGAAGCTCGAGCGGCTCGAGGCGCTTCGCGACGAGGCGGCCCACCAGGGCGACCCGAAAGCGATCGAGCGGCAGCGCTCGCGCGGCAAGCTGCTCGCCCGCGAGCGGCTCGAGCAGCTGCTCGATCCCGGCAGCTTCGTCGAGCTCGACCGCTACGTTCGCCACCGCAACCCCCACTTTGGAATGATGGAGCGCCGGCCCTGGGGCGACGCCGTCGTCACCGGCTACGGGACGGTCTTCGGGCGCAAGGTGTTCGTTTTCTCCCAGGACTTCACCGTCTTCGGCGGCACGCTGTCGGAGGCGTTCGCCGAGAAGATCTGCAAGGTGATGGATCTCGCGCTGCGCTACGGCTGCCCCCTGATCGGGATCAACGACTCGGGCGGCGCGCGGATCCAGGAAGGCGTCGTCTCGCTCGGCGGCTACGCGGAGATCTTCTGGCGCAACGTCCAGGCCTCCGG
>JAHDVS010000016.1:0-26529 GCA_023382435.1 Thermoleophilia bacterium
CGCCCGGCGGTCGCTTGCCCTCGAGCACCACCTGCTCGGGCGTCAGGACGTGCGGAAGCGCGGTGTCCGCTCCGGCGATCGGCCGGTGCGTCGCCCGGTTCAGCCCGTCCGTCGCCCAGCGTGCGCCTGTCGCGCACACAACGAGCTCCGCGCCGTACTCGCGCACGCCCTGGGCGTCGAGCCGAAGGCGCGTGAGGATCTCGACGTTGCGCAGCTTCGAGAGCTGGAGTACCCGCCAGCCCAGCACGCGGGCCCACTCGCCGCGGCCCGGTAACCGGGGCACCCAACGCATGATCCCGCCGATCTCCTGCTCCGCGTCGACCAGGTGAACGCGGCGAAAGCCGCGCTTCGCCAGCACGAGCGTGCACTCCATCCCGGCCGGGCCTGCGCCGACGACGAGCACATCCCGGTCGGCGTTGGCGGCCCGCTCGAACCGCTCCGGATGCCAGCCGCGGCGGTACTCCTCCCCGGCCGTCGCGTTCTGGGTGCAGCCGATGTTGCCGCCAGGGTCGGACTTCGGGATGCAGACGTTACAGCCGATGCACTCGCGGATCTCGTCGTAGCGGCCCTCCTCGATCTTGCGCGGCAGGAACGGGTCGGCGATCGAGGGCCGGGCCGCGCCGATCACGTCCCAGACCCCGCTTCGGACGATCTCCGCCATCCGGTCGGGGCTCGTCAGGCGCCCCACCCCGACGATCGGCTTCGCGGTCGCCTCGCGCACCCGGCCCGTCCACGGAAGCTGCCAGCCCTCGGAGAACAGGCTGGACGCGCCCGAGTCCTTCGACCACTCGAGCGCCGAGCCGACGTTGACGTCCCAGAGGTCGACCAGATCGTCGGCGGCGCGGACGAACGCGAGCCCCTCGTCGAGCTCGACGCCGTAGGGGCCGAGCGCGTCGACCGCGATTCGGGCCGCTACGGCGCACTCGCCCCCGACCGCCTCCCGTACGACCTCGAGCGTCTCGAGCCAGAAGCGCGCCCGGTTCTCGAACGAGCCGCCGTACTCGTCCGTGCGGTGGTTGTAGAACGGCGACAGGAACTGCATCGGCAGGTAGCTGTGAGCGCCGTACACGTAGACGATGTCGAACCCGGCATCGCGGGCGCGGCGGGCCGCGGCGGCCCAGTCGGCCTGGACGCGGCGGATGTCGGAGCGCTCCATCGCCTTCGGCACGACGAGCAGGTAGTCGCTCGCGAGCTGTGAGGGGGCGAGCGCGGGCAGCCGGTACTGCCGTCGCGGGGAGTGCACGCCCGAGTGGTGCAGCTCGCAGCCGGCGAGCGCCCCGTGCTCGTGGGCGAGCTCGCAGGTGACAGCGAGCGCCCGCACGTCGTCCTCGTCCCAGAGCCGCGCCGAGATGAACGGCGTCTCGTCCGAGTCGGCGCTGATCGCGCAGTACTCGGTGCAGACCGCTGCCCAGCCCCCCTCCGCCTTCAGCGCGCGGAAGTGCGCCTGGTGGAGGGGCTTCTCCGAGCCGAAGCCGACGCAGTGGGGCACCTGGTAGAAGCGGTTTCGCAGCGTTTTCGGCCCGATTCGCAGGGGCTCGAAGAGGACGTCGTGCTTCGGGTCTCGCGCCATCGCGCTCCTTTCCCGCCGTCGGGCTCTCCGTGTGCACCGATTATGATCCCCGCCGGTGACCGGCGTCCCGGATCTCCAGCACGCGCTCAGCAAAGTCTCCGCGGAGCCGCCGTTTCACGATCCCGGCGAGCAGGAACGCGTCTGGGGACGCGTGTGGGGTGCGAGCGACGAGGTCGGGCCGCTCAGGCTCGTGCTGATGCGCCGGCCGCACGGGGAGTGGCGCTGCGTCCGGGCCGGTACCTGGAGCGAGGAGGCCGGCGCGCTCGTCGACCCGGGCGGGATGTGGTACTGGGAGTCGCGCGAGCCCCCGAATCTCGCGAAAGTCGACGCGCAGCACGCGGGGCTGGTCGCCGCACTCGAGCGGGAGGGCGTCGAGGTCGCCTTCGTCGAGGGGGAGCTGCCCCCGCACCTGACCCGGCCGATCTACACGCGCGACCCGCTCTTGACGGTTCCCGGCGGCGCGGTGATCGGACGGCTGGCCCCGGCCATGCGCCGGGGCGAGGAGCGGCTCGTCAGCGCCACCGTGGCCGGTCTCGGCATGCCGATCCTGCGCACGATCGCGGGGACCGGCATGGTGGAGGGCGGCTCGTTCGTGAAGCTGCGTCCCGGGGTCGCCGCGTACGGCACGTCGATCCGCTGCAACGAGGAGGGCGCTCGGCAGCTCGCCGAGGCGCTACGGCCGCTCGGGATAGAGCTCCTGGTCATCCCGCTCTCCGGCTATTCGATCCACATCGACGGGCACCTCGGGATGGTTGACGTCGACCGCGCCCTCGTGGACACGGCCGGCCTCCCGTACTGGTTCCTCGAGCGGCTGCGCGAGCTTCGGATCGAGGCGATTCCCTGTCCGGCGGGCGAGGAATGGGCGATCAACTCCCTCTGCCTGCGGCCCGGCCGCGTACTGATGGCGGACGGCTACTCGCGCGCGGTGGAGCTGCTTTCCCGGCGTGGGATCGACACCGTCGCGGTTCCGTACGACGAGATCCACAAGGGCGGCGGCGGGGTGCACTGCTCGACGATGGAGCTGGTGCGCGACCCCGCCGCCTGAGCGGGTCGCTCAGCCGAGCGCCTCGCCGTAACGGGCGTCGCGCCAGGCTAGCGCGGCCTTCAGGCCCTGCTCCTTCGCGATCCGGTTGAACTCGCGCTGCTCCGGCGTGTCGACGGTGTTCAGGATCGCGGAGTTCTCGAGGTTGAGCGCGACGGCCTGGCGGAGGCCCATCGCCTCGTAGGCGCGCGTGAGCGCGATCTTCGTCAGGCGCAGCACGGGCAGCGGCGTCGGGGCGATCTTGCGCACGAGCTCGCCGACCGCCGCCTCGAGCTCCTCGACGGGGACGACCCGGTTGACGAGCCCGGCCCGCTCCGCCTCGCCGGCCTCGAGCGTGTCGCCGGTGAACAGGAGCTCGTTCGTCTTCTTCTGGCCGAGCACGAACGGCATCAACAGCGTCACCGGCCCGGAGCCGAAGCGGATCTCCGGCTCGCCCAGGCGGGCGCCCTCGGCGGCGACGATGAGGTCGCACGCCATCGCGAGCTCGCACGCACCGCCGAGGCACCAGCCGCGCACGGCGGCGATCGTCGGCTTCGGCAGGCTCCAGAGCTTCATCGTCACGTCCACGTCCTTCGCCAGCTCCTCCCGCCACGGGTAGGCGCCCTCGATTCCCTCGCCTGCCTCGGCCGAGATGTCGAAGCCGGCCGAGAACGCCTTGCCTGCTCCGGTCAGAACGACCACCTTGACCTCGTCGTCGGCGAGCGCCATGTCCATGCCGGCGTGCAGGCCCGCGACGATCTCCCGGTTGAGCGCGTTGAGCTTGTCGGGGCGGTTGAGCGTCAGCCACGCGGCCGGGCCGCGGCGCTCGTAGAGGACGACCTCGTCGGTCATGGGGCTCCTTTCGTCACGACCAGGGCGTCGACGGCGACCGCGCCGTCTGGGCCGAGGATCAGCGGGTTGACGTCGACGGCGTCGACCTCGGGGTGCTCGGCCGCGAGGCGGCCGAGGGCGACGAGCGTCACCGCCATGTCCTCCAGTGCCGCGGGCGAGGCGACCGCAGCGAGCCCCGGGGCGTCCGCGACGAGCGTGCGGGCGGCCTCGAGGTCGACGGGGCCGAGGGCGACCGCGGCGAGCGAGAGCGCCTCGACGACGATCCCGCCGAGCCCGGCCGCGAGGACCGGGCCGTAGTCGGGGTCGCGGACGAAGCCGCAAACGGCTTCGGGGCCGTGGGGAACCTGGCGAGCGACGAGAACGCGGCCGCCGAGGCGCTCGGCCGCCGCGGCCGCGGCCTCGGCGCTCCCGACGCCGAGGACGACACCGCCCTCCCGGGCCTTGTGGGCGGGCCCGTCGATCTTGACGACAACCGGGAAGCCGAGCTCCGCGGCGGCTGCCGCCGCCTCTGCGGGCGACGTGGCCCGCCGGCGGCAAGCGAGTGGCACCCCGTAGCTTTCGAGGATCGCCGCCGACTCGAACTCCGGCAGCGGCCCGTCCCTTCCGGACGTGTCCAGGGGCCTGGCCCCGGGACATGTCTCTTCCGTCCGGCCCCGCGGTGCGGGGCGCCAGCGCGCGACCGCGGCCAGCGCTCGCACGGCGTGCCCGGTGCCGCGCAGGAGCGGCACGTCGAGCTCCCGCGCGAGCGCGGCGAGGTCAGGCGGCGGGTCGCTCGCGTGCACCGAGCTGACCGCGGGGAAGACCCCGGTTCCCTCGACGGCTTTGGCGAGCGTCCGCACGATCATGGTGCACCAGTCCCCCTCGTCGATCCCGCGGAACTGGGAGAGGTCGATCTGGGCGAGCAGGATGTCGTAGGCGCCGGAGCCCGCCAGCAACTGGAACGAGCGCGGATAGACGATGCTCTCGTCCGCGACGGCCCAGGCGTCGAGCGGGTTCCCGGGTTGGACGTAGTTCGGGAACTCCCGGGTCAGGTCCGCCGCCAGCGGCGCCGGCAGCGGGGCGAAGGGCAGGCCGGCCGCCTCGCCCTGGTCTGCGAGCAGCGCGCACTCCCCGCCCGACTCCGACACCGCGGCCACCCGCGCGCCGCGCACGGGTCGCTTCGAGCCGAGCAGCTCGAGCGTCTCGAGCAGATCGTGGAAGTCGTCCACCTCGATCACGCCGTGACGGCGAAGCAGCGCGGAGAACGCCCGGGCGCTGCCGACGAGCGCGCCCGTGTGCGCGAGAGTCGCGCGAGCGGCCGCCTCCGAGCGCCCGACCTTCAGGCACACGACCGGCTTCTCCGCCTCGGCGCAGCGCGCGAGCGCTGCCGCGAAGGCCTCCGGCCGGCGCACCGCCTCGAGAAACAGGCCGATCGCGCGCGTGCCCTGGTCGTCGGCCAGGAACCCGAGCAGATCGGCGGCGTCCCGGCTGACCTCGCCTCCGGACGAGACCACGGTGCGGAAGCCGACGCGCGGGCCGCAGGCGATGAACGCCTCCGCGATCGAGCCGGACTGCGCGAGCACGGAGACGTGCCCTGGGCGGAACGTCTCCGGCACCGTCCCGATCCAGGTCGAGGGTCCGTCGGCACTGGCCGCGCCCATGCAGTTGGCGCCGATTGCGGCCACCCCCGCGGCCTCGAGCCGGGCGGCCAGGCGGCGGATCACCGGCGGTCCCTCCGCTCCGGCCTCGGCCCCGACCCCGGGGATCACGAGCGCGCGCACTCCGGCGGCGAGCGCCTCTTCGACGGCCTGCTCGACGCGGGTGTGCCCGACGAGCAGCAGCGCGACGTCGGGCGTTGCGGGCAGGTCGGCAAGCGTCGGGTGGCAGGGCAGGCCCGACACCTCCGTGCGGTTCGGGTTGACGAGATAGACAGGCCTTCCTCCGCGCCGCGCGCCCTCGATCGGGCGCGGGTTGCGCTCCGACGCGCCGACGATCGCGAGCGAAGTCGGGAAGAGCAGCGGCTGGATGCCGCCCCGGAGCTCCTGGGGATCGGGCGCCACGTGGACGGCGATCTTAGTCGGCCCCTGCCCGCCCGGGCGCGTGGGTACGATCAGCCTCCGGCCATGCACGAGAAGCGCATCGAGATCCGCTGGCGCGACATGGACGCCCTCGGTCACGTCAACAACGGCGTCTACCTCAGCTATCTCGAAGAGGCCCGGGACGAGTGGCTCGACCGGGTGCTCGGGCGAGGCGGCCAGTCCTGGGGGTACGTGCTCGCGCGGGTCGAGGTCGACTTCCGGCGCGAGCTCGCCCAGGCCGACGACGCCGTGCTCGTGCGCATCGCCCTGCTTCGGATCGGGACGTCGAGCCTGCGCACCCGCGAGGAGATCCTGACGCCCGACGGAATGCTCGCCGCGGCGGCGGAGGCCGTCCTCGTGGCGCGCGATCTCGAGGGGGGCGGCTCGCGCCCGCTCAGCCCCGAGGAGCGCGAGCGGCTCGAGCTCGAGCTCCGCTAGCCAGGGGGCTGTCGGTCGGGCTTCTCGTTGGCGTCGAGCCCCTGCTCGCCGAGCTCGCGTCTGAGGCGGTCACGCGCCCGCTTCTCCGCCTGCGGGCGGTGGGGTCCGCCACCCGGGCGCAGCGCGAGGTTCCGCCCGGGCCCGGGCGGCGTGAGCAGGCCCTTGCGCTTGCGGCGGCGCTTCACGATCGGAGCGTAGCGCGTGTTGGGGCGGGCTACGCGCCCGGGTAGACGATCACGCTGCGCGCCGACTCGCCGGCCTCCATGCGCCGGAACGCCTCGTTGACGTCGTCGAGCGCGCACTCCGTGATCAGCGGGTCGAGCCGCAGCTTACCGGCGCGGTACAGCTCGATGAGGAGCGCCTTCGGCGGCCATGCGCACGAGATCTCACGGCGAGCCGAACTCGTACAGGACCGCGGCGCGCACGATCGGTCGGGCTTGCCCGACGGGCGCGGTGACGTCAAGATGGTGCCGCCATGGGGCTGTCGGAGCCGGAGCGGCGGATCGTCGAGGAGATCGAGCGCGGGCGCGACGAGCTCGTCTCGCTCGCCTCCGACCTGATCGCCTTCGACACGACGGCCCGCGACCCCGGCGACCCGCCGCGCCAGGAGCGCCAGCTCCAGGAGTACCTGGGCGATCGCCTGCGCCGCGCCGGCGCCGAGGTCGAGCTGTTCGAGCCCGACCCGGCCGACTTCGAGGGCAAGCCCCTGTACTCGCCGGGCATGGGGTTCGAGGGGCGCCCGCAGCTCGTCGCCCGCTTCGCCGGCACCGGCGGGGGGCCGAGCCTGCTCCTGAACGGGCACATCGACGCCGTCTCGGTGGAGCCTCGCGGCCACTGGACAAGCGATCCGTTCCGCGCCGAGATCCGCGACGGCAACCTCTACGGCCGCGGCTCGTGCGACATGAAGGGCGGGATCGCGTGCATGGTCCACGCGGCCGAGGTGCTCTCTCGCCTCGGCGTGCGGCTCGCCGGCGACCTGCTCGTGGCGACGAACACCGACGAGGAATCCTCCGGGGCGGGGGGGCTCGCGCTCGTCCTCCACGGCGTCCGGGCCGACGCGGGCATCGTCACCGAGCCCACCGGCTTCGACGTCTGGATCTCCTGCCGCGGTACGAGCTACGCGGTGATCACCGTGCCGGGCCGCCCCGGGCATGCGGAGGTCTTCCAGCCGCACTGGCGGGAGGGCGGCGCCGTCAACGCGATCGAGAAGGCGCAGGTCGTGATCGACGCGCTGCGTCGCCTGCGTGAGGAGTGGGCGAGGCGCTCGGAGTTCCGCCACCCGAGGCTGAGCGTGCCCGACATCCTGCCGACCGTGATCTCGGCCGGCGAGTGGCCGGTCACCTACCCGGCCGAGTGCAGGATCACGATCGCGGTCCTCTGCCTGCCGGTGCAGACGGACGACGAGGGCTGGACGTTCGCGGTCGAGCGCGAGGTCGACGAGTGGATCGCCCGTGCCGCGGCAGCCGATCCGTGGCTCGCGGAGCACCCGCCGCGGGTCGACTGGTGGCCGAACCGCGTGATGTCGCTCGAGATCGCCCCGGACGAGCCGATCGTCGGCGTCATCTCCCGGGCGACCGAGGACGTCGGCCGGCCGGGGCGGCTGTCCGGTCTCGACTCCTGGTACGACGGGGCGACGTTCGCGCGGCTCGGCGGTACGCCCGCGATCGCCTACGGCCCGCCCGGCTTCGACCCGAGCGGGCGCAGCGTCGCCCACACGATCGACGAGTTCGTCCCGGTCGACGGGCTCGTCGCCTGCGCGCAGGGGCTCGCACTCGCAGCCATGCGCTACTGCGGCTGACAGACGAGGAGGTATCCATGCTGGTCGTGCCCGAGCTTCCCGAGGAGATCCGCGCGCTCAAGGAGCGGGCCCGGGCGTTCGTCGAGACCGAGGTCTACCCGCTCGAGCAGCAGATCGCCCGGGCCGGAACGATCGATCCCGGGGAGATCGACGAGCTCCGCCGCCGGTCCGCGGAGGCCCGGTTCGCGATGCTGAACATGCCCTACGAGGCCGGCGGTCGCGATCTCTCGATGCTGGGTCAGGTCGCGCTCGAGGAGGAGGCCGGCAGGTGCACGAACGGGCTCGGCTTCGTCGTCGCCAACCGCGGTCCGCGCGAGCTCTACGAGATGGCCACGGCCGAGCAGGTCGAGCGATTCCTCGCTCCAGTCCTGCGCGGCGAGTATCACGGGGCGTGGGCGATCACCGAGCCGGGAGCGGGCTCCGACGTCAGCGACATCCAGACGACCGCGGTGCGTGACGGCGACGACTGGCTGCTCACGGGCGAGAAATGGTTCGTCACGAGCCAGGGCGAGCCCGGCTACTACGTCGTGCTCGCCCTCGCCGAGGGGGAGCAGGCGCTGTTCTTCGTCGAGCCGGATGCCCCGGGTCTTCGGATCAAGTTCACGCCGGGCTTCCTCCACGATCCGTACCTCGATCACCATCCCGAGATCCTGTTCGAGGGCTGCCGGGTGCCGGAGCGCAACCGCATTCCCTCCGGCGGGAACGAGGGTGCGAAGGAGTGGTTCACGATCGAGCGGCTGTTCATCGCGGCCCGCTGCTGCGGGGCGGCGGCGAGGAGCCTCGAGCTCGCGTCCGACTACGCGAAGGAGCGGGTGCAGTTCGGCCAGCCGATCGTCGAGTTCCAGGGGGTCTCGTTCCAGCTCGCCGACTGCCTGACCGAGCTGCTCGCGGCCCGGCTCATGACCTACCACGCGGCCCACGCCTTCGACGTCGAGGAGAACCGCAAGATCGTGCACGGCAAGGTCGCGATGGCGAAGCTCTACGCCTCGGAGATGGCCGGCCGTGTCGTCGATCGCTCGCTCCAGGTGTTCGGCGGGCGCGGCTACAGGACCGATAACCCGGTCGCGCGCCTCTACCGCGAGGTGCGCGTCGACCGGATCTGGGAGGGCACGAGCGAGATCCAGCGCCTCGTGATCGCCCGGGGCCTCGTCAAGCGGGGCGTCGACCCGTACGCCGCCTGAGCCCGGGGGGCCGGGGGGCCGAGCGGCGTTTGCCGTCACCCCCGGAATGGTGGAGATGCCGCCGCCCGGCGTTCCCCGTCCGGGACGCCGCCGTCTTCATACCACCGCGACCCCCCGCAATGCCAGCGCTTCGGCGCGCGTTCACCCGATCCGGGGAGGGCCGACTCCCGTAACGGGTCGAGTCAGTGCCCGAAGCGCACATCGGGCAGCCAGCGGTCGAGCCAGCGGGGCAGCCACCAGGCCCAGCGGCCGGTGAGCCGCAGCAGCACCGGCAGGAGCAGGAGGCGGATCAGCGCCGCGTCGAGCAGGACCGCGATGCCGAGGATGACCCCCATCTCCTTGGGCGGCAGCGGCCCCGAGATCGCGAACGTGAAGAAGACCGCCACCATCACCGCCGCGGCGGCGAAGATCGTCCGGCCGGAGTGCGCCAGCCCGCCGATCGCGGCCTCCCTCGGGTTGCGCGAGCGGTCCCAGTGCTCCTTCGCCGACGCGAGCAGGAACACCGTGTAGTCCATCGAGATCGCGAAGATCATCGCGAAGAAGAACACGGGCCCCCAGGCGTTCAGGAACCCCTGCGACTCGAAGCCGAGCAAGCCGGCGCCGTGCCCGTCCTGGAAGAGCAGCTTCGCCACGCCGAAAGCGGCGCCGACCGCGAGCAGGTTCGTGACGACGCCGAGCGCAGCGATCAGCGGCGCCTGCAGCACGACGAGCAGGAGCAGGAAGCCGAGGCCGAGCACGACACCGATCACGAGCGGCGTCTTCGCGCCGAGCGCCTCCTCGAGGTCGTGGTTCTCGGCAACTGCGCCGCCCACGAGCGCCTCCGGCGGGAGCTCCGCGCGCAGGCGGTCGATGGTCGCGCCGACGGCGGGGTCAGAGGGATCCACGCTCGGCACCGCCTGGATCAGCGCGAGTTCCCCCGACGTGCTCGGCATGGCGGGCAGCACCCGCGCGATGCCCGGGTCGCTTGCCGCCAGTGCCGAGACGGCGTCAGCCTCGCCGGCGGGAACCGCGATCTGGAGCGCCCCGGGCGCCCCGGGCCCGAACGCGTCCTGCACCTGGTAGTAGCCCTGCCGCGACTGGTCGTTCTCGGGCACGACCGCGATCGACGGCATGCCGGTGTCGAGCCAGAAGATCGGCACGGCGAGCGCGACCAGGATCGCGACCGAGGCGGCGCCGAAGGCCAGCGGTCGTCGCCAGAGCCGCTCCGCCCAGGCGGCGAACCGCCGCGAGCGGTGCTCGCCCGAGTGCACCCACCTGAGCGCCAGCCTGTCCACCCTCGGCCCGAGCCGAGCCAGGACGGCGGGCAGGAGCGTGAGCGTCGCCGCCAGCACGAAGATCACGGCCAGCATGATCCCGAGGCTCATCGAGCGAAACGCGGGGCTCGGCACGAGCATCACCGCGGAGAGCGAGATCAGTACGGTCAGCCCGGAGAAGAGAACCGCCTTGCCGGCCGTGTCCATGGCGACGGCGGCCGCCTCGACCGGCTTGAGCTTGCTGCCGAACAGGGCCGCGCGGAAGCGCGCGACGATGAAGAGGGCGTAGTCGATCCCGAGTGCGAGCGCGAACATCATGGCGAAGTTCATCGCCCAGATCGAGACGGCGCCGAACTGGGTGGCGACGAACAGGGATCCCGCGGCGGCCACCAGTCCGAGCATCGTCAGCATCAGCGGCAGGCCCGCGGCCACGAGCGAGCCGAACGCGACGACGAGGATCGCGAGCGTGACCGGCCAGCTCAGGAGCTCCGACTTCAGCATCGCCTCCAGGTTCGCCTGGTTGAAGTCGGCCCACATGCCCGACGATCCGGTCAGGTTGACCTCGACGCCCGGGGCGGCCGCTTTCGCGAGCGGCCCGCCGAGCGCCTTCGCCGCGTCGACCATGCCGTTCGGGTCCTCGGCCGCGCCTGCCTGGACGATCGCCGTGTGCCCGTCCTCGGAGATGGACGTCCCTTCGGCAGGCAAGACGACCGACGAGACGGCATCGCTCGAACGGAGGATCTCCTCGACGTCAGCGATCGTGGCCTGGAAGGCCGGGTCGGTCACCGTCGCGTCGTCCGAGTGGACGACCACCATCAGCGCGGAGCTCGAGAGCCCCTGGAACTCGCCCTGGATCAGTTCGCGGGCCTCCACGGACTCGGAGCCGTTCGCCTGCCAGCCTGCCCCGGAGAGGGCCTGTTCGGCGCGGGGCGCGAAGATCCCGAGCCCGATCGCGATCACGGCCCAGGCGGCGACGACGATCCAGAAATGGGTGGCGGTCCAGGCGCCCAGACGCCCGATCGGGCCGAGCTCGCCCGTCACGACGCGCACTTCCTGAGCCCGAACACCCGCTCGATGACGAGTGAGGCGGGGCACGCGCCGAAGAGGACGTAGAGCCACATGCTCGCGCCCGTGAACGAGGTCATGGCGAGAAACCAGGGGCTGACGGTGACGGCGAGCAGGACGGTCGCGAGGACGACGGTTCCCGCGAGCGCGAACAGCGCCCGCTCGAGGGGCCAGCGACGAGAAGACATGAGGCTATTCCTTTCGGGTTGTGAGTGGTGGTACGGGCCTCGCGTCGACCGCTCCGTCGAGCAGGCCAGCCAGCTCGCTTGCCCGCCGCTCGAGACCGCCGCACACGAGCGCGCAGAGCGCGAAGACGCTGTCGTCGGCGATCGCGTAGCGGACGTGGTTGCCGTCCTTGCGGCGGCTGAGGATGCCGGCCAGATGGAGGACGCCGAGGTGTTTCGAGACGTTCTGCTGGGAGGAGCCGAGCGCTCCGGTCAGCTCCTGCACGGACGCCTCCCCGGCGCACAGCAGGTTGAGCAGCCTGATCCGCATCGGCTCGCCCAGCACGCGGAAGCGCTGCGCGACCAGCTCGACGAGCGGCTCGGGAAGCGGTGGCTTAGGGGTCGGAGCGGGCATCGGCTCGGCGGTTGTCGCGAGCATACCACTCCACAACTACGTAGCGGTGCAGTCTATTCCATGCTGCCGCCGGCTCAGCCTCTCGTGGCCCCGAGCGCCGGCAGGTAGCTCTCCTGCTCCAGCCAGTGGCCGCCGTCGATCGTCAGGACCTCGCCGGTGATGTAGCCGGCGTAGCGGGAGCAGAGCGCGGCCGCCCACCAGGCGATCTCCTCCGGCGTGCCGAGCCGGCCGAGCGGCACCGTGGCGGCGACGCGCGCGCGATCCGCCTCGGTCGGCCAGAGCGCCTGGCCCGCCCCCTCCGTGTCCGTCGGCCCGGGGCAGATGCAGTTGACGCGGATCCCGTGGCCGGCCCACTCGACGGCGAGCGTCCGGGTCATCGCGAGCAGCCCCGCCTTGGCGGCCGCCGAGTGGACGGTGCCGGGCCCGCCCGTCCACGCGTAGCTCGCGAGCACGCTCAGGATCGCCCCGCCCTCGCCCTGCTCGATCATGCGGCGGCCTGCGGCCCGCGAGCAGAGGAAGCCGCCGTCGAGCACGATCCCGACCACCGCCCGCCAGCCGTTCGGCGAGATGTCCTCCGCCCTCGCGACGAAGTTGCCGGCGGCGTTGTTGACGAGCACGTCGAGTCGGCCGAAGCGCGTGACCGCGTCGGCGACGAGGGCGTCGACCTGCTCCGGGTCGCGGACGTCCGTGGGCTTCGCGTGCCCCGCGCCGCCCCAGTCCTCGATCAGCGCGATCGTCTCCTCGAGCGCCTCCGGGCGCCGGCCGCCGACGACCACGAGCGCGCCGAGCCGGGCGAGCTCGAGCGCCATCGCCCGACCGAGGCCGCTGCCGCCTCCCGTGACGATCGCGACCTTGCCCTCGAAAGCTCCCTCAGCGAGCATCGTCGTCTCCTTTCGCGTTCGCGAGCACGATCCGCGCGTCCAGCCCGAGCGCGCCGCCCGGGGTGACGAGCAGGGGATTCACCTCGATCTCCGCAACCTCGGGGCGCCCGGCGGCCACGCGGGAGATCGCGGCGAGCGCCCGGGCCGCCGCCCCCACGTCGACGGGTGGGCGTCCCCGGGCACCGAGCAAGAGCGAAGCTCCCCGGAGCGAGCGCAGGAGCTCCTCCGCCACGCCGTCCGTGACCGGGGCGAGCGCGACGGCGACGTCGCGGAGCAGCTCGGCGTGCAGGCCGCCGAGGCCGGCGAGGGCGATCGGGCCGAAGCGGAGATCGCGCCGGCAGCCGACGATCAGCTCGACACCCTCGGAAACAGATGCCATCCGCTCCACCGAGTACCCCCTCGGTGCGAGCCGCCGCGCCATCTCGGCGAGGGCCTCCTCGAGCTCTCCCGCCGACCCGATCCCGAGGGCGACGCCGCCCGCGTCGGACTTGTGGAGCAGACCGAGCGCCTTGAGCGCGACCGGGTAGCCGAGCTCGGTCGCGGCGGCGAGCGCTTCCGCCGCGCCGGTGGCACGGTGCGCCGCCGCGAACGGGACGCCGGCGGCGGCGAGCAGGTCGCGCGCCTCGAAGTAGCCGTCGGCGGCGAGGGCCGGCCGGGCCGGGGTGGGCAGCCGCGGAACGCCGAGCGCGGGGGACTCGGCCAGCTCGGCGAGCCGGGCCAGCGCCGCCGCGGCGGCCTCGATCTCGCGGTAGACGGGCGTGCCGCGTTCCCGTAACGCGGCCGCGGCGGCAGACGCCGGGTACATCGTGTGCACGACGAGCGGCCGGCCGGTGTCCGCGGCGATCGCCGGGATCGCCCGCGCCACCTCGAGTTCGGCGTCTGCGAGCTGCTCGTCCTGGGCGTAGCCGCCGAAATAGCCGGTCAGAAGGACCGCGTCGACCTCGCCCGAGGCGAGCACGAGGCGCGGCAGCCGTTCGTACGCCGTGAAGTCCTGCTCGCCGCCGGCCATGTCGACCGGGTTGCGTGTCGCGGCCCGTGGCGGGAGCTGCTCGCCGAGCCGGGCAGCGAGCGCGTCGCTCAGCGGAGGCACCTCGAGCTCGCATGCGGTCGCGACGTCTGCGGCGATCACGCCGTGGCCGCCGCCGTCACCGACGATCGCGATGCGCCGCCCGCGTGGCGGGGGCCCGGTTCGCAACGCCTGCGCGAGATCGACGAGCTCGCGGGGCGTGGACACGCGGAGAACGCCCGCGGCCCGGCAGGCGGCGTCGACCGCCGCCAGGTCGCTCACGAGCGCCCCGGTGTGGGAGCGAGCCGCTCTCGCGCTCGCCTCGCTACCTCCCGCGGTGAGGAGAACGACAGGCTTGCCCGCGAGGGCGGCGCGCTCCGCGGCGGCGGCGAATGCCCGCCCGTCGCGAAAATCCTCGAGGTAGAGAGTGATCACGCGGGTCGGCCCGTGACCGGCTAGCGTCTCCACGAGTTCCACCGCCTCGAGGTCGGCCTGGTTGCCGAGCGACGCGAAACGCGAGAAGCCGAGCCCGTAATCCTCGAGTAGGAGCCCGAGCTCGAGCGCGACGTTCCCGCTCTGGGAGACGAGCGCGATCTCTCCGCGCGGCAGCTCGTTCCAGCCGATGTCGAGCTCGGCCTCCGCGTCGAGCAGCCCCATACAATTCGGCCCGAGCAGAACCGCCCCGGCGGCGCGCACGCGCTCGACGGCGGCGCGCTCGCGGGCGAGCCCCTCCACACCCGTCTCCCCGAGGCCGGCGCTGATGCCGACAATCGCCCGCGCGCCGGCCGCGAGCGCCTGGTCGACCGCCTCGTCGAAACCGGTTGCAGGCACCGCGATCACGACGAGCTCGACCGGCCCGGGGAGCTCGGCGAACGAGCGCAGGGCGCGCCGGCCGAGGATCTCGCCGCCGCCGCGGTTGACGAGGTGGACGGCGCGCCGGTCGGCGCCCTTGAGCGCTCCTCGCGCGAGCCAGTAGCCCCACTTGAACGGATCGGCGGAGGCGCCGAGGACGGCGACGGAGCGCGGGTCGAAGAGCGCGCGGAGGTCGCGGGTCGCCGGTTCGGTGCGCCTCATCGCGCGCGCATCCTTCCAGATCGCGGCGGCATCAGCCCGTCCCGCTCGCGCGCGCGAGCACGGCCGCCCGCAGGTTCCGGCTCTGGATCCCGGCCAGCGTGAGCGCGCAGAGCCCCGCCGCCAGTCCGTAGGCGGCGAGGTCGCCACCGACGTCGGCGACGGCCCCGCCCGCGGCCGAGCCGAACACGTGGCCCGGCGCCCAGGCGAGGTTCATGAGCGCGAAGCCGAGCCCGTGCTCCACCCCGCTTGCCTCCCACCCGTCCGAGAGCATGGCGGTCGCGGGCGTCCAGAGGGCGCCGTAGCCGATCCCCGCCAGCACGATCACGACCGAGAGCAGCCAGCGGTCGCCGACGAACGGGATCGCGAGCGAGGTGGCGACAGCGACGGCGAGCCCGAAGCGGATCGGCGTCAGCCTGCTTCTGCGATCCGACCAGCGCCCGATCAGGGGGTTCATCGTGGCCTCGATCGCGGCCGAGACGAGGAACGTGCCGGCGACGCCGACGACACCCCAGCCGAGCCGGTCGAGCTGGAGTGGACCCAGCACGCCGAGCGTCCCGAACAGGAGTGCCGGCAGGGCGAGCAGCCACATCCCCGCCAGCACCCGGCGTGAACGTGCCGCCTTGAAGAGCAGGACGAGCGGTTGGCTCTCGCCCCGGCCCGGCGATGGCATCCGCAACGCCCAGGCGGCAAGCACGACGCAGGCGCCCGCGACGGTGACGAACGCCCCCGCCCGGCTCAGTTCCTCGGCCGCGCCGCCAAGCACCGGCCCGAGCAGCGCGCCGCCGATCGCGGCCGCCATCGCGATCCCGATCATCTCGCCGCGGCGTTCGCGCGGGGTGGCGGTGATCAGCCACGCGAGCGCGCCCGTCCAGACGAACGAGCCTCCGGCACCCTGGGCGAATCGCGCGAGCACGAGCAGCCAGTAGGTGTCGACGATGCCGAAGGCGGCGCTCGTGCCCGCCACGATCAGGAGTCCCCAGATCGTGACCCGGCGCACGTTGGTGCGGGTCGCCACCACGCCAGCCGGCACCGCGGCCACGGCGCCCCCGAGCGCGTACGCGGCGACGAGCAGCCCGGACTCCCACTTCGAGAGCGAGAGCTCGTCGGCGAACCCGGGCAGAAGCGGTGCGAGCGCGGCGAAGAACAGCGTCTCGATCAGGACGGCCGAGCTCGAGAGGATGAGCAGGCGGCGCACGGGCCGATGCTATCCGGGCGCGGCTGCCGCGGACTCTCGATACTTCGATCGACGGCACCGCGAGGAGGAGGAGGAGAACCAATGCGCATCGCCAGGATCGACCGCTCGGAAGCCCGACCGCCCGCGAATCCGGAGTGGTTCCCCGGGAGCGTCTACCAGCAGCGCCTGAACGAACCCGAGGACGAGCTGGGAGTCGAGCTGATCGCGGTCTGGTTCGAGCCTGGCTCCCGGACGCGGCCGCATGTCCATGCGGCCGACCAGGTGCTCCAGGTCGTCGAAGGTGAGGGCGTCGTCGCGATCGAGGCGGAGCGGCGCCTGATCCGCGCGGGAGACTGGGTCGTCGTCCCGGCCGGCGTCTGGCACTGGCACGGCGCGACGCCGGACACGGCGATGTGCCACATCTCGATCAAGCAGCCGGCCGAGACGGACTGGACGTCCCCGTGGCGGGACTTCGACACCTACATGGAAGGCGCTGTCTGAAGCCAGGGCCGGCGAAGGCAGCCCGAGCGCCTTACCAGGGGCCGCCGAGGGCGACCGTGATCGTCTCGCCGCTCACGCCGCCCGCGTCCGCGCTCGCGAGGAACGAAATCACGGCCGCGACCTCGCCCGGCTCGAGCACGCGGCCGGGCGGGTAGTCGCGGGCGCGCTCGGCCCACACGTCGGCGGCGGTGATGCCGCGGCGGGCAGCCTCGCGCTCGGCCGAGCGGTTCGCCATCTCCGTCCGTACCCAGCCGGGCAGGACGGCGTTGCAGGTGACGCCGTGCGGACCGACATCCTGCGCGACGGCGCGCATCAGGCCGATCAGGCCGTGCTTGGACGTGCAGTACGCGGACATGCGCGGTGCGCCCAGCTCCCCCGCGGTCGAGCTGACCATCACGATGCGCCCGTAGCGGCGCTCGATCATGTCGCGGGCGGCCCGGCGGGTCAGCTCGAACGGGCCGTGGAGGTTGACCGCGAGCGTCTCGTGCCAGAGGCCGGGATCCTGCTCCCAGATCTCGCGCTCGTTCGCCGAGCCGACGCCCGCGTTGTTGACGAGGATCTCGATCGGGCCGAGCCGCTCGTGTGCCGTCTCGACGATGTGGGCGCAGCCGGTCGCGGTCCCCACGGTCTCGGCGAGGATCTCGACGCCGGTCTCCTCGGCGAGGCTCCGCAGCTCGCCCTCGGTGCGAGAGACCGCGAGCACGCGGGCCCCGCGGGCTGCGAGCAGCGCGGCCGTTGCACGGCCGATCCCCCGGCCGGCGCCGGTCACGACGGCCACGCGCCCCTCCGCCATGCGGGTATTAGAGCGCAGGGCCGGGCGCCGCGCTCACGCCACGAGCCCGAGCAGGACGACGCCGCCGATCACGAGGGCGGCGCCCAGCCACTGAACCAGGGCGGGTCGCTCGCGGAGGATCAGCACGCCGAGCACGACCGGCACGACCGCGTAGGGAGCGGCCGCCGTCGCCACGAGCGAGGTGTCGGCTTCGCGGACGCCGACGTTGAACGCGATGTAGCCGGCCGTGTCGAGGCAGGCCACCATTGCGATCAGGCCGAGCGTCGCGGTCGAGCGGTCGGGGAACCGCCACTCCCTGCCCCGGATCGCAGTCAGCGCGATCAGTGCGCCGGTGAAGACCCGGCCGAGGAAGATCGGCCCGAGCCAGCCGAGCTCGCCGCTGTAGTAGCTGACGCCGAATACGAAGGCGCCGATCGAGAACATCGTCAGCACGGCGAGGGCGATCCCGAGAAGCTGCGTTCGCTGTGTCAGGCGCAGCTTGCGCAGGTCGGCCGACGCCAACGCGACGCCCGTGAAGACGATCAGTACCGCGGCCACTTCCCCGCCGCCCAGCCGCTCACCGAGCAGGAGCACCGCGAGGATCACGGCGACGACCGCGTACCCGGAGACGATCGGGCTGACGATCGAGATCGGGCCGATCGCGAGCGCCCGGTAGAAGGCGAGGTAGGAGACCCAGCCGAGTGCTCCGACGCCTGCGAGCACGAGCACCTGCTCGCCGGTCACGCCGTCGAGCGCCCCCGTGGCCGCGACGGCTACCGCGAGGGCTACGATCGCTACCAGGTGGAAGCCGAGCACCGTGCGCACCGCGCCGGTGCGCCGGGAGGCAAGCGTCGCGCAGTAGTCGCTGAAGCCCCAGCTGAGCGCGGCGGCGAGGCCGAGGGCGATCCCCACACGCTAGCGGCGGCCGGCCGCGGTGACGAACTGGCGGAACAGCTCGAGGAAGCGGCGATCGAGCCGCCACTCCTCCTGGAGCTCGAACTGGGCGCCGAGAACGTACCCGTCGGCCTCGAGCTCGATCACCTCGACGACGCCGTCCGGGGCGACGCCGGTGGCGCGCAGGCCAGCCCCGAGCCGGTCGATCGCCTGGTGATGGAAGCTGTTGACCTCGATCGTCTCGACACCGAGCGCCGCGTGCAGCCGGGAGCCCGGCTCGACGGCGATCTCGTGACGCGGGTGGGCCGGAACCGTCTCCTTGCCCTCGAGCGAGGCCCGCTCCATCTCCTTCCAGCGCTGCCAGCCGCGGTCGGTCGGGTGGTCGGCCCAGCGGGGGGTGAGCGCGATGTCCTGCACGAGCGTGCCGCCGAGCGCGATGTTGATCACCTGGCTGCCGCGGCACATGCCGAGCAGGGGCAACTCGCGCTCGAGCGCGCGCTTCACGAGCTCGAGCTCGAACTCGTCGCGGTGCGGGTCGGGCGGCCCGAGCGCCTCGTGCGGCTCCTGGCCGTAGCGGTGCGGCTCGATGTCTCGCCCGCCGCCGATCACGACCGCGTCGACGAGGTCGAGCGCGTCGTCGAGGACGTCGTCGAGGCGGCTGAGCGTGAACGGGACCCCGCCGGCGAGCGCGAGCGGCCGCTGGAAGCCGACGCTCTGGTAGTCGCCGAAGTCGTGGTGGCCGACCGAGAAGCCGATCACCGGCTTCTGTCGGCGCAACCTCACGAGCCCACTTTCCCGAGCCGCAGGCCGATGAGCCAGTCGGATGTCCCGGCGACGTGGCTCTCCATCAGCGTGCGCGCGGCGTCGGGCTCACGGCGCGAGATCGCCTCGAGTACGGCACGGTGCTGGGCGTTCGAGAGCCGGAGCGCCTCCTCCGGGTGCGGGATCAGCGCGAGCAGGTCGGACAGCTCCGTCTGCACCTCCGCTTCCGCGGCAGCGAGGCGGCGCGAGCCGGACGCGGACGCGATCGCCAGGTGGAAGCGGCTGTCGGCGCGGCGGAACTCCGGGAATCCGGGTGGTGTCGCCATCAGCTCGACCAGAGCACGGAGCTCGGCCAGCCCGGCCTGGCCCGCGCGCTCGGCCGCTAGGGCGGCGCTCGCGCCTGCGACGAGCTGGCGGAAGCCGGTCAGGTCACGGAGATCCTCCACGGTCAGGCTCGCGAGGCGCTGCCTCGCGGCGCGCGGGGGCGCGGGCGGCACCGCGCGCCGCACGAACGTGCCGCCGCCGCGGCCGCGGCGCGTCTCCACGTAGCCTGCCTCGCGCAGCACCGCGAGCGCCTGGCGGAGCGTCATCGGCGAGATGTCGAAGCGCTCGGCGAGCTCGGCCTCCGGCGGTAGCCGCTCCCCCAGCTCGAGCACGCCGAGCCCGATCGCCTCCCCGATCCGCCGCACGGCCTGTTCGACGAGGCCCTGGCCTCCGATCGGCGAGAAGACGACGGCGCGGGCGATCGCGAGCGGCTCGGCCGCCGCGGCTGCAGAAAAACCTCCAGAACTAGACATTTGTAGGTCAATGTTTTACCATGCCCGCCACCGGCGGCGGCCGCCGCCCGAGGGAAAGGAGGGCCGATGGCGGAGCGCACGACGCCAGGCCAGGACACGAACGGGCAGGGGAACGGCTCGCCCCCGGAGGAGTTCTTCGCGGAGTGGCGCAACGCCGCCTACAACTGCTTCAGCTCGGGCCACAAGTTCTGCCGCGAGGTCTGCCCGGTGATGCAGGTCACCAGGGACGAGCGCTATACGCCGACCGCATTTCACGCGAACGTGGTCGCGATGGAGAAGGGGCACCTCTCGCTCGAGGACGTGGCCGACGACTACACGTTCTGCACGATGTGCGGCGCGTGCGAGCTGCGCTGCCCGAACACGCTCTTCACCGGCGACTTCTACCGCTTCCGCCAGCGCACGATCGACATCGTCAGGGCGGTGCGGACGCTGGCCGTCAAGGCGGGGATCCACCAGCCCGCCTGGAAGCGCTGGGCCGACCTGACCGATCGCTGGGGCAACGAGCCGGTGCTCGGCTGGAACACCGAGACGTCCGCGACGAAGGTGCGGGCCTGGGCCGCGGGGCTCGGCCTCCCGACCGGCGGCGAGACCGTCCTGTTTGCCGACTGCGAGGCCGCGTTCAAGCGCCCGTCGGTGCCGCGCTCGGTCGCGCTCTTGCTCCAGGCTGGCGGGATCGAGTTCGGCCTGATGAACCAGCAGTGGTGCTGTGGCGGCCCGATGTGGGAGACGGGCTACGAGGACGTCGCCCTCAAGATGGCCGAGCACAACCTCATCGACTGGCGCAAGACCGGGACGAAGCGGATCATCTGCCCGGACCCGCACGACTACATCACGATCGTGGAACGCTACCCCGAGATCGACGAGAGCTTCGACGAGTTCGAGATCGTGCTCGCGCTCGACATCGTCGCCGAGCTGATCCGTGACGGCAGGCTGAAGCTGACGACGCCGGTCGAGCGCACCGTGACCTACCACGATCCGTGCCGGCTGAACAAGCGGCTCGGCAAGTGGCAGGCTCCGCGCGAGATCCTGCGCGCGATCCCCGGGCTCACGTTCGTCGACGTCGATCGGGTGACGCAGTGGTCGTACTGCTCGGGCGCCGGCTCGAACCTGTTCGTCGAGCAGCCGGAGCTGACGGCGGAGATCAGCCGCCGGCGGATCGGCAAGGTGAAGGAGCTCGAGGGCGTGGAGACGCTCGTCTCCGCCTGCCCCTGGTCGGAGCGCCCGCTCACCGAGCAGGGCAAGGAGCAGGGCCTCGAGGTCTCGGACATCTTCGAGCTCGTGGCCGAAGCGGCCGGATTCGAGGTGTGACGATGGCGATCGCAACCCTTCCAGACAGCGTCGTCGACGAGCTCGTCGAGATCTGCGGCGAGGACCGGGTGTTCACAGGGGCGACGGCGCTCTTCAACCGCGCCCGCGTGCCGGCTCCGTTCGCGATCCACAGCTGGGAGTCGCACACCCCGCAGGCGGTCGTGCTGCCGACGTCGGCCGAGCAGATCTCCGAGGTCGTCAAGCTCGCGAACCGCCACCGCGTCCCGGTCGTGCCGCGTGCCGGCGGCACCGGGCTCACGGACGGCGCGGTGCCGCTGCGCCACGGGATCCTCGTCGACGTGAAGCTGATGAACGGGATCCACGAGATCGACGTCGTCGACCGCACGGTCACCGTCGGGCCGGGGATCAACATGCTGAAGCTGAACGAGGTTCTCCGGCCGCACGGGTTCATGTACCCGGACGACCCGGCCTCCTATCCGTGCTCGCTCGTGGGCGGGCGGATCGGCACGAACGGCTGGAGCCTGATCGGCTCCCGGTTCGGCCACGTCAAGCACCTGGTGATCTCGATGCAGGTCGTGCTTCCGACCGGGGAGATCATCACCGTCGGCCACGGCGGCGGCAGGAAGAACCGCTCGAGCTCGTCGGGCTACCAGCTGAAAGAGCTGTTCATGGGCCACCAGGGCACGCTCGGGATCGTCACCGAGGCGACGCTCGAGCTCGTCAAGCGCCCGGAGCTGGAGTTCTCGGCCTTCTGGACGTACACGAAGTACGAGGACGCCTGGAAGGCCACCGGCGAGCTCGCCCGCTCCGGCTACGCGACGATCGCGGGCGTCGTGCTCTTCGACGAGGAGAAGATCGCCTACCTGCGCCGCGACGACGAGGCCTACATCCCGCAGCCCGAGTCGGCGAAGGCGGTCGTCGCGCTCGCCATGTACGGCAACGCGGACGAGGTGCGGCCCGGGGCGAAGGAGAGCATGCGGATCGGCAAGGCAAGCGGTGGCGTCTACATGGGCGACGAGATCTCCCACGCCGACTGGGCTGCCCGGCACGACCGCTACGCGACCCCGCTCCACGGCCGGATCCGCAAGACCGGCCAGGTCGTGCCGATGAGCTGGCACTGCGAGGACGCGGCGATCCTGTACTCGAAGCTCCCCGAGGTGCGCGAGCGGTGGCACCGGATAGCCGACACGATCATCGAGAAGTACGGGATCTACGACGACTGGGGCATGTTCGCCTACACGAGTGGGCCCTACAAGCCGTGGGGCGACTACCTCGCCGAGATCGACATCGGAATCTGGGAGCAGGAGCTGAACGAGGAGAACTGGGAGGGCTACGTCTGGGCCAAGCGCGAGATCGCGCGCGTCGCGATCGAGTCCGGGGGCTCCATCTCGGCCTGCCACGGCTCCTGCCGCGTCGGCGAGGTCGATCTCGTCCCGCAGGAGCTCGGCGGCGCCTACGAGGTGATGAAGACGATCAAGCGAGCCCTCGACCCGAACAACATCATGAACCCGGGCAAATACCTGCTCGACGACGCCTACGAGGAGGACTGAGCGATGCTGGGATTCCGGCTCTCCGACCAGAAGCCTCCGGAGGCGAAGCGCGTCAACGACGTCGTCGTGATGCGCTTCGACCACGTGTACGAGGTCGACCCGGCCCTCATGGCCGAGCACGTGCGCCAGCAGGACCTGCCCAACTGGGAGGTCGAGCGGATCGTCGCCTCCCGGTGGGACCATCTCTCCTGGATGCACGATCACTGGGCGGACGCGAAGCTGTCCGGCGAGGAGCTGCTCGAGGAACTCGCGGCGGAGTGAAGCGGTGGCGGAGGGGGGGCGGGGCTTCGCCCCGCCCCAAAGGGCTCGGACGCCTTCCCGCTCGACGGCGCGATCGACTTCGACGGCGAGCGGGTCAGGACCCGCCCCTACTTGTCGGAGAGGGTTGTTCGCCGTAGGCTGCGTGCCCGGAAGGGCGACCGGGGCAACCCGAGAAGGGGGTAACCGTGAGGTTCAGCTACGTCATGCTGCCGGACTACCCGCTCGCCGAGTCGATCGAGATGATCAAGACGGCCGACGAGCTGGGCTATCACGCCGTCTACTCGGTCGACGAGACGTGGCACAAGGACATGTGGATCCTGTTCGCCGCGGCCGCCGACAAGACGACGCGGATCCGGTTCGGGCCGAACCTGACGCCGATCGGGCTGCGCGAGCCGACGCTCGTCTGCCAGGCGCTCGCCACGCTCGACGAGCTGACCGGCGGGCGCACCGAGTGCGTGTTCTCGATCGGGAACTTCGGGCTGCTGCACCAGTACGGGATGGACTGGTCGAAGATGAAGCCGCTCTCGCGGGTCAAGGAGGCCCACCACGTGATGCGCACGTTCCTCGACGAGGGCGCGATCACGTTCGAGGGGGAGTTCTACCGCTATAGCGGGTTGTTCACGTTCGCGCGGCCCGTCCAGGAGCGCGTGCCGCTCCTGATCGGTGCGATGCGGGGGCCGAAGTCGTTCCAGGTCGCCGGCGAGATCTCCGACGGCTGCCACCACGCGCTCTCCTACTCGAAGGAGGCATACGAGTACATGATCGAGAACGTCCAGGTCGGCGCGGAGCGCGCCGGGCGCGACTGGCGCGAGCTCGACCTCGGCGCCTGGTGCGTGACCGTGTGCGGGCCCGACTCGGCGGAGGCGAAGCGCACCGCCCGCACGATGGTCGCGTTCTACATCTCGGCGATGCCGCACGAGCAGCTCGAGCGGCACGGCATCGACCCGGCGGATATGGCCCCGATCGTCGAGGCGCTCGGTGGGGGCGAGCTCGACCGGGCGCTCGAGCTGACCTCGCCCGAGGTGGCCGAGAAGCTCTCGATCGCGGGAACCCCGGACGAGTGCGCGGCAAGGATCCGGGAGATCGAGTCGACCGGCGTCAACCACATGATCCTCTGCATCACCGATCCGGCGATCGTCAAGACGTTCACCGGCCGCGACGTCAGCGTCCCGGACTGCCAGGGCCAGCTGCGCCTGATCGCCGAGCAGGTGATGCCGCAGTTCGCGTAGCCCCCGGCGCCTGCCGACGCGTGGGGGTGGGTCACGACCCACCCCGCGGTCGAAACCGATCTTGACCGCGCTCGGCCGCCGGGCCAGGATCGGGCCACGCGCGAGCGCTTCAACATCAGCGAGTACCTCGTCGACCGCCAGGTCGAGGACGGCCGGGGCGGGCACGTCGCGCTGCGCGAGCGCGGCGCCGGCGTCACCTACGAGGGCCTGCTCGTCCGCGTGCGGGCTGCTGCGACCGCGCTGCGGGGCCTCGGCGTCAGGCCCGAGGAGCGGGTCGTGCTCGTGCTGCTCGACGGGATCGAGCTCGTTGTCGGGCTCCTGGGCGCGCTGCGGATCGGAGCGGTCCCGGTTCCGCTCAACCCGCTCCTGCCCGCCCCCGACCTCGCCGCGATCGCCGCCGAGACACGCGCTCGCGTCGCGGTCCTCTTTGGCGAGCGCGTGGGCGTGGCCTCGGAGCTCGCCGCCGGCGCCCCCGAGCTCGAGCTGCTCGCGATCGCGGGCGGGGACGCGCCACGGCTGCCCGGGCTTGCGACCCTCGCCTGGGCCGACCTCACCGGCGATCCGGCGGGCGGCGAGCCGCACCCGACCTGGGACGAGTCGCCCGCGTTCTGGCTCTGCACGTCCGGGACCACGGGGCAGCCGAAGCTCGCGATGCACCGCCACGGGAGCCTGAAGCGGATCGCCGAGGGCTACGCCCGGGAGGTGCTCGGGGTCGGCCCGGACGACAGCTCGCTCTCGGTCGCGCCGCTCTTCCACGCTTACGGGCTCGGCAACTCGCTCGCGTTCCCGCTCGCCTCCGGCTCCACGGCGATCCTCGAGCCGGCGCGCCCACCCACACCCGCGCTCGTCGCCGAGCTCGTCGCCCGCGAGCGCCCGACGCTCTTCTACGCGGTGCCGACGTTCTACTCCGCGCTCGTCGCGGCTGGGCTGCCGGAGGAGACGTTCGCCTCCGTGCGTCTCGCCGTCTCCGCCGGCGAGGCCCTGCCGGCGGAGCTCTTCCTGCGCTTCCGGGAGCTCTACGGCGTCGAGATCCTGGACGGGATCGGCTCAACCGAGCTGCTCCACATCTACCTCTCGAACCGGGCCGGCGGGGCCCGGCCCGGAACGACGGGCATCCCGGTCGGCGGCTACCGGATAGCGCTCGAGGACGAGACCGCGCGGCCGGTCGAGCCGGGGACGCCCGGCCAGCTCCTGGTCGCGGGGGAGAGCGCCGCCACCGGATACTGGTGTCGCTCCGACGAAAGCCGGCGCGTCTTCCGAGGCGAGTGGTTCGCGAGCGGCGACATGTACGTGTGCTCGCCGGACGGCTTCTACACCTACCTCGGCCGCTGCGACGACATGTTCAAGGTCGCGGGCGAATGGGTCTCCCCGGCCGAGGTCGAAGCGGTGCTGGTCGAGCACCCGGACGTGCTCGAGGCCGCCGTCGTCGGCGAGCGGCGGCCCGACGGGCTCGTCGAGCCGGTCGCGCGGGTCGTGGCCGCTCCCGGGCATGCCATCGGGCCCGAGGCGCTCGCCGAGCATTGCCGGGCCCGGCTCGCTGGCTTCAAGCGTCCCCGCCGGATCCTCGTGGTCGAGTCGCTGCCGAAGACGGCCACCGGCAAGATCCAGCGTGTGCTCGTGCGCGAGGAGGCGAGCGCCGGTCCCGCACTCCCAGGAAGGAGGGACGCATGATTCCCGAAGCCGTGCTCGGCCGCACCGACCAAGGCCTCGTCCCCGAGGGCGAGGGCTGGTTCATCGTCAACGCGCGCGAGGCGCGCTGGTGGCGGAACGAGGCCTTCGGGTCGCTCTGCGAGTTCGAGGGCGACGAGCGCTTCGCCGAGGTCGGCATCAACGTCCACCTGCTCGACCCGGGGCAGACGGCCTGCCTCTACCACGGCGAGGGGGTGCAGGAGGATTTCCTTGTGCTCTTCGGCGAGTGCATCCTCGTGATCGAGGGCGAGGAGCGCCGCCTGCGCCCGTGGGACTTCGTCCACTGCCCGCCCTTCACCGGGCATGTCTTCGTCGGCGCCGGCTCCGGGCCGTGCGCGGTCCTGATGGTCGGTGCCCGCCGCCCGGACGTGCCGCTTCGCTACCCGCCCGAGCCGGCGGCCGCGCGGTACGGAGCGTCCGTGGAGGCGGAGACCCCGTCCCCGGCCGAGGCGTACGCGCCGTTTCCCCGCTGGGCCGAGGCCCCCTACCGCGAGGGTGACCTGCCGGACCTCTCTGCGTAGGGGTCGGCCCCGACTCGTCCCGGGGAGCCGCTGCCGGCGAGCCGCACGCGCAGCGGCAGCGCCTTCAGGCCGTTCGAGAAGTTCGAGCGCAGTCGTTTCGGCTCGCCCGCCAGCTCGAAGCGCTCGACGCGGGGGACGAGCTCCTCGAGCAGTACCTGCAGCTCGAGACGCGCCAGGTGGGCGCCGAGGCAGATGTGGGGGCCGACCTTGCCGAACGTGACGTGTTCGTTCGGCTCGCGGGCGATGTCGAAGCGGGGGGGGTCGGGAAAGGCGTCCGGGTCGCGGGGGGCCGCGGGGGGCCCCAAGCCCACCAAAGCCCCCCCCCCCCCGAGCGG
>JAHDVS010000016.1:26539-44752 GCA_023382435.1 Thermoleophilia bacterium
CGTGGGCGCGGGGGGGGGGGGCGGCACCGGCGTGCGGGGCGCGGTCCGCCGCGGCGAACCAGACGACGACCTTGTCGCCCGCCCGGATCTGCGTGCCGCGCAGCTCCGTGTCGCGCGTGGCCGTGCGCCGGAAGTGCCAGACCGGGTGCGAGTAGCGCAGCACCTCCTCGGCCGCCCGCGGCAGCAGCGACGGGTCGGCGCGCAGCCGCTCCCACTGGTCGGGGTGCTCGGCGAACGCGAGCAGCCCGAGCGCGATTGCCTGGCGCGTCGTCTCGTTGCCGGCGACGACGAGCAGGGCGAACGTGTTGTCCAGGTCGCGCCCGGAGAGCGGGCAGCCGTCGATCGTGGCGTTCGCGATCAGGGAGAGCACGTCCTCGCGCGGGCGCCCGCGCCGGTCGGCGTAGTACGCGCGCCCGAGCGCGCACAGCTCGGCCGCGAACGGGCTCCCGAACGGCAGGTCGCGGTCCTCCTCTCGCTCGCCCGCGAATGCGAGCTCGCCGACGAAGTCGGGCTCCGTGTCGACGAGCATCCGATCGCCGAGCTCGACGAGGCGCGGCAGATGCTCGTCCTCGAGCCCGAGGATCCGCCCGAGCACCCGGATCGGGATCGGCGCCGCGATCTCGCTGACCGCCTCGAGCTCCTCCTTCCCGAGCGCTCCGTCGAGGACCTCGGCGGAGAGCTCGTGCAGCCACTCTTCGTAGCGGCGCACGGCGCGGGGGGTGAAGTCGGCCGCGAAGATCCGGCGATACTGCGAGTGACGGGGCGGGTCCAGCTCCATGAAGTTACGCCTCGCGTCGAGCACGTCGGCCGGCATGTCCGCGATCGTCGCCGCCCCGCCGGCCTGCGACGAGAACGTCCGCGGGTCGCGCAGCACCGAGAGCACGTCCTCGTACTTCGTCACGGCCCAGAAGCCGGGCCCGGGCGGCGGCTCGGGATGGCGGTAGACGGGAGCCTCCCGCTGCAGGAGCTCGAACACGTCCCACGGCTCGCGCTCCGCGAACAGGTCGTGGTCGAGCAGGTCCACACGGTCCAGGGTGAGCGTCCTCCCAGCGCTCATGCGGGAAACGTAGCTGACCGTCTGGTCAAACGTCCAGGCTAGAGATGCGGCGCAACCGCGGAGCGCGGCTCGAAGCGGAGCTTCGCGAGCTCCCCGTGATCGGGGACCCGCGTCGGGTAGCTGCCGGTCAGGCAGGCGCGGCACATCGTGTCCGCCGGCCGTCGCGTCGCCTCCTGGAGGCCTTCGAGCGAGAGGTAGGCGAGCGTCGTCGCGCCGAGCAGGTCGCGGATCTGCTCGACCGAGCGGCCGGAGGCGACCAGCTCTCCCCGGGTAGCCATGTCGATCCCGTAGAAGCACGGCGCCACGATCGGCGGCGACGAGACCCGCACGTGCACCTCGGTCGCGCCCGCGTCGAACAGCATTCCGACGATCTTGCGGGTGGTGGTGCCGCGGACGATCGAGTCGTCGACAACGATGACGCGCTGGCCGGCCAGCTCGTCGAGCGGGTTGAATTTCGTGCGGATCCCGTGCTCGCGCAGCGCCTGGTCGGGCTGGATGAACGTGCGGCCCACGTAGCGGTTCTTGATCAGGCCCTCGCTGTAGGGAATCCCGCTCGCGCGGGCGAAGCCGATCGCGGCCGGCGTGCCCGAGTCGGGGATCGGGATCACGACGTCCGCGTCGACCGGTGCCTCGCGGGCGAGCCGCTCGCCCATCCGGACGCGCGCACCGTGCAGCTCGACCCCCGCGAGGTGCGTGTCCGGCCGGGCGAAGTAGATCAGCTCGAAGATGCAGAGCGCGCCGCGCGCCCGCGGCGCCAGCGCCTCGAGCGAGCGGCAGCCGCCCGCGTCGACGACCACGATCTCGCCGGGCTCGACCTCGCGAACGTGCTCGGCGCCGAGCAGGTCGAACGCGCAGGACTCGGAGGCGAGCAGCGAGTCGCCGTCGAGCCTGCCGAGCGCGAGCGGCCGGATCCCGTCGGCGTCGCGAAAACCGATCAGCTTGCCCTCCGAGAGCAGCACGATCGAGTAGGCGCCCTCGAGGCGGCGCATCGTCGCCGCCACCGCCTCCTCGAGCGGCCGCTCGTCGCGGGCGATCATCGCCGCGATCACCTCGGTGTCCGAGGTCGAGCGCAGGCGCGCCCCCGAGGCGACGAGCTCCTGCCGCAGCTCGCTCGTGTTGGTCAGGTTGCCGTTGTGGCCGAGCGCGACCGCGCGCCCGTTCCCGTGCTGCACGGACGGCTGCGCATTCGTCCACATCGTCGAGCCGGTCGTCGAGTAGCGGGTGTGGCCGATCGCCGCCTGGCCCGCGAGCCCGCGCAGCCGCTCCTCGGTGAAGACCTGCGCCACGAGCCCCATCTCGCGCAGCACCATCAGATGGCCGTCGTCGGAGACCGCGATCCCGGCCGACTCCTGGCCGCGGTGCTGGAGCGCGAGCAGCCCGAAGTGCGCGATGCGCGCGACGTCGCGGTCGGGCGCATGGATGCCGAAGATCCCGCACACGGCTAGCCGAGCGCCTCCGGGAGCGCGGAGTCGTAGGCCGCTCGCAGCTCTTGCACGGGGATGCCGAGCAGCACGCCGCCGCCGGCCGCACCCAGTTTCCGGAGCGGGACGCCGTGGCGGGCGGCCACGGTCTGGATCTCGCCGGGGTGGCCGGCGACGATCGCCTGGCCGCCGCCCTCGCCGAACAGCGCGACCGGGTCCTCCCAACCGAGCTCGAGCTCGGCCCCGAAGCCCGCCGCGATCGCGCATTCCGCGAGGCAGACCGCGAGCCCGCCCTCGGAGGCGTCGTGAACGCAGGAGGAGAACGGGGCGATCCCGGCGAGGAACGCGACCAGCGCGGCTTCGGCAGCGAGGTCGGGGGAGGCCGGCCGTCCCGACGGTCCGCCGAGAAGGAGCGCCTGGTACTCGGAGCCGTCGAGCCTGAGCTCGGGCGCCCCGGCGAGGTAGATCGCGGCCCCCTCGCGCCAGGCGCCCGGGACGCGGCGCACGTCCGGCACGAGACCGACGCAGCCGACGACGGGCGTGGGGTGGATCGCCCGGCCGTCCGTCTCGTTGTAGAGCGACACGTTGCCCGAGACCACGGGCAGCCCCAGCGCCTCGCACGCGAGCGCCATCCCCTCGATCGCCTCCGCGAGCTCCCAGGCGATCTCGGGTTTCTCGGGGTTGCCGAAGTTGAGGCAGTCGGTGACGGCAAGCGGGCGACCGCCCGCGCAGGCGACGTTTCGGGCCGCCTCGAGCACGGCGAGCGAGCCGCCAGCGCGCGGGTCGAGCGACGCGAGCCGCCCGCAGCCGTCGAGCGAGACGGCGAGCCCTCGGTTCGAGGGGCGCAGCCTCAGCACGGCCGCGTCGAGGCCGGGCCGGCGAACCGTACGCGACTGGACGAGCTGGTCGTACTGGGTGTACACCCAGGCCCGGCTCGCGACGTTCGGCGAGCCGAGCAGGCGCAGGAGCTGGTCGGGCGCGGCGGGCGAGACCGGAGCCGCCACGGGCCGCTCGAGCGCGCGCGGCCTCATCTCGACCCGGTAGCGCGGCGCCTCGTCGGTCAGCAGGCGAGCGGGGATGTCGCCGACCGGCTCGCCGCCCGCGAAGCAGCGCAGGTGCCCGGTCGCGGTCACCTCGCCGATCGCGGTGCAGGGCAGCTCCCACTTGGCGCAGACCGCCTCGACCTCCCCGAGCCTCCCCGGCTCGACGACCGCGACCATCCGCTCCTGACTCTCGGAGATCATGATCTCCCAGGGCTCCATGCCGGTCTCGCGCAGCGGTACGCGGTCGAGGTGGACGTCGACACCGGCGCCGCCTTTCGAGGCCATCTCGGCGAGCGACGAGGCGAGCCCGGCCGCTCCGCAATCCTGGAGCGACTCGACGAGCCCGCCCTCGACCAGCTCGAGGCTCGCCTCGATCAGCTTCTTGCCCGTGAACGGGTCGCCGACCTGGACGGTCGGGCGCTTGTCCTCACCGGTGGCCGAGAGCTCCGCGCTGGCGAGGACGCTCGCTCCGCCGATCCCGTCGCGGCCGGTGGTGGCGCCGTAGAGAACGACGAGGTTGCCGGGGCCGCTCATGCTGGCTCTCGTGACCCGGTCGGCGGGCAGGAGCCCGACGCACATCGCGTTGACGAGGCAGTTGCCGGCGTAGCGGGCGTCGAACACGCACTCGCCTCCGACCGTCGGGACACCGGTGCAGTTGCCGTAGTGGCCGACCCCGGCCACCGCCCGCGAGAACATCCAGCCCTGGTGCTCGTCCTCGAGCTCGCCGAAGCGCAGGGAGTCGAGGAGGGCGACCGGGCGCGCACCCATCGCGACGACGTCGCGCAGGATTCCGCCGACGCCGGTCGCGGACCCCTGAAAGGGCTCGACCGCCGAGGGGTGGTTGTGGCTCTCGACCTTGAACGCGACCGCGAGCCCCTCGCCCGCGTCGACCACGCCCGCATTCTCGCCGGGTCCCTGGAGCACGGCCGGGCCGGAGGTCGGGAAGCGCTTGAGCAGCAACGCCGAGTGCTTGTAGCCACAGTGCTCGGACCAGAGCAGCGAGAAGACCGCGAGCTCGAAGTCGTTGGGAGCCCTGCCGAGCAGCTCGCAGATACGGTCGAACTCCCAGTCCGTCAGGCCGAGCGCGCGATGAAGCGGCTGTTGTGCGACCGGGGCCAAGAAGCGTGTTCAGTCTACCGGTCGGGCCCGACCGGGCGGAGCCGGTAGCCTCAGGCGGGTGCACCGCGGGTACCTGCCGCTGCTGCTCGTCCTCGCGTCGCTCTGGGGCGCCTCCTACATGTTCATCAAGATCGCCCTCGACGAGCTCGAGCCCGCGGCGATGATGACGCTGCGGCTCTTCCTCGCCGCCGGCGTCCTCGTCGTCGTCCTGCTTGCCCAGGCCGGCTGGCGCGGTGCCCTCGCGGGCGTCAGGGACGTCGGCTCGCGCGGTCTCGCGCTCGGGCTCCTGAACGCGGCGCTGCCGTTCTGGCTGATCGCGTGGGGCGAGAAGCACGTCGATTCCGGCGTGGCCGCGATCGCGAACTCGACCGTGCCCATCTTCGTCGCCCTGCTCGCGATCCGCCTCAATCCCGGGGAGCGCTCGCGCGGCCTGCGCCTGGCGGGAATCCTGATCGGGCTCGTCGGCGTCGGCGTGCTGACGGGCCTCCACCCGGAGCGTGGCTGGTGGCCAGTCGCGGGGACGCTCGCCGTCGTTCTCTCCTCGGTCTGCTACGCCTGGGCGAACCTGTTCACGCAGCGGCACTTCACCCGCACGGCGCCGCTCGTGCTCGCCACCGTCGCGATCACGACGGCGGCGTTCATGATCCTGCCGTTCGGGGTCGCTCAGCTGCCGGAGCGCGTGCCGGGGTGGGAGACGCTCGGGGCGGTGGCCGTGCTCGGCGTCCTCGGCACGTCGGTGGCCTACCTCATCCACTACCGGCTCGTGACGCGATACGGTTCGGCGCGATCCTCGCTCGTGACCTATCTGATCCCCGCCTTCGCGCTGCTCTACGGCAGCGCCGTCCTGGACGAGCCACTGACGCTGGCAGCCCTGCTCGGGCTGGCTCTGATCCTCGGCGGCGTCGGGCTCGGCTCGGGGCTCGTGCGGCGGCGCAGGGTCGCGGCGTGACCGTCGCCGAGGACGAGGGACTCAGGCTGCGGCGAGCGACCGAGGACGACCTGCCCTTCCTGCTTACGCTCGCGGCCCGGCCGGAGGTGGCCGACTTCCTCGCCTCGGTCTCGCCGTGGGAGGAGAGCGAGGTGCGGGCCGCGCTGGCGGCCGACCCGCGGGAGGAGGGACGGCTCGTGCTCGAGGCGCAGGCTCCGGACGGGAGCTTCGAGCCCGCGGGCGGGCTTGCGTTCTCGGTGGCGAATCGCAGAAGCCGGATCGCCTACCTGTTCGGTGTGATGGTCGACCCGGCGTGGCGGGGCTGGGGCCTGGCCGGGCGCGCATCGCGCCTGCTCGCCGAGCACCTGATCCGCGAGCTCGGCTACCACCGTGTCCAGCTCGAGGTCTACGGCTTCAACGAGGCCGCGCTGCGCGTGTTCGAGCGGGCCGGCTTCGTGCGGGAGGGCGTGCGCAGGGCCGCATACCTGCGCCACGGAAGCTGGCACGACGGCGTGCTCTTCGCCCTGCTCGAAGAGGACCTGCCCGGCGACGGGGGATCCAGCGGCTAGGCTTAGCTTGAGGTGAGCCGTCTCTAGCGAGCCCGCAACCGTACCCCGTCGCGGACTCGCCTACTTCCTCGTGTTCGCCGCGGCCGCGATCGGTGCGGGGCTCGTGCGCACGGTCGCGACCACGTATCTGCCCGTTCTGCTCGCCGAGGTGAAGCAGGCGCCGGGGCTGATCGGATCGGTGATGATCGTGAACTCGCTCGCCGGCTTCGCCGTGCCGCTCGCGGTCGGCTTCTGGAGCGATCGGCGGCACACCGTCCGCCACGGCCGCCGGCCCTTCATCGCGGGCGGCAGCCTCCTGACGGCGCTCGGTCTGGCGGCAGTGCCGCTCGGGCACGGCTCGTCGTTCCTCGTGCTCTCGCTCGCGGGACTCGTCGCCTACGTCGGCGTCAACGTCGTCACGACCGCCCACCGGGCGCTCGTCCACGATTGCTTCAGGGCGGGTGGGCATACCCGCGGCAACGGGGCGCAGGAAGTGGCGATGCTGGGCGGGGCGCTGCTCGGGCTCGTCGTCGGCGGTGCCCTGACGGAGCTCGCGACGTGGGCTCCCTTCGTTCTCGCCGCGGTGGCGATGCCGCTGCTCGCCTGGCCGACGCTGCGGCTCGTCCCGGTGTCGATCCTGACCGGCGAGGTCGCGCACCACCGGCTTCACCCCCGGCCGGTGCGTTTCTACCGTGCGGCGATGGTCAGGCCGGGCGTTCGGGCGATGCTCGCCGCGGAGATCCTCTGGGTGCTCGGCTACGCCTCGCTGCCCGTGTTCTTCATCCTCTACGCGAAGAACGTGCTGGGACTCGGCACCGGCGTTGCCTCGCTCTGGCTCGCGGCGTTTGCCGTCGCCTCCGGCGTTGCGATGGGGCTGTCCGGTCGCCTGTGCGGACCGCGCTGGCACAAGCCCCTGCTTGTCGCGGGCGTCGCGCTCATGGGCGCGGGCTTCCTCGCGATCGCCGCTTCGACGAGCCTCGTGATGGTCTCCCTCTCCGTACTGCCGGCGGCGATCGGGTTCGGCCTGATCTCGACGCTCGGCTACTCGCTGTTCGCGGCGTTGATCCCCCGCGGTGAGGCGGGTGGGTACACGGCTCTCTACTTCTCGCTGCGGGCCGCGGCGGCCATCGTCGCGCTGCCCGTGGCAGGGTGGACGATCGCCGCGACAGGCAGCTACCGCTCGATGTTCGTTCTCGGCGGCGTCGCGACGCTGGCGGCGCTCGTGCCGCTCGCGTTCGCCCCGAATCCGGGGCGGGCCGCGACGCTGCTCGCGCGCCACGCCTGACCCGCGGTAGGCTGCGATCGTGGAGCTCGTCCATACCTGCTACCGCATCACCGACCCCGACCGGTCGGTCGCGTTCTACGAGGCGCTCGGGTTCGAGGAGCGCCGCCGGATGCCGATCCGCGACGAGGCGATCAACATCTTCATGGGCCTGCCCGGCGACGGCGACCGGCTCGAGCTGACCCATAACTTCGGCGTTTCCTCGTACGAGCTCGGTACCGGCTACGGGCACATCGCGCTCGCGGTCGGTGATCTCGAGGCGGCGCTCGAGCGCCTCGCGGCGCAGGGGATCCAGCCCGAGCGGCCGCCCTACCGGGTGCGCGAGGGTGGGTCACGCCTCTGCTTCGTGCGCGATCCGGACGGCTATCGTGTCGAGCTGATCGAGCGCCCGGCCGGCGGCTGATCCCGCCCCGGGGATCCCGGGCAGGTCGGGAGACTACGGCGCCGGCGGGCAGGTGGGGCGCTGGGGCCAGCGAGTCCTGCCCATGAGCTCGAGCAGTTCCCCGGGGTCGGTGGCGGCGGAGAGCGCCGCGCGGTGCTCCGGGCGCAGGAAGCCCTCGGTCACCGCGTGGTCGGCGAACGCGAGCAGCGGCACGAAGTAGCCGTCGATGTCGAGGAGCCCGCACGGCTTCTCGTGGATCCCGAGCTGTCCCCAGGTGATCGCCTCGGCGAGCTCGTCGAGGGTGCCCATGCCGCCGGGGAGCGCGACGAACCCGTCCGCGAGCTCGCTCATCAGCGCCTTGCGCTCGTGCATCGTCTCGACCACGCGGAGTGCCGTCAGCCCGGGGTGGGCGAGCTCGCGCTCGACCAGCCCGCGCGGGATCACGCCCACGACCTCCCCGCCCCGCTCGAGCACGGCGTCGGCGAGCACCCCCATCAGGCCGACGGCGGCGCCCCCGTAGACGAGCCCGATCTCGCGACGCACGAGCTCCGTGGCCAGGTCGCGGGCGGCGCTGGCGTACACGGGCCGCCTGCCCGCGCTCGAGCCGCAGTAGACGCAGACGCGCCGCAGCACTCTGGCGCTAGCGCTCGAGCCGGAAGGGCGGGTACTCGTCGCGCATCAGCGCGGCGTAGGCCCAGACCCGGAACGACCAGCGGTTCATGCCGACGACGAACTGGAACAGCTCGCGCGGGTAGCGGCCGGTGAACAGCAGCCGGACGGCGGCGATGATCACGAGGATCCCGATCAGTCCGCCCCCCCAGGGCCACCAGCCGAAGTCCCAGTCTCCGTCGCCCCAGTCGGCCCAGCCCCAGCGGCTGAAGCCGAAGCTCCCGTTGAAGATCCCGATCACGATGTAGTGCGGGATCGCGAGCAGCCACCATTTCACGAGCACGAGGCCGCGCGAGAGCCGCTCGGGATACTCGACATCGAGGCTGGCGGGGTAGTCGGGGTCGGGCGCCAGCGAGAACGGCGGATAGCGGTCGGTGCCGAGCGCGCTGTAGCTGTAGAAGGCGACCCGCCACGTCCAGCGCAGGACCCCGACGTTGAAGTCGAAGATCCCGCGCGGGTAGCGGCCGTTGACGAGGATCGCGAAGAAGGCGACGACGGTGAGGACCGCGAACGCGACCCAGAGCACGACGAGGACGAGGAAGTGCGGGATCGCGAGCAGCCACTTGATGAGCCACAGGCCGCGGCTGAGCGATGGATCGAGCTCGCCCTCGACCGAGACGGGGTAGGCCCCGGCCGAAACGGGTTGGGGAGTCGTTCCGGGCTCGGGCAGGGCCGCGGCCCCCCGCGAGGAGCGGGCGCCGAAGTAGGTCATGGTCGCTCCGCCGCCGAGCAGGAGCGCCCCGCCCGCGAGCAGCCCGATCGCGAGCGGGAGGATTAGCCTCGTCTTGCCGGCGATCGTCAGGTCCGTCTCGACCGCCCGCGAGCCGTCCGCGTTCATCGCCACGATCGCCCAGTCGCCGCCGGTGACGTCCCAGGTCAGAGTCTGCGTTCCGGGCCCGCTCGCCGACGCGACCCAGAACGCCTGCGCGGCGGGGTCGGCGGGCGTGCCGGCGCCCGGGACGCGCCGGTACTCGACGGACACGCGGCGGTTGTGGTCGATATCGATCTCTCTGACCTCGTCGTGCTCGACGCCGGCGAGATAGGCGTCCACGTCCCGATCCCGCGCGACGCCGAGGAACAGCTCCTTGCCGGCATCAGTGCTCGAGCCGCGCAGGCGCAGCGTTCCGAGCCGGCCCTGGCCGAAGAGCCAGTCGGGCACGTCGCTCAGGCTCAACTCCTCGGACGTGATCGCGTGCGCGGTGGTATGGAAGCGGGTCAGCTCGCTCGTGTAGAAGCCCTCGTTGTCGCGCTGGGTCGTGTGCGCCCAGAGCAGCCCGCCGCCGGCGGCGAGCAAGCCGAGCGCGATCAGGATCGCCAGCGACCCGAGCACGATCAGCAGCACCTTGCCGGCCTTCACGCCACCGGGAGGCTAGCCGCAGGGGAGCGCGTGCACAAGTGCCGCACGCCTCCGTCATCGTCCTGGCACGACTCGCGAGCCATCCGTGCGTGTTTCCGCGCTACCGTCGCACCATGGGGGCGACCGTGACGACACCGTGGGGGCGGGCGACCGTGCTCGAGGAGGTGGCGATTCCCCAGGCGGGCGGGGGCCGGGAGCTCGGCTCGCTCGTTCAGCTGCTCGAGGGGGCGGACGGCGAGCGGCTGGTGCGGTTCGCCTACACGACCGGCGGCACGGCCCGGCGTGGGCCGGTGACGCTCCGGGCCGGGGATCTCGAGCGGCTGCGGGAGGGCCTGCGCGAGCGGCGAGCGCTCGCGCGCGCGTTGGGCCTGCGCCCGCGCTGAGGGGGTGGTGGCCGGGCCGCGGGAGAGGGCGCGAGAGGACGGATCGCCGGCCGGGCGTGTAGCGTCGGGCGCGTGGCCGGGCACGAGTCGCTGCGAAACCGGGTGCGCCCCGACGGGGAACTGGTCGCCGTGGCGGCGCGCGGTCTGCTGATGGGGAACCGGGGCGGACGGATCCACGACCCGGCGACGCGACTTCTGACCGGGCGGCGCTGGACGTCGCGCGCGTGGATCTGCTGCCTGCTCGAGTTCCGGGGCCGCCGACGGCAGGTCTGGGGCGACGGGTATACGGAGCTCTTCTTCCTCGACGAGGTGACCGCGCTCGCGGCCGGCCACCGCCCGTGCTTCGAGTGTCGCCGGGGCGAGGCGGTCGCCTTCGCGGAGGCGGCGACGAAGGGGATCGGCGCGCCGGCTCGGCTGCGCGCACCCGAGCTCGACCGGCTCCTCCACGCCGAGCGGCTCGATGGGCGGGCAAAGCGCGTCCACCGCCGCCGGCTCGGGGAGCTACCGGACGGGGCGGTCGTCTCCGCGGGCGGAGAGCTTCTCGCCGTGCGCGGCGAGCAGCTGCTGCGCTGGGCGCCGGCCGGCTACGGGCCCGCCGGGCCCCGGGCCGCGACCGAGATAGCCGAGATCGACGTGCTTACGCCGCCGACCGTGCTCGCGGCGCTGTCCGCCGGCTACCGGCCACTCTGGCATCAAAGCGCCGGGTAGCCCGGGCCCGGGCGGGCGGCTAGCGGGGGAAGAGCCGGGCCAGCCGGGCCAGGTTCAGGCTCCAGCCGACGCCGAAGACGTGCGGCGTGAAGAGCCTCGGGTCGTCCGGGTTCCACCAGCGCTCGAGCACGCGTGCCGGCGTGGGTGGGCGGAAGTCGTAGGGGACGAGGCCGCCGAGCTCGCCCTGCCACTCCCGCTCCTCGCGGGGGCGCGAGAGCTCCTTCGCCACGGCGGCCGCGACCAGCGCGACGCCCGCCACGCGTAGTGCCCGCTTCAGGAAGCGGCTCACGGGCGGGCACCCGCCGGCTGGGGCGCGGCCGCGAGCAGACGGTCCCGGGCGAAGTCGACGAGCGAGCCGAGCACGAGCGCCCCGTCGGCCGAGCCGAGCAGGGAGTCGACGGCATGCTCGGGATGGGGCATCAGCCCCAGCACGTTGCCAGCGCGGTTGCGCACGCCCGCGATGTCGTCGACCGCTCCGTTCGGGTTCTCGCCGGGCGCGTAGCGCAGCACGACCTGCCCGTGGGCCTCGAGCTCGGCGAGCAGGTCCGGCGGGGCGAAGTAGCAACCCTCCCCGTGCTTGACCGGGATCACGAGCCGCTGCCCGGCCTCGCAGCGCGACGTGAACGGCGCCGCCGCCTCCTCGACGCGCAGCGCCACGTCGCGGCAGACGAACCGAAGCGTGCGGTTGGGGCGCAGGACTCCCGGAAGCAGGCCCGCCTCGCAGAGGATCTGGAAGCCGTTGCAGATACCGAGGACCGGGCCGCCCTGAGCGGCGAAGTCGCGCACGGCGGCCATCACCGGCGAGAAGCGGGCGATCGCGCCGCAGCGCAGGTAATCCCCGTAGGAGAAGCCGCCGGGAAGGACGACGGCGTCTGCCGGCGGTAGCGCCGGCTCGCCGTGCCAGACCGCGAACGAGTTGGCGCCGAGGCCCTCGAGCGCGAGGACCGCGTCCCCGTCGTCGTTCGAGCCCGGGAAGGCGACGACCGCGACTCCCGGCCGGGGGGCGGCGCTCACCCGGCCCCTTCGGAGTCGAGGACGATCTCGTAGCTCTCGATCAGCGGGTTTGCGAGCAGTGTCCGGCACATCTTCTCGAGCGCCGCCCGAGCTTCCTCGGCGCTGCCGGCCTCGAGCTCGAGGTCGATCACCCGCCCGACCCGCGCCTCGCGGACCCGGAAGCCGAGGTGGTCGAGCCCGCCGCGGACCGCCTCGCCCTGAGGGTCGAGGATGCCGGCCTTGGGGCGGACGAGCACGGTCGCCCTCATCGTCGCACCACATTCGGGTCGGCGAGGTAGGCGTCGAAGGCGATCCCCGTGATCCGCTCGAACGCCTCCACGTAGCGGGCCCGGGTTCCGGCCACGACCTCGCCCGGGAGCTCGGGGCCGGGGTGGGTCTTGTCCCAGCCGAGCGCCTCGGCGTAGTCGCGCACGTACTGCTTGTCGAAGGAGGCCTGCGGCCGCCCCGGCTCGTACCCGTCGGCCGGCCAGAAGCGTGAGGAGTCGGGTGTCAGCGCCTCGTCCCCGAGGACGAGCTGCCCGTCGGGATCGCGGCCGAGCTCGAACTTCGTGTCGGCGAGGATGATGCCCCGTGCGGCCGCGTGCTCGGCGCCGAAGCGGTAGAGGGCGATCGAGAGGCGCTCGATCTCCGCGAGGACGTCCGGGCCGACGAGCGTCGCCGCCTGCTCCCTCGTGATGTTCTCGTCGTGACCCGAGGTCGCCTTGGTCGCGGGCGTGAAGATCGGCTCGGGCAGCTGCTGCGACTCGAGCAGCCCGGCCGGGAGGGCGTGCCCGGAGGTCGCGCCGGTCCGCTGGTAGTCCTTCCAGCCGGAGCCGGCGAGGTAGCCGCGAACGACGCACTCGACGGGGAGCATCTCGAGCCGGCGGCACTCGGTCGAGCGGCCGTCGGGCCGCAGCGCGAGCAGGTGGTTGGGGCAGAGTTCTCGCGTGCGCGCGAACCAGAATCCGGACAGGCCGGTAAGGACGCGGCCCTTGTCGGGGATCTCGGTCGGTAGCACCACGTCGAAGACTGAGATGCGGTCGCTCGCGACGAGCAGGAGGCGCTCGCTGTCGAGCTCGTAGAGCTCGCGCACCTTGCCGCTCGCGATGTGGGTCGCGGCATCGGCGGAATCAGGCATGGACGGTCTCCCTGGCGACGAGCGCGTCGAGGCGCTCGAAGATCGTGTCGACGTGGGCGAGCACGGCGTCGAGATCGAACGCGGCAGCGATCCCCTGCGGGCCGAGCCGGCCGGCGAGCTCCGGGTCGGCCTCGACGAGCGTGCGGAAGTCGAGCTCCTCCTCCCAGGCGCGCAGCGCGTGGCCCTGGACGAGCCGGTAGGCGCGGTCGCGCTCGAGCCCACTCGCGACGAGGGCGTCGAGGAGGCGGGGGCTGAACACGAGGCCGAAGGAGGCCTCGAGGTTCCGGTGCATCCGGGCGGCGTCGACGACGAGCCCGTCGACGAGCCAGGTGAAGCGCTCGAGCATGTAGTCGAGGGCGAGGAAGGCGTCCGGGACGACGACCCGCTCCGCGCTCGAGTGCGAGATGTCGCGCTCGTGCCAGAGCGCGACGTTCTCGAGTCCGACGAGGGCGGCGGCGCGGACGACGCGAGCGAGCCCGCAGATCCGCTCGGCCACGACGGGGTTCTTCTTGTGCGGCATCGCCGAGGAGCCCTTCTGGCCGCGTCCGAACGGCTCCGCCACCTCGCGCACCTCGGTGCGGGCGAGGTGGCGGATCTCGGTCGCGAAGCGCTCCAGCGAGGCCGCCGTGACGGCGAGAGCACCCAGGAGCTCGGCGAGTCGGTCGCGCGGCACGACCTGCGTTGCGGCCGGTTCCCGCTCGAGCCCCAGCCGCTCGCAGACGAGCCGCTCGAGCTCGGGGTCGCCGCCCGCGTAGACGCCGACCGTCCCGGACAACTTGCCGACCCTGAGCCCGTCGAGCGCGCGCGCGACCCGGGCGCGGGCGCGCTCGAGCTCGAACGCCCAGCCGGCGAGCTTGGCGCCGAACGTGATCGGCTCGGCGTGGACGCCGTGGGTGCGGCCGACCGCGGCGGTGGTCCGGTGCTCGAAGGCGCGGCGCGCGACGGCGGCGAGGGCGGCGTCGAGCCCCTGGAGGACGAGCGCGCCGGCCTCGCGCACCTGGAGCGCGAGCGCGGTGTCGAGCACGTCCGACGACGTGAGCCCGTAGTGGAGCCAGCGCCCGGCGGGGCCGACCTGCTCGGCGACCGCGTCGACGAACGCGGCGACGTCGTGGTTGGTGACGCGCTCGATCTCGGCGACCCGCTCGGGCGAGGGCGGCTGCGCCCGCTCGCGCAGCTCGAGGGCTGCCTCGCGCGGAACGACCCCGAGCTGGGCCCACGCGTCCGTCGCGGCCAGCTCGACCTCGAGCAGCCGCGCCAGCCGGGCCTCGTCCGACCACACCGCCTTCATGGCCGGACGGGAGTAGCGGGGGATCACGCCACCATTCTACGGGCCGGGCCAGAGGCCCAGACCAATGCTGCGCCAGCGCCGCGGGCCCCGGGGCTGGCGGGTCAGCAGCCGCTGGCTTCCCAGCGCGGCCCCGGCCCGGCGGCGACGCCGCTTCGCTTCGCGAGCTTCTTCGCCTTGCCGCGGTAGACGTTCATGCTCGCCCGGGTGAAGTCACCGTGGGTCTGGCAGCGCCAGCCCGCGTAGCGCTCGAGATGGTAGGGGCTGTCGCGGTTCTCGTTGTGGCCGATCACGTTGCCGTAGGAGATCCCGAAGCGGTCGATCAGCCAGACCGTCAGGCGCAGCGACGCGGCGAGCTGGCGTCTGTTTCCGAGCACGCCGGCGTCGCTCGTGCCGACGTGCTCGATCCCGATCGCTGTGTAGTTGAGGCCGACCGTGTGGCGGCAGCGCACTTTCAGCGGGACGAGCTGGTAGATCGTTCCGTCCCGGTCGATGACGAAGTGCGCGCAGACCCCGGGCAGCTCGTGTAGCTCACCGTCCGGGGTGTTCGCATGGAACGTCCACCAGGCGGACTCGAAGCTGTTCGAGCCGGTGAAGTGCTGGACGATCACCCTGGGGCTGTCGAGACGCCAGGACGCCTGTGCCGCCCCGTAGTGGCGCTTCGAGTACGCGGCCATCTCGGCCTTGCGCTTCGCGCCGAACGGGATCGGCTTCCAGGTCATCTTCGGCCGGGACGCGTCGCCGCTCGCGGCGGCGACCCCGGCAGTGCCGGTCGCGGCGAGCGTGAGAGCGAGCAGTGCGACGAGGGCGAGGCGCCGGCCCACGGCGCGTCAGGCCGTCGCCGATCGGGGGCCCTGGTAGGCCCCCCCCTGCGCGAGGATCTGCGCGGCGAGGATCGCCGCGTTCCTCGATCCGTTGACCGAGACGCAGGCGACGGGTACGCCCGGTGGCATCTGCACGATCGAGAGCAGCGCGTCGAGGCCGCCCAGCGCGCTTTTCGACGACGTCAGCGGCACGCCGATCACCGGCAGCTCCGTGTAGGCGGCGACGACGCCGGGCAGCGCCGCCGCCATGCCCGCGCCGGCGATGATCACCCGCACGCCGCGTAGCGCCGCGTTCGACGCGTACTCCGCGACGCCGTGCGGATCGCGGTGCGCCGAGAGGACGCGAAGCTCGCTGGAGATCCCGCGGGCGCCCAGCTCCTCGCGCGCGGGCTCGATCGCCTCCCGGTCGGACTCGGAGCCGATCAGGATGCCGACGAGCGGAGCGATCTCGTCCTCGAGCTCCTCGAAGATCGCATACGGTTGCGGTGCCGCTTCAGGCTGGGACATCGACGGTCTCGAGCGCGATATCGCGCCGGTACTGGGCTCCGGGGAAGTCTATGCATTCGACGGCGTCGTAGGCGCGTGCCCGGGCCTCCGCCACGGTCGCGCCCAGCGCGGTCACGTTGAGGACTCGCCCACCCGCGGACACGATCGTGTCCCCGCGGAGCGCTGTCCCGGCGTGGAGGACGACCGCGCCGAGCCGCTCGGCGTCCTCGAGGCCGTCGATCACGACGCCCGCCTCGGTTGCGTCCGGGTAGCCCCGGGAGGCCAGCACGACCGTGACTGCGCCGCGGCTCGACACGGCCGGTTCCTGTCCGCGGAGGTCTCCGCCTGCTGCCGCGGTGAGCAGCTCGAGCAGGTCGCTCTCGAGCCGCGGCAGGATCGCCTGGGTCTCAGGGTCGCCGAAGCGGCAGTTGAACTCGAGCACGAGCGGCCCGCGCTCCGTCAGCATCAGACCGGCGTAGAGCAACCCGACGAAGGGCGTGCCCCGCCGGGCCAGCTCGGCGAGGACCGGACGGTGCACCGTCTCGAGCACGGCCTCGATCTCTCGCTCCGTCATGCCCGGGACTGGCGAGTACGCTCCCATCCCCCCGGTGTTGGGGCCGCGATCGCCGTCACCGAGGCGCTTGTAGTCCTGAGCGGCGGGGAGCGGGACCGCCCGCTCGCCGTCGCAGACCGCGAAGACCGAGCGCTCGACACCCTCGAGCAGCTCCTCGACCACGAGCGCGCCCCCGATCGCCCGCGCGCGTGGCAGCGCGGCGTCGACGTCCGCCGGGGTCGGGCAGACGAAGACGCCCTTGCCGCCAGCGAGCCCGTCGGCCTTGAGCACGCACGGGGCGGTCGCCTCGTCGAGGCGCCGCGGGGTCGCAACGCCCGCTGCCTCCATGACCCCCTTCGCGTACGACTTCGACCCTTCGATGCGCGCCGCCGCCGCCCCGGGGCCGAACACCGCGACGCCCGAGCGGCGCAGCGCATCGGCCGCGCCGGCGACCAGAGGGGCCTCCGGCCCGACGACCGCGAGGTCGATCCGAGCCGTGCGGCACAGGTCGACGAGGCCCTCGATATCCTCGCCGCGAACCGGGTGGCAGCGCCCGATCCGGGCGATTCCGGGGTTGCCGGGCGCGGCGTGCAACTCCTCGAGCGAGGAGCCGCGCGCGAGCGCGCGCGCGAGCGCGTGCTCGCGGCCGCCCGATCCGACCACCAGGACCTTCACCCCCCGAGTCTAGTAGGGGCGGGTCATGACCCGCCCGGTCGGGGCGCGGTGCGACTCGACTCGCCGCGAAAATGGCAATAGTATTGCCCTCACGGCACTGACAGGTTGACGCGCCGGCCGCGACGGCGTAGGAATCGCAGCGACCACGACCGCAGCGCACAGAAGGAGGCAGTGTGGCGACCGATCTCGAGAACTTCGTCCGCACCGCGGGGCGCGACGAGCTGGTGAAGGAGGTGCGCCGGCGGATCGACGCCGAGGGCATCCGCTACATCTACTACCAGTTCGTCTCCGTCACCGGCCGCATCATGGGCAAGGGCGTCCCGGCTGCGCACTGGGAGGCCATGGCCGAGAAGGGCTTCCAGCTCGTCTACGGGGCGACGGCGAACCTGTTCACCGACCGGCACGGCAACTACATCGGCTACGGCCCCGAGGCCCCCGAGCTGGTCGGCATCCCGGAGCCCGAGACATTTCAGCCGCTCCCGTGGGACCCGAAGACGGCACGCGTCTGGTGCACCTGCTTTCGCAACCGCGAGGAGCGTGACGACCCCGGCGCCTTCCTCAGCTCGGACTGCCGCGGCAACCTGAAGCGGATCCAGGCCGAGTTCGAGGCTGCGACGGGCCTGCACCTGCGCGCCGGCACCGAGCCCGAGATGATGTGGCTGAAGCTGAACGCCGACGGCACGCCCTCCGTCGAGGGCATGACCAAGCCGTTCTGCTACCACATCGACCAGTTTGCGGAGCTGCAGCCGCTGATCCACCGCGTGGTCGAGTACTGCGACGCCATGGGAATCGACATGATCCAGGGCGACCACGAGGACGCCCCGGGCCAGCTCGAGCTGAACTTCCAGTTCGATCGCGCGGAGCAGACCGCCGACAACCTGACGACGTACCGCCAGATCTGCAAGCAGGTCGGCCGCGAGCTCGGCGCGTTCCCGTGCTTCATGCCGAAGCCCTTCATGGGCGTGTCGGCCAACGGCTGCCACCACAACATCTCGCTCTGGCGCGGCGACGAGAACGTCTTCATGCCCGAGACCCGCGACATGCAGAAGCCGAGCCAGCTCGGGCTCTGGGCGATCGGCGGGATCATCGAGCACCTCGGCGCCCTCACCTGCGTCACCGCGTCGACCGTCAACTCCTACCGCCGCCTCTGGGACACCGGTTTCTGGGCGCCGGTCTTCGCCGACTGGGGCTACCAGAACCGCACCACGGCGCTGCGGGTCTCGGCGCCCGGGCGGTTCGAGTACCGCTCGGTCGACTCGGCTGTCAACCCGTACCTGTCGCTGGCCGCGCTGATCATGGCCATGCGGGACGGGATCGAGCGCAAGCTCGACCCGGGCGAGCCCGAGGAGCGCAACATCTACG
>JAHDVS010000017.1 GCA_023382435.1 Thermoleophilia bacterium
TCGTCTCGCTCGGCGGCTACGCGGAGATCTTCTGGCGCAACGTCCAGGCCTCCGGGGTGATCCCGCAGCTCAGCCTGATCATGGGACCGTGCGCCGGCGGAGCCGTCTACTCGCCGGCAATGACCGACTTCGTGCTGATGGTCGAGGAGACCTCGTACATGTTCATCACCGGCCCCGAGGTCGTGAAGACCGTCACCGGCGAGGAGGTGACGTTCGAGGAGCTCGGCGGCGCGGCCACGCACGGCTCACGCTCGGGCGTCGCGCACCTGACCGCGCCCGGCGAGGAGGCCGCGCTCGAGGACGCCCGCTACCTGCTCTCGTTCCTCCCCCAGAACAACCGTGAGGCGCCGCCGTTCGCGGAGCCGGCCGACCCGGTCGAGCGCGAGGATCCGGAGCTCGACGGGATCGTCCCAGACAACCCGAACAAGCCGTACGACATCCGGGGCGTGATCGACCGAATCGTCGACGACGGCGACTTCCTCGAGGTGCAGCCCCACTGGGCGGAGAACATCGTCTGCGGCTTCGCCCGCCTGGGTGGCCACCCGATCGGCGTCGTCGCCAACAATCCGAAGGCGCTCGCCGGCACGCTCGACATCGACTCCTCCGTCAAGGGCGCCCGCTTCGTCCGCACCTGCGACGCGTTCAACGTCCCGCTCGTCACGTTCGTCGACGTCCCCGGCTTCCTCCCCGGCACGGCCCAGGAATGGGGCGGGATCATCCGCCACGGCGCCAAGCTGCTGTACGCGTACTGCGAGGCGACCGTGCCGAAGATCGCGCTGATCACCCGCAAGGCCTACGGCGGCGCCTACGACGTCATGAGCTCGAAGCACATCCGGGCCGACTTCAACTTCGCCTGGCCGACCGCCGAGGTCGCCGTGATGGGCCCCGAGGGCGCCGTCAACATCGTCTTCCGCCGCGAGCTCGAGGGGGCGGTCGACCCCGAGGCCCGACGCGCCGATCTGATCGACGCGTACAAGGCCGAGTTCGCGAACCCCTACACGGCCGCCGAGCGAGGCTACATCGACGACGTGATCGAGCCGCGCCGGAGCCGGCCGGTGCTCGTCGAAGCGCTCCGAACCGCTCTCACCAAGCGCGAGCGCACGCCGCAGCGAAAGCACGGCAACATCCCGCTCTGACGCTGCGAGGTCAGGCGCCGACAGCGACGGGCAGAACGGGCCGAGCGGGAGTCCTCACCTCGACCACGAGAGCTGCGACCACGTCAGGATCGAACTGGGTGCCCGCACAGCGCTCGAGCTCGTCAAGCGCCTCCTCGCGAGCGAGTCCGGAGCGCCAGGCCTGGTCACTCGTCATCGCCTCGAACGCGTCGGCGACGAACAGGATCCGTGCTCCGATCGGGATCCGGTCACCCGCGAGCCTCCCGGGGTAGCCCGCGCCGTCCCAGCGCTCGTGGTGATGTCGCACCCATGTCGCGACGGCGTCGGCACCGAGCGAGTCGAGGATCTCCGACCCGATCAGGGGATGCCGCTCGAGCGCACGCCGTTCCGCGTCGGTCAGCGGGCCCGGCTTCTTCAGCAACTCGTCGGGAAGCGCGAGCTTTCCGACGTCGCTGAGCGTCGCGGCGAAACCGATCATGTCGACGTGCTCGGGGGGGAGGCCCATCCGGCGTGCAACCCGGGCTGCAAGATCGCCCGTGGCCGCCCCCTGGCCGTCCTCGATCCCTCGCGCACGGATCGCGCCGGCGAGCGCGGCCGCCGCCTGGGCGAGCGTGCCGGCCGAGCCGGCCTCGTTGGTGAGCCGGACCGGATCCCACGTGAGCTCGGGTCGATGCGCGCACGCGCGGTTGCGACCGTCGCCCTTGGCGCGATAGAGAGCGCTGTCCGCCGCCCGCACGAGCGCGCTCCGCTCGACGCCGTGCCCGGGAAACACGACCACGCCCGCGGAGGCGGTCACCGGGTCGCCGTGGCTGTAGGAGGCCGACGCGATCCGCCGGAGCACGGACTCGGCGATGCCCAGCGCAGCCGGCTCGTCGCGGCCCTCGATCAGCAGCGCGAACTCGTCGCCGCCGAGCCGGAACGCCTCCCCGCCGTGACGCAGGCAGGCCGCCACCTCCGTGAGCGCCCGGTCGCCCGCCGGGTGGCCGAAGCGATCGTTGACCCGCTTGAAATGGTCGATGTCGAGGAGGCACAGCGCGAGCGGGCGACCGCTCGAGGCTGCGGTGTCGACCTCCCGCTCGAGTCGCTCGAGAAACCGCCGGTAGTTGCCGAGCCCGGTGAGCTGATCGGTCAGAGCGAGCCGGGTCGCTTCGATGGCGCCCCGGACCGAGCGGCGGTAGAGCGCGACCGCGAGCACGGGGCCAGCCAGGGCAACCGCGAGGAGCAGCCACGCCCGGGAGGAGGCGAAGCTCCACCCGACGAGCGCGACGAGACCGGCGGCGGCGAGCGCGGCCGGCACGATACGGGAGGCGCGCGCGCCCTGCTCGGCAAGGCTTCGCGCCGTGATCTGGCGGAGTGTCACGATCGTTCGGGAAAGACGGTGTGGCTGGTCGCCACGGACGCAGCGAGTATCCCCGCCGGACAGGGGATACGGCATCCCCCCGATGGGTGAACGCGCTCCGGTGTGGGCTACCCGGCCGGCGGAGCGGTCGGCTCCGCCAGCCCCGCCTCGTCGAGCGGACGCCGGCCCCAGGCGAAACGATCCGCGTACCAGCCCTCGAGCGGGGCGATCGTCGTGCCGCGGCTCGAGGAGTGGATCATCCAGCCGCTACCGAGGTAGATGCCCATGTGGCCGATCTGACCCGGCCTCGACTTCGGGCCCCTGTCGCCGAAGAAGACGACGTCCGCGGGCGCGAGCGCCTCGAAGGGGATCCGAAGCTCCTTCGGCACCTCGCCGCTCATCGCGTAGGTCGTGCGGCCGCGCAGCGTGCCCGACAGGTCCGCGCCCCCCTCGAATGGCTCGAGCTTGTAGACGCGCCAGACAAATCCGGAACAGTCGAAGCCGCCGGGAACGGGCGTCCCGAACGGGGCCTGCGGTCGCTCGGAGGAGCCACCCCAGATGTACGGGTAGCCGACGAAGCGGACAGCCCGCTCGAGCACGCGCCGCTGCCACTCGCTCAGCTCCGGAACCGTCAGGCTCGCAGCCCTGGCGCCGATCGCGGCCGCCTCCCCGCTCGCGCGCAGGGCGAGGACGCGGGCGACCGAGTAGGCGGCCTCCGCGCGCGTGGCCGGCTGGCCCGGAAGCAGCTCGAGACGATCGTCGCCCTCCGGGTGGTTGAGGCGAAGCCCGAGCAGCCGCGCCACGACCTCGTTCGCCGTGAAGCCGCGCGGAGCGAGGCCCGCCGCGGCGAGCGTCCCCTTCAGCTGCCTCGCCCTCGCCTTCAGCCCGAGCAGCCGCACCAGAGCCCCGTCGAGCTCCCGCAGCTTGACGGGGCGCGCCGGATCGACCGGGAGAGCGGCCCGACCGCCGAGCGCCACGATCACCTCGGCGAGCTCACCCTTGGTGAGCAGGTCGTCGGGCCGGAACTCGGCCTGCGTCGGAGCCATCAGACCCGCGGCGACGACCGCGGCGATCTCCGCCTTGGCCCAGGACGCGCTGCCGGCGCCGGGCTCGTCGCCGGCGGCGGCAGGCGGCGGCGGGGCTAGCTGGGCGGCATGCCCGGCGGGAGTCGCCGCGAGCAGCGCGAGGCCAAGGGCGACGCTGGTGAGGAACCGGCGCATCGTCCGTCGATATCGTCACGCGGGCCTGAAGCCTTTACCCTGCCTGCCAGCAATGGAGCTCGAGATCACACCGGAGCCGACTCCCGACGAGCGGGTCGCGATCGAGCGCGCGCTCGCCGAGCTCGCGTTTCGTGACGGCCGTGCGGACGGCCGGAGCGCCTGGTGGTACGACGGCCTCGAGGAAGCGCTCGAGCGCGATCCACTCCCCGCGCAGGGAGGCCTGCCACTTCCTACAGAGCGAGCTCGAACAGCTGGAGCAGGAGCCAGGGGACGAGCCCCTGACGACGGTAGATCCGGCTCGCAGCAACATTGGCAGCGGGCGCCATGAGACGTAGCGGCGTGCCGGGACGCAAGCGCCAGTACTCCTCGAGCGCCTCGCTGAGCACGTAGCCTCCGATCCCGCGGGCTCGCGCCGCAGCCGTCACCCCGTGGAAGACGCGCCGGTTGGCGAGGTCGACGCGGACAAGCGCGATCGGCTCTCCCGCCTGCTCCGCGAGCCGTACCTGGCGCCGCTCGATCGCCTGCCGCCAGGACTCCTCGGACGAGGTACCCGGGGCGAAACACTCGTTGCAGATCGCGAGCACACGCTCGACGTCGGCGGTCTCGGCCATCCGGCTCGTGACGCCCTCGCTCGGTTGTCCGATCGCGCGGTGGGCATCGGGCAGGATCCGGTAGACGGCCTGGAGCGCACCACTGGGGCGGAACCCGGCCCGCTCGAGCAGGAGCCGCCCGCCGATGTTGTGGGCACCCAGCGACGCCGCGAGCAACTCGAGCCGCCGCTCGCGCGCCAGCTCGATCGACGCCTCGAGCAGGCTGCGGCCGAAGGCACGACCCCGGAACCGCGGCGCGACGAGCGGCCCCATCAGCGTCGCCCCGTCGGCGACCACGATCCCGCCGAACGCAACTGCCTCGCCCTCCTCCTCGATCACGCGCAGCGTGTCGGCGGGCCGGTAGCCGAGCCCCGCGAGCTCGGCGTCCAGCTCCTCCTCGCTCGCCCAGAGCGGCGCCCCGACCTGCTCCTCCTCCCTGGCGAGCGCGCGGCGGGAGAGCGCGAGGAGCGCGCCGCGGTCGCGAGACTCGTAGCTACGCAGGTTGGCGTCCACGGAGCAGTCCGGGTGCGTGCCAGGCGTACTCGAGCCCGGAGAGCACGGTCAGGACGAGAGCGGCGAGCAAAGCCCACCAGGCGATGTCGGTGGAGATCGCGCCTCCGGCGGCGAGCCCCGCGAGGCCGACGGCGACTGACTGGCCCCACGTCTTCAGCTTCGACAGGTCACGGGCGGCGACGACCACGCCACGCTCGAGGGCGGCCAGACGCAGTCCGGAGACGACGAACTCGCGAGCGACGATCACCGCGACCATCCATGCGGGCACGACCGGCACGAGCACGACCAGTGCTGCCATCACGAGCACCTTGTCCGCGACGGGGTCGAGAACCTTGCCGAGCTCCGTGCTCGTGCCGGACCGTCGGGCCAGCCAGCCGTCGACCTGGTCGGTCAGCATGGCGGCGCCGAACACGGCGGTGCCCCAGTAGGCGTGACCGTCGAAGTCGAGGGCGAAGAGCGCGACGACGAGCGGCACGGAGATCACCCTGGCGACGGTCAGCTGGTCGGCGAGAGTCATGAACAAGCAGAATACGCCCGGCCGTGCCTCCGTTCAGGAAAGTGCTCGTCGCCAACCGGGGTGAGATCGCGATCCGGGTGTTCCGGACGCTGCGCGAGCTCGGCGTCGGAGCCGTCGCCGTGTACTCGGAGGCGGATCGCGCGTCGCTGCACGTCGCGGCCGCGGACGAGGCCTACCTGGTCGGCCCCGGACCGGCCGCGGAGAGCTACCTCGTGCAGGAGCGGCTGATCGAGACGGCCGTCGCGGCCGGTGCGGAGGCGATCCACCCCGGCTACGGATTCCTCGCCGAGAACGCCCGCTTCGCCCGCGCGGTCGGAGAGGCAGGGCTTGTCTGGATCGGCCCGCCGCCGGAGGCGATCGAGCTGATGGGATCGAAGGTCGCCGCCCGGGAGCTGATGCGAGCGGCGGGCGTCCCGATCGTGCCGGGGACGACGGAGCCGGTCGAGTCGGTCGAGGAGGTCGTGCGGCTCGGCGACGAGTTCGGCTGGCCGGTGGCGATCAAGGCGGCGGCCGGAGGCGGCGGCAAGGGGTTCAAGGTGGTGTCGGATGCCGCGGAGGCCGAGCGGGCCTACCAGTCGGCGCGCCGGGAGGGCGAGGCGTACTTCTCCGACCCGACCGTGTACGTGGAGAAGTACATCGATGACCCGCGTCACGTGGAGGTGCAGGTGCTCGCGGATGCGCACGGAACCGTGCTGCACCTCGGCGAGCGTGACTGCACGATCCAGCGTCGCCACCAGAAGCTGGTCGAGGAGAGCCCGTCGCCGGCGGTCTCCCCACAGCTGCGGGAGCGGATCGGGCGGATCGCCGTCGACGCCGCCCGCGCCGCCGGCTACCGCTCGGCCGGGACGATCGAGGGCCTGCTCGATCCGGACGGGAACTACTACTTCCTCGAGATGAACACGCGGATCCAGGTCGAGCACACGGTGACGGAGATGGTCACCGGCATCGACCTCGTCCGCGAGCAGGTCCTGATCGCGGCCGGCGAGCCCCTCTCGTTCGCCCAGGAGGACGTGCGGGTGGCGGGCCACGCGATCGAGTGCCGCATCAACGCGGAGGACCCCTCGAGCGGCTTCCTGCCGACCCCCGGGGCGATCACCCGCTACCGCGAGCCCGCGGGCCCGGGCGTCCGGGTCGACTCGGGTGTCGTCGAGGGGACCGAGGTGATGGGGCTCTACGACCCGCTGATCGCCAAGCTGATCGTCTGGGACCGCGACCGCGAGAGCGCGCGCCGGCGGATGCTACGCGCGCTCTCGGAGTACGCGATCGAGGGGATCACGACGCTCATCGGCTTCCACCGGGCCCTGCTCTCCCACCCCTGCTTCGTCGAGGGCGCCACCTGTCGCGGGCTCGTGGAGAGCGACGAGCTCGCCGCCCGCGCCCGGGAGCTGACGACCCGGGGCGGTCCCGCGACGGTCGGTACGGGACGGACCCGCGATCGGGTCGTGCTCGCCGAGGTGGACGGGCGCCGCTTCGAGGTGCGCCTCCACGCCGCGGAGCCACCCTACGCGGAGCTGGCTCGCCGGCGGCGGGAGCGCGTCTCCGGCGGGACGACCGGGGCGGGGAGCGAGGCGGTCGTCAGCCCGATGCAGGGGACGGTGCTCGCGGTCGAGGTCTCCGACGGTGACGAGGTCTCGCCGGGCCAGGTGATCTGCGTGATCGAGGCCATGAAGATGGAGAACGAGGTGACCGCGCATCGCCCGGGGCTCGTCTCCGGCCTCGCGGTACGAGCCGGCGATGCCGTCAAGACCGGCCAGGTGGTCTGCACCGTCTCGCCCGACGGCGACGCCTGACGGGGTCGCACGCCGGGGTCAGACCCCTGCATCGTGCGCCGATTCGACCACCTCGCACCGCGTCGACTCGGGCCAGCCCGTCGTGGGATCTCAGTCTCGGCGACTCAAGGGGTCTGACCCCTCACGGACTCCGGCCGACCCCCAAACCCCGGCCCCTACAGGGTCTTGCGGTACACGCCGAACGCGCGGGTGGCGAGCGCGCTCGCGAGCGCGACGAACGCGAGCAGGAGCCCCGTGTACAGCCCCACCCGGCCCCAGTCCGTGTCGAGGCTCGACATCTCCCGCGCGGCGACGACGCCCCAGTTGACGGGGTTGAAGCGCGCCGCCCACTGCATCCAGCCGGGCATCAGCGTCTCGGCGATCAGCGTCGCCGAGATGAACGTGAGCGGGAGGCCGAAGAAGTTCAGGATCGCGATCAGCGGCTCCTCGCGCCGGACGATCAGGGCGATGCCGTGCGAGATGCCGGCGAATCCGGCCCCCACCAGGGCCGCGACCACGGTGATCACGAGCCAGCCAGCCACGCCGCGCTCGACGCGCGCCCCGAGCAGCCATGCCGTGCCGAGGATGATCACCGTCTGCACGATCGAGATGATCGCCGCGTGCAGCACCTGCGAGACGACGAGCGAGCCGGGGTGCGCGCGCGTCGCGAGGAAGCGCGGGACGACCCCGCGGTCGAGATCGTCGATCATCGCCATCCCCGACCAGACGGCGCCGAAGAAGGCGGTCATCACGACCACTCCCGGCGCGAGGAACTGCACGTACGAGTCGGTGTCGAAGCCGGGCAGGTCGATGATCCGCCGGAACAGCTGGCTGTAGAGCAGAAGCCAGAACATCGGCTGCGTGAGCGCGAACACCAGCCAGATCGGCTGGCGCAGGAAGTTGCGCTGGTGGCGGACGAGCATCGCCAGCGTGTCCTGGACGGCGGCGGTCACCGGGCGCTCCCCGCCTCGTCCTCGGAACGGAAGTCCCGGCCCGTGAAGTGGAGGTAGACGTCGTCGAGGGACGGCCGGGCCACGGTGACGGAGGCGACCGCGATCCCGCTCGCCTCGAGCGCCGACAGGATCCCGGGCACCGCCTGGGCGCCGTGCTCGACGCGGGCGCGCAGGTGGCGCCCGTCCGTGACGGTCTCCTCGACGACGCCGAGCCGCTCGACGACCGCGGCAGCTGCGGTCGCGTCGCCCCCGGCGAGCTCGACGGTCACCGCGTCCCCGAGCAGCCGGCGCTTCAGCTGATCCGGGGGGCCGTCGACGACGACCCGGCCCCGGCTGACGATCGCAACCCGCTTGGCCAGGCGGTCGGCCTCTTCGAGGTAGTGGGTGGTGAGGAGGATGGTGAGCTGCTCCTCGCCGGCGAGACGCTCGAGCTCCTCCCACATCGCCGCCCGCGCCTCGGGATCGAGGCCGGTGGTCGGCTCGTCGAGGAACAGCACGACGGGCCGGTGCACGAGCCCCATGGCGACGTCGAGGCGGCGCTTCATGCCGCCGGAGTAGGTGCGCACGATCCGGTCGGCGAAGTCTCCCAGCCCGAACGTCTCGAGCAGCTCGTCCATCCGCCGGCGCAGCTCACCGGGGGGAACTCGCTGCACGCGCCCCTGGAGCAGGATGTTCTCCCGGCCGGTCGCGTGGACGTCGACGCCCGACGCCTGGGGCACGTAGCCGATCGAGCGCCGCACGGCGCCCGCCTCGCGGACGACGTCGTACCCGGCCACGCGGGCCGTGCCCGCGTCGAGAGTCGAGAGCGTCGCGAGGATCTTCACCGTCGTCGACTTGCCGGCGCCGTTCGGCCCGAGTAGGCCGAACACCTCCCCCTCGGCGACGGAGAAGCCGACCCCGTCGAGCGCGCGCACTCCCTTCGGGTACGTCTTCTCGAGCCCCTCGACCTCGATCGCAGCCACGCGGCCGGGGAGTCTAGCGGCGAACCGGCGGCTCCGGCCAGGGGCAGGCGCCCGGCGATCCTCCCCGAAGTGCGCCTGCGCGACCGCGGCCTCGAGGCATCCTCCTGACCGGTTCGGTCGGCCCCGGCAAGCCCCGGAGGAGGCCTACGCCCTCGTCGATCTCGACTGGCTCGCCTGGTGTCGGCCGGCAACCGGGCTCGCTGTACGGGACATCCTCGTGCGCAACCTCGAAGCGACTTCTCGGGCAGCTAGCAGCTTCGAAGCTACGACTCGCCTGACTCCAGGTCAGCCGTCTGTGATTCCGCCCGTCCGCCGGCTGGCTCCTGCCCGAGTCGAGGGTTGCTCAGCACCGCCGTCTCGCCGCCCATCGTCCGCAGCGAGGATGGCTCGATCTTCAGGCTCGGTTTGAACCGGCCGAGGAAACCCTTGCGAACGCGGTACTGGGTCACCTCTCCGGTCTCATTCACGAGGATCGAAGCGATACGACCTAGCTGCTGCCCGGCGGCGGAGAGGACTGGCTGTCCTCGCATATGAAATCCATTGGCCAGCAGCGCCATCGCTCGTTCGTCGTGAGCCGCGATCTCGAGCAGGGCGATCGACTCGATGGGGAGCGTGTCGCCACCGAATGTCTGCACGTCCTCCGAGCGCACGATCACAGCTGTCTCGCGCACCTCCCCGGACGCGAGGACGACGAAAGCAATCCGATGTGCGTCAGGGTCGACGAGGATGTCGAGAGGCCGACCGAGGCGCCGCCCCTCGTCGAGAGCGACGACCGTCCGTTTACCGATCTTCTGCAGCTTCGTTGGCACACCCACCCCTCCCCGGGTGAAGCCCTGGTAGGGTCGCACCGCTAGCGGCCGAAGTCAACAGCCCGTGACAGAGGAGCGACATGCCGGCCTGCTCCCCGCCGGTGAAGACGTTCACCGTGGAGAACGGCGACCGCCCGATCCGCGACGTCGCCCGCGAGGCGCTCGCGGCCGCGGGGTGGGCACCGCGGTAGGCTTGACCCCATGCGGATCAGGGTCAGGCTGTTCGCGGCGCTACGCGAGCAGGCCGGGGTGGCGGAGCGCGAGCTCGAGCTTGCGGAGGGCAGCCGCGCCGCCGACGTCTGGACAGCGCTGCCCGAGCTCGGAGCCGAGCCTCCGGGGATCCTCTACGCCCTGAACCGGGAGTACGTACCGCCCACGCGGGAGCTCGCCGATGGGGACGAGCTCGCCCTGATCCCGCCGGTGTCGGGCGGCTCGTTTCGCCTCACCGCCGACCCGATCGACCTCGCCGCCGTGGTCGCCGACGCCGCGGACGAGGAGGCCGGGGCCATCGCCACCTTCGTCGGCACGACGCGCGCGCACTCGCGGGGCCGCACGGTCGACCATCTCGAGTACGAGGCCTACGAGGGCATGGCCGAGCAGGAGATGGAGCGCCTCGCAGCCGATCTGAGGGCCCGCCACGACCTCTGCAAGGTCGCGATCACCCACCGCATCGGCCGGGTCGAGATCGGCGAGACGAGCGTCGCGATTGCCGTCTCGGCCCCGCACCGGGCCGCCGCGCTCGCCGCGTGCGCCGAGGCGATCGACACGCTCAAGCAGACGGTGCCGCTCTGGAAGAAGGAGGTCTACGAGGGCGGCGAGGAGTGGCTCGGCCGCGGGTCGTGAGCTAGCGGCCGCCGCGGGCGCGCCCGACGAGGCGCCAGGCGAGCGGCAGGAGCGCCCCCGCGAGATACAGCTTCAGGAGATCGCCGACCACGAACGGGTACAGGCCCGCCGCGAGCGTCTCCTCGAGGCCCGTGTCGAGCTCGGCGGCAAGCCAGGGCAGCCCGGCGGCGTAGATGACCACGTTGCCGGTCAGCATCGCCGCGATGGCGGAGGAGAGCCGCCGGTCCCACCGGCGCTCCGCGAGCCAGCCGGCCAGCGCGGCGGCGACGATGAACCCGATCAGGTAGCCGCCGGTCGGGCCCATGAACGTCTCCCACCCGTGCGTCTGCTGCGCGTACACCGGCGCGCCCGCGATCCCGACGAGCAGGTAGAGCACGAGGCTCGCGAGGCCGCGGACGGAGCCGAGCGAGGCGCCGACCAGCACCACCGCAAAGGTCTGCCCGGTGATCGGAACGGGCGTGAACGGGAGCGGGATCGACACCTGGGCCGCGAGCGAGACGAGCGCCGTCCCCGCGAGGACGACCAGGGCGTCGGTCAGGAACCCGGTGCGGGGGAGAACGGCGAGACGGAGGGTGGCGGCATTCGCGTGCACCGGGCGCGCATCATATCGCGGCCGCGCGGCGCCTATCATCAGTGAAGTGACGGAACGCCCGCCCGGAGCGCGCCTGCGCGAGCTACCGCCGGTCGACCGGCTGCTCGCGGACCCGCGCCTGCTCGAGGTCGCGGAGCGGCACGGCCGCGGCGTCGCCGTCGAAGCGGTCCGACGCGCCCTCGAGGTGGCCCGGGAGGAGATCCGGGCCGGCTTCGAGCCGGGAGACCTCGCCGACCGCGCGCGAGCGGAGGCGCACGCGATCCTCCGCCCCCGCCTGCGTCGCGTGATCAACGCCACCGGCGTGATCGCCCACACGAACCTCGGCCGCGCCCCGCTCGCGGCCGCCGCGCTCGAGCGAGTCGCGGAGGTTGCCGGCGGCTACTCGAATCTCGAGCTCGATCTCGAGCCGGGCACCCGCGGCTCGCGGCAGGCCCACGTGGCCGGGCACGTGCGCGAGCTGACGGGGGCGGAAGCGGCCCTCGTCGTCAACAACAACGCGGCCGCGGTGCTGCTCGCGCTCGCCGCCCTGGCCGAGGGGCGTGAGGTGATCGTCTCCCGCGGCGAGCTGGTCGAGATCGGTGACGGCTTCCGCATCCCGGACGTGCTCGCCCGCTCCGGAGCCCGGCTCGTCGAGGTGGGGACGACGAACCGCACGCGCGTGGCGGACTACGAGCGCGCGATCACGGCCGAGACCGGGGTGCTGCTGCGCGTGCACCAGTCGAACTTCCGCATCGTCGGCTTCGCGGAGCAGCCTCCCCTCGCGGAGCTCGCGATGCTCGCGGAGAGGTGCGGGCTGGCCCTGGTCGACGACCTCGGCTCCGGCGTGCTCGGCGAGCTCGGTGACGAGCCGTCGGCGAGGGCGAGCCTGGCCGCCGGTGCGCAGCTCGTCTGCTTCTCAGGCGACAAGTTGCTCGGCGGCCCGCAGGCGGGGATCGTCGCCGGCAGGGCCGACCTGGTCGAGCGCCTGCGCCGCCACCCGCTGCAACGGGCCCTGCGCGCTGACAAGCTGACGCTCGCGGCGCTCGAGGGGACGCTCGCCCTCCATCGTGACCCGGCCCGGGCCCGGCAGGAGGTGCCGGTGCTGCGGATGCTCGCCGAGCCGGCCGGAGCGGTGCGGGCCCGCGCCGAGCGGCTGGCGGAGCTCACCGGCGGGTCGGTCGAGCAGACGGTAGCGCGCGTCGGCGGCGGCGCGCTGCCGCTCGCCGAGCTCGATAGCTTCGCCTGCTCGCTCGAGGAGGCCCTCGCGACGCCGCTGCGGCTCGGCGAGCCGCCGGTGGTCGGGGTCGTCCGCGACGGACGGCTCCTCCTCGACTGCCGCACCGTCGCCGACGCGGAGCTCGAGGAGGTCGCCGCAGCCGTCGCCGCCGCCCGGGCATGATGACGCGAGCGCCGCTGGTCCTCGGGACCGCGGGTCACATCGACCACGGCAAGACGTCGCTCGTCCGGGCTCTCACCGGCAGGGACACCGACCGGCTGCCGGAGGAGCGCGAGCGCGGGATCTCGATCGATCTGGGCTACGCGCCGCTCGAGCTCCCCGACGGACGGCAGCTCTCCGTCGTCGACGTCCCGGGCCACGAGCGCTTCGTGCGCGCGATGGTGGCCGGGGCGACCGGGATCGACCTGTTCCTGCTCGTAATCGATGCCGGCGAGGGCGCGCGGCCGCAGACGCACGAGCACCTCGCCATCATCCGCCTGCTCGGGATCGGGCACGGCGTCGCCGCCGTCACGAAAGCCGATGCCGTCGATGCGGAGACGCTCGAGCTCGCGCTCGACGAGGCGCGCGAGCTCGCTCCGGGCTCCGAGGCGGTGGCGGTAAGCGCGCGCACAGGCGCGGGGCTCGACGAGCTCGTCGCCGCACTCGCCCGTGTCGCTGACCGGGTCGAGCGGCGCCAGCCGCTGGCCGCGACCCGGCTGTTCGCGGACCGCTCCTTCAGCCTGCACGGGATCGGCACCGTCGTGACGGGGACGCTCTGGTCGGGCTCGATCGGCACCGGCGACGAGCTCGAGCTCGCCCCCGCCGGGCGGCGGATCCGGGTGCGCAGCGTGCAGGTGCACGAACGGGCGGTCGACCGCGCCCCGGCAGGCCAGCGCGTCGCGGTCTCCCTCCCCGGGGTCGAGCGGGGGGAGGTTCGCCGCGGCGACGCCCTGGTCGCTCCCGGAGCCTTCCCGGTCAGCTACCGCCTGGACGTGCTGCTGCTCGAGCTCCCGGGCTCGGCCCGGGATCGCGCGCTCCCCGCCCATGCGACCGTCCACGTCCACCACGGCACGGCGGAGCACCTGGCTCGGCTCGTACGGGTCGGCGAGCGCTATGCGCAGCTGCGGCTCGCGACGCCGGCGGTGGCGGCCCGCGGCGACCGGCTCGTGCTGCGCGAGCAGACGACCGTCGGCGGCGGGATCGTGCTGGACCCGGCCCCGCCACGGCGGCCGAGCGAGGAGCGGCTGGCGCTGCTCGAGCGGGGCGATCCGGAGTCGATCGTGCTCGGCATCCTCGACGCCGCCCCCGAGCCGCTCTCACAACAGGACCTGGCCCGCCGGGCCCTGCTCTCGCCGGAGGACGTCGAGCGGGGCCTCGCCGCTGCCGTCCGGGCGGGCGCCTGGTGCCTGACCCCGGCTCGCTTCGACGCGATCGCGACCCGGGTCGCACACCGGCTCACGGAGCGGGCGGCAACCTCGCCGCTCGACCCGGGCATCCCGCTCGCGGAGCTCCTGCCACCGCGGCCGTGGGCCCCGGCCGTCCTGTCACTGCTCCCGCTCGAGCGGCGAGGCGCGAAGGCGTACGCGAAGGGTGCCAGTGCCAGACTCGGCGACCGCGCCGGGGCAGCCGGGCGCCTGGAGGCGCAGCTCGCGGCGAGCGGCCTGGCCGCCGTCCAGCTCGACGATCCGGAGCTGGCGGTCTACCTCGAGCGGGCGGGCCGGCTCGTGCGCCTTGCCGACGGGCTCGTGGTTTCGGCAGAGGCCTACGCGAGCGCGAGCGCGCTCGTCGTCGAGGAGTGCGAGGCCGCGGGCTCGATCACGCTCGCGCGCTTCCGCGACCTGGCCGGGACGGGCCGGCGCATAGCCCAGCTCGTGCTCGAGCGTCTCGACGCGGACGGGGTTACGCGGCGCGCAGGCGACGCTCGCGTTCTACGCAGGCGCGGCCGGGCCGGCGGAGGCTGAGCCTCCAGCCGCCTGGCATGGTGGCCGATAGCCGTACAATGCACGCCGTGCTCCCGCGGGTCGTCCTCGCCTCCGGGGCGGCCCTGGCAACTTCGTTTGCCCTTGCGGGTGTCGCGCTGGCGCAGCCTGCCCGCGACGCGCGCGCGACCGCTCCGGGCCCGCCGGACGCGCTCACGCGGGCACTCGAGGCGGGCCGCCTGACACCGGCCGGGTACGCCCTCCAGCGGGCGCTCGCGCTGTTTGACCGCGGGCGAGTGGCGGCGCGGTTCGGGCCCGTCGCAGCCCCGGAGCCCCGCGCCGCGACGCTCGTCCTGCGCGACCTCGTGGCGCGGCTCGACGAGCTGCCGCCGGCCGAGCGTCTACTGGCGCGGAGTCTGCTAGCGCGACCCGACGAGGGTGTCGCGAATCCGTACGGGGACAGATACACGGTTCCGAGCCGGTTCGAGTGCTCCCGCGAGGTGTGCCTGCACTGGGTGGCTACGACCGGCAATGCTCCGCCGCCCGCCGACGCCGACGCCGACACGATCCCTGACACGGTCGAGGCCGTCCAGGCGACGCTGGCCGAGGTCTGGGCAACCGAGATCGATCGGTACGGCTACCGGCCGCCCCTCACGGACGAGAGCTCCCCGAACCATGGCCCGGACGGGCGGATCGACATCTACCTCGTGGACGTCGGCTCGGACGGGGTGTACGGCTACTGCACGACCGACGACCCTCGCCGCGGCCACGGCCCGGACACGGCGTCGGCCTACTGCGTCCTCGACAACGACTTCGCGCCGTGGCAGTTCGGCGGCGCCGCGGCCGAGGACAGCCTGGCCGCCACCGCGGCCCACGAGTTCTTCCATGCCGTCCAGTTCGCCTACGACTACCTCGAGGACAACTGGATGATGGAGGCGACCGCCACGTGGATCGAGGACGAGGTCTTCGACGACGTCAACGACAACGTCGGCTACCTGCGCAGAAGCCAGCTGTCCCGGCCGTCGGTCCCGCTCGACGTCGGGCCGAGCTCCGGCACGCACCCGCAGTTCATGTACCAGTACGGGGCGTTCCTGTTCTACCGCTACCTCTCCGAATGGCAGGGCTCGCCTGATGTCGTGCGCAGGATCTGGGAGTTCGCGGACGCAGCGCCGGGCGCACCCGACCACCACTCGACCGACGCGATCGCGGCCGCGCTCGAGGAGCGGGGCACGACACTGCGGGCGGCGTTCCGCGGCTTCGCCGCGGTCAACACCCGGCCGGCCGCGTTCTACGAGGAGGGCGCGACGTACCCGGTGCCGAGCCCCTCCCGGTCGACGGCACTCACGGCGGGCGGATCCGCGCGAGGCCGCGTCGAGCTCGATCACCTGACGAGCTGGTACGGGGCCTTCCGTCCCGCGCCGACGCTGCGCGACGGCCGCCGGCTGACGGTGCGGGTGGACGGGCCGCGACTCGCACGCGGCACGGCGGCGACGCTGGTCTCGATCCCGGTCTCGGGCCAGCCCATCTACCGGACGTTCCGGCTCGACAAACGCGGGGACGGCGTCCTGACCGTGCCGTTCGATCCCAGCGTCACCTCCGTCACGCTCGTCCTCTCGAACGCGAGCATCCGGCTCGACTGCTGGCGCAACCGGCCCTACGCCTGCATGGGCGCTCCGCTCGACAACAACCGGGTCTTCCGCTACCGGGCGGGAGTCAGGGGCAGCTAGCTCGGCGTAGTCGGACGAGATCAGACCATGATCACTGACCATGGCAAACTAAGACAATGGGGACGATGCCGATCTCGCAGTTCAAGGCCCGTTGCCTGGCGGTGCTCGCGCGGGTTCAGCGCACGGGCGAGCCGGTGCTCGTCACGCGGTTCGGGGAGCCGATCGCGGAGATCGTTCCGCCGTCGCCGCCCCCCGGTCCCGAGCGCTGGGTCGGATCCTTCCGCGAGAGCGGACGTGTCGTCGGCGACATCGTGGCCCCGGCTGTCGGCAGCGAGGACTGGGACGCGCTTCGCTCGTGAGGCTGCTGCTCGACACTCACATCTGGATCTGGGCGCTCCTCGAGCCGGAGCGGCTCGCCCCGGCCGTCGCCGAGGCGCTCGAGCACGAGGACAATGAACTCTGGCTCTCCCCGATCAGCGCCTAGGAGCTGATCGTGCTCGTCGAGAAAGGCCGCGTCGTCCTCGACCGCGACCCCGCGCGCTGGATCTCGGACGTCTTGCGCCACGCCCCGTTGCGAGACGCCCCGCTCACCCGCGCCGTCGCGATCGAGAGCCGGCGGCTGCGCCTGCGGCACGAGGATCCAGCGGATCGGTTCATCGCGGCGACCGCGAGCGTCTACGACCTCACGCTCGTCACCGCCGACGAGCGGCTGCTCGCGCTCGACGACGTCCGCACTCTCCCGAATCGCTGAGGCCAGCGCCGGGGGAGCCAGCTAGGCTGGCAGCGGAGCGGCACGGGCCCGGTGGCCCAGCCGGTCTTCAAAACCGGTGAGGCGTGGTAGCCCCACGCTGGCTCGGTTCGACTCCGGGGCCGCTCCGTCAGATCGCCGCCCAGCTTGTGGCTTATTTCTTCGATACTTCGAAGATTCGGATAATGTAAGAATGTGCCTCACAACGCCCGCCCCGTGCACGAGGTCAAGGCCAACCTGTTCCGCGTGCTCGGTCATCCGGCGAGGGTGCGCATCCTCGAGCTCTTGCGCGACGGCGAGCGCTCGGTCGGCTCCCTCCAGGTGGAGCTCGGGCTGGACTCGGGCGGCACGTCGCAGCACCTGGCGGCGTTGCGCCGGATCGGACTCGTCGAGTCCCGGCGGGAGGGAACGAGCGTCTACTACCGCGTCGCGGACGCACGGGTGTTCGACCTGCTCGCGGCGGGCCGCGACGTGATCACGCAGCAGCTCGCCGAGCAGCAGTCGATCCTGCGGGAGCTCGAGACTTCGTGACGAGCGCGGCGCTCGTCGCCGGCCTGAGCGCGATCGGGGTCGGCGGAGTCGCCGCGGCCGGGCGGGCGACATTCCGGGCCGGGCTCATCCTGCAGGCCGCGGGAGCCGCCGGGCTCGCGCTGGCCGGCTTCTGGGCCGTGGCCGCCGGCGCGGACGCCGGCAGCCCGTTCACGAGCGCGCTCGATCCGCGCTTCGGGATCGACGGGCTGAGCGGCCTCTTCCTCGGCACGCTCGGCCTGATCGCGGCCCCGGCGCTCGTCTTCTCGCTTCGCTACCTGGAACCGACCGGCCGCGGGCGCGCGGTCGGGGCGCTGACCGGCGCATTCGTCCTCGCCATGGCGGGGGTGCTGTGCGCCCGCGACCCGTTCACGTTCCTCGCCGGCTGGGAGCTGATGACGCTCCTGCCCGCCGCCGTGATCCTCGTGGCGCGAGCCGGGGACCGGGTCGCGCGCAACACCGTCTTCGTCTACCTCGCGATCACGCACCTGGGCGGAGCGGGCACGTGGATCGCGGTACTCCTCCTCGCCGGCGCCGGGGCGATCGGCGACCCCTCGGCACTCGCTACGGGCTCCGGCCTCCAGGTGGCGGTCGCGCTGACGGCGCTCGTCGGCATGGGAACGAAAGCCGGGCTGCTCCCCCTCCACGTCTGGCTACCGCGCGCCCACCCGATAGCGCCGGCCCCGATCTCGGCGCTGATGAGCGGCGTCATGATCAAGGTCTCGATCTACGCGCTCGTGCGCGTACTCGTCGAGTGGACCGGCGTCCTCCCCGTCTGGCTGGGCGGCCTCGTGCTGGCGATCGGCGCGGTCTCGGCGGTGGGCGGCGTCGTCTACGCGCTCTTCCAGCACGACCTCAAACGACTGCTCGCGCTGCACTCGATCGAGAACGTCGGGATCATCGTGCTCGGCATCGGCGCCTGCCTGATCCTGCGCGCCCGGGGCGCGGAGGCGTGGGCTGCGTTCGCGCTCGGCGCCGCGCTTCTGCACACCGTCAACCACGCGATCTTCAAGGCGCTCCTGTTCCTCGGCGCCGGCGCGTTCGAGCGGGCGGTCGGCTCGCTCGAGCTCGACCGGCTCGGCGGCCTGCTGCGACGCATGCCCTGGACCGGCGGCGCCTTCCTCGTCGGCGCGATGGCGATCGCCGGGCTGCCGCCGCTGAACGGCTTCGCCTCGGAGTGGCTCACCCTCCAGGCGCTCCTCCACGTCCCGGCCTACGGCGGCGCCGGCGACGCGATCGCCGGGGCGCTCGCGCTCGCCGCGCTCGCGGCCACGGCCGCCCTCGCCGTGTTCTGCTTCGTCAAGGTCGTCGGGCTCGTCCTGCTCGGCCCGCCCCGTCGCCAGGCCGCGGCCGAAGCGGTCGAAGCGCCCGCCTCGATGCGGGCCGCCCTCGTTGTTCTCGCGGCCGTATGCGTCGCGCTCGGGCTCGTGCCCGGCCTGCTCTTCGGCGCGCTGGCCGAGCTCGCGCCGTGGCAGGCGAGCGTGCCGGCCCGGGCCGGCCTGCAGCTGCCGGGCACGGGGACGCTGCCGGCCCCCGGGATCGCCGTCGCCCTCGTAGCGCTGACGGCGGGACTCTGGCTGCTCCGGGGCCGGCGCAGCGCTGCACCGGTCCCGAGCTGGGCCTGCGGCCAGCTCGTCGGGCCGCGGCTCGCCTGGACGAGCGCCGGCTTCACGAAGCCGCTCCGGCTGATCCTCGAGGCGATCCTCCGGCCGCAGCGGGAGATCGTCGTACGCTACGAGGCCAGCGTCGTCCAGGAGGTCACCTACAGCGGCCGGGTGCCGCACCTGATCGACGAGAACCTCTACCGGCCGGTCGTGCGCCTCGCGCTCGCGGCCGCCGGGAGGGCGAGACGGCTCCAGAGCGGCCGCCTCGGGGCATACGTCGCGTATCTCGTCGGACTCGTCGTCGTACTCCTCGCCGCCGCTCGAGTCGGCGCGCTCGGATGAGCGGCGCCACCGTCACCGCCGGCGCGGTTCAGGTCGTGGGCGGGATCGCCCTCGCGCCGCTGCTCCCCGGCCTCGTCCAGCACTGGAAAGCGCGGCTGCAGGGTCGCCGGGGACCCACCCCGCTCCAGCCCTACCGGGAGTTGCGCCGCCTCTGGGGCAAGAGCGCGGTCACGATCGAGGGAACGACCGCCGTCTACCGGCTGGCGCCCGCGCTGGCGGCCGCAAGCATCGGCGTCGCGATCCTGATCGTCCCGGTCGCCGCCCGGGCCCCAGACTGGGGCGTCGGGCACGACGCGCTCGCCCTGGCCGGCGTGCTCGCGCTCGCCCGCTTCGCGGTGGCCGTCGCGGCCTGGGACGTGGCCAACGGCTTCGCGCTGATGGGCGCGAGCCGCGACCTCTCGATCTCGGTCTTCGTCGAGGCGACACTCGTGCTCGCGCTCGCGGTGGCGGCGCTCGTGACGGGCACCACCGCGCTGCCCGAGGTCATCGCCGGGACCGCCGGCGCCGGCGTCTGGTCGCAGCCGGCGCTCGCGCTCGGCGCGATCGCGTTCGCGCTCGTCGTGGTCGCGGAGACCGGGCGCCAGCCCGTCGACAACCCGGACACCCACCTCGAGCTGACGATGATCCACGAGGGCCCGCTGCTCGAGTACGCGGGCCGCGACCTCGCGTACCTGCAGTGGGCGGCCGCTGCGCGGCACTGGCTCGTGCTCGTGATCGCGGCCCAGGTCTTCCTACCGCATCCGCACGGCGTGTGGTGGCAGCTCGCGCTCCTGCCCGTCACGCTCGCCGCTCTCTGCGGTGCGCTCGCGCTCGCCGAGACGCTCGTCGCCAAGATGCGCATCCTGCTCGTGCCGAGGCTCCTGGCCGTCGGCGCGTTCGCTGCGCTGCTGGGAATCGCGGCGTGGCTGGCGGCGAGCCCGTGAGCGGCACGTTCGTCTGGGCGCTCGTCGGCCTCGGGCTGTCCGTCGTCGTCGTGCGGCGGCGGACGGTCGCGGTCGGGCTCGTCACGCTGCAGGCGCTGCTCCTCGCGGGCGCTGCGCTCGTCGCCGCCGCGAGCGGCGGCGATGTCGTGGCCGGTGTCGCGCTCGGGATCCGCGGCTTTGCGCTCGCCGCGCTCTTCCTCGTTCTCGTGGCGCGCACCCGGGAGCCCCGCCCGGTCCAGGCAGGCATCGCGCCCCTCGCTCGCGCCGGCATCGCCGTCGCCCTCGCCCTCGCCCTCGTCTGGCTCGTGCCGGCGATCGGGCTCGAGTCGCGCGCCGCGGAGAGATCCGTGCTCGCCCTCGTCGCGTTCGGCGCCGTCACCGCGGCAACGCGGCGCGCAACGCTCTTCCAGGTGATCGGCATCGTCCTTGTCGAGAACGGGCTCGCGCTCGCGGCGCTCGAGCTGCCGGGGGCCTCGTCGGTCGCGATCGAGATCGGGGTCGCGCTCGACCTCGTGCTCGTCGCCGCCGTAGCGGCCGTGTTCCACGAGCGGATCTTCGCCGAGTTCGGCACCGGCGACAGCACGGCGCTGAGGACGCTGCGTGACTAGCCGCGAGACGCTGGCGCTGGCCGCCGTCGCCGCGCCGGCGCTTGTCGCGGCTCTCGTCGCGCTCGCGCCACGCCGTCTGGTCGCCGGGGTTGCCCTCGCGGGAGCGGTCCCGGCCGGCGGGCTAGCCCTCGCGCTCGCGGGCATCGCCCTCGGCCGACCCGGCAGCCCGCTCGCCGGCGACTGGGTGGCGGTCGACGCGGCTGCGGGACTGCTCGCCGGCGTGATCGGGCTCGTCGGTGCCGCCAGCGTGCTCGTCTCGCCCGTCTACCTCGCCGGGATGCGCGCCTCGCTCGTCTCCGTGCCGCGGCGGGAGCGCACGTACTACGCCGTCCTGTATGCCTTCTGGGCGATCCTGCTCGCCGTGCCGCTCGCCGGGAACCTCGGAGCCGCCTGGCTCCTGGTCGAGGCGACGACCGCCGCTTCCGCGCTCCTGGTCGGCTTCAGCGGCAAGCGGCGGGCCCTCGAGGCCGGCTGGAAGTACCTGATCCTCACCTCGCTCGGCCTGGGCGTCGCCCTGCTCGGCATCGTGCTCCTCGCGGCCGGCGTTCCCGGTGGCGGGCTGGGCGCGCTCTCCTGGCACGCGCTCGGCACGTACGCGTCCGGAAGCGAGGCGGCGCTCGTCGCCTACCTGCTCCTGCTCGCCGGCCTCGCCGCGAAGATCGGGCTCGCGCCCGTGCACAACTGGCTCCCCGACGCGCACTCCGAGGCCCCGCCGCCGGTCTCGGCCCTGCTCTCGGCCGCGCTCCTGCCGGCGGTGCTGGTCGTGGCCTGGCGCTCCCAGCAGGCGCTGGCCCCGGCGATCGGCGATCAGACGGCGCAGACGGTCCTCGTCGCTTTCGGCCTCGCCTCGCTCGCCGTCTCGGTTCCGTTCCTCTGGCGGCCGCTCGCGTGGAAGCGCTTGCTCGCCTACTCGAGCCTCGAGCACATGGGAGTGATCGCTCTCGGGATCGGCTTCGGTACGGAGCTCGCGCTCGCCGGCGTCGCCATCCACGTGGCGGCGCACGCGATCGCCAAGGCGCTCGGCTTCTACGCCTCGACGCCGCTGCTCGGCCACGAGCCGCGCGCGGCCAGGCGCGCCGTCGCAGGCATCGGACGCACGCAGCCGGCCCTCGGCGCGGCAATGGGCATCTCGATCGGCGCCCTCGCGGGGCTCCCCCCGTCGCCGATCTTCGTCAGCGAGGTGCTGATCGTCGCGGGAGGATTCCAGGCCGGCCGCCCCTGGGCGGCCGCGGCGGCGACGGTCCTGCTCGCGCTCGGCTTCCTCGGCCTGGCGCACGCGCTGCTCGAGACGACCGCCGGCAAGGCGCGCAGGCGCGACACCGCCGAGGCCCCGGGCCTCCGCGGTGTCGTCGCCCTCACCGCCGTCTCGGTCGTCCTGCTCCTGGCACTCGCCGGCGCCGGCCTCTGGCTCCCGCAGACCGAGCTCGTCGAGGCGCTCCTGCGGGGAATCCCGTGACCGCCGTCTCCGGGGCCGAGGGCTACCGCGAGCGGATCGGGACTGCCCTGGCCGGGAGCTGGCGCTTCGCAGGCCTCCACGCGACGGCCGGAGGGACCGCCGTGCGAGTGCTCCTCGCCGCGCCGGACGGCTCGACCAGGCTCGAGTCGGTCGCCGCCGAGCGGGCGACCGCACCCTCGATCGTCGACCTCGTCCCCGCGGCCGCCTGGGACGAGCGGGAGGCGCACGACCTCCAGGGCGTCGCGTTCGCCGGCCACGACCCGCTGCGACCGCTCGTCGACCACGACCCCGACCTCGGGCGCTGGACGGTCCCGGTGCGGGGGCACGATCCGTACGAGGTCGCGGTAGGGCCCATCCACGCCGGCGTGATCGAGTCGGGCCACTTCCGCTTCCACGTCGTCGGCGATCGGATCCTCCACCTCGACATCCGCCTCTTCTACAAGCACCGAGGTCTCGAGCGGGCCGCCGAGGGGGCCACGCTCGAGCAGGGGATGGCGTACGTCGGCCGGGCGTGTGCCGCGTGCACCGTGGCGAACGGGGTCGCCTACGCGCACGCCTGCGAGGAGGCGCTCGGCCTCCGGCCGACGGCCGAGCTGCGCCGCGCTCGTACGATCCTGCTCGAGCTCGAGCGGATCTGGAGCCACCTGAACGACATCGCCGCCGTCTGCGCGGGCGTCGGCCTGGCCGCGGGCAACACCCGCTTCGCCGCGCTGACGGAGCGCGCCCGGCGCCTCAACGCGGCGCTGACCGGGCACCGCTTCCTCTTCCGGACGGTGGCGGTCGCGGGCAGCGCGCTCGCTCTCGGTCCGGACGAGCTGCGAGCCGCCCGGGAGGAGCTGACAGCCCTGCGCGAAGAGGCCGCGAGCGGCTGGCGCGAGCTCGCCTTCAACGCCTCGTTCCAGGATCGCCTGCCCGAGATCGGCGTTGTCGCGGCCGCCGCTGCCCGTCGGCTCGGTACCACCGGGCCGGCCGCGCGCGCCGCCGGTGTCCGCGAGGACGTCAGAGCGGCCAGTCCGCGCCTCGCCTACGACGGCTTCGTAGCCGTCGTCCCGGAGCGCGCAACGGGGGACGTGCAGGCGAGGTTCGAGCAGCGCGCGCTCGAGCTCTGGCAGTCGTTCACGCTCCTCGACGCCCTGCTCGAGCACCCGCTCGGGCCCGCCGTAGCCGAGCGTTCCGACGCGGAGCGGGAGCTCGGGGTCGGCCGGGTCGAGAGCCCGCGCGGAGCGACGAGCTGCGTCGTCGAGCGCCGCGGCGACCGGATCGAGCGGCTGCGACTGCGGACGGGCTCCTACGCGAGCTGGCCCGCCGTCGCGCACGCCGCGGCCGACGACCTGCTCCCCGACTTCCCGCTCATCAACAAGAGCTTCGAGCTCTGCTACGCCTGCACCGACCGCTGATGCTGACGCTCCTCCGCGACCTCCGCCGGCTCCGCTCGGGCCTCGCCCTGCCGCGCCCCGAGCGCCCGGGAAGCCTGGCGATCCGCCACGTCGATGCCGGCTCGTGCAACGGGTGCGAGCACGAGCTCGTCCTCACCTCTAGCCCCCACTACGACCTGCAGCGGTTCGGGCTCGGCCTTGTCGCCTCGCCACGGCACGCCGACGTGCTCCTCGTGACCGGCACGGTCACGACCAGGATGCGGGAGCCGCTCCTGACCGCCTACCGGGCGATGCCGGAGCCGCGCCGCGTGGCCGCTCTCGGCGACTGCGCGCTCGGCTGCCACCCGCTCGGCACCGCGAGCGAGCTGGTCGGGCCCGTCGACGCGCTCTTCCCGGTGGATCTCCGGATTCCGGGCTGCCCGCCGACCCCCGACGCGATTGCGGCCGCCCTGCTCGAGCTCCTCGACCGCCCCGCCGGTCGGCGGCTCGGGCGAACGTAGCCGCCCACCCGGCGCCCACACCCAGCGTGCGGGCAGCCGTATTGCCTCCCGGGCCGGACAGGCGGTAGGCTGTACGATAGGTTGCTCGTCCTGCCCGTACCTGCGCCTGCCGAGCTCGCTCCGGTCCTGCTCGGGTCCGGTCGCTGCGGGCAGTTCTCGATGACTGCCGACAGGCGAAAGGAGGGGCTTCGCGAGCGATGGCACAGGTGACGATCGAACACCTCGGCAAGACCTTTTCGGAGGGCACGGAGGCCGTGCGCGACCTCAGCCTCGAGATCGGCGACGGCGAGCTCGTGGTCCTGGTCGGGCCATCGGGGTGCGGGAAGACGACGACCCTCCGCATGGTGGCCGGCCTCGAGGAGACGACCTCTGGGACGATCACGATCGGCGACCGCGTCGTCAATCACCTCCCGCCGCGGGAGCGCGACATCGCCATGGTCTTCCAGAACTACGCGCTCTACCCCCACAAGACCGTCTACGAGAACCTCGCGTTCCCGCTCAAGCTCCGCCGGCTCTCGAAGCCCGAGATCGACGACCGCGTGAGGCGGAGCGCCCGCCTGCTCGGGCTCGAGGATCTGCTCGGGCGCAAGCCGCGCCAGCTCTCGGGCGGCCAGCGCCAGCGTGTCGCGATGGGCCGGGCGATCGTCCGCGAGCCGCAGGCCTTCCTGATGGACGAGCCGCTCTCCAACCTCGACGCGAAGCTCCGCACCCAGATGCGCGCCGAGATCCACCGCCTCCAGCGAGAGCTCCAGGCGACCACGATCTATGTCACCCATGACCAGGTCGAGGCGATGACGCTCGGCGACCGCGTCGCGCTTCTCCGCAAGGGTGAGCTCCAGCAGATGGCGACCCCGCAGGAGCTGTACGACAAGCCCACGAACGTCTTCGTCGCCGGCTTCATCGGCAGCCCCGCAATGAACTTCGTCGGCGCCGAGCTCGGGCGCAGGGACGGCCATCTCGAGGTCACCTTCGGGCAGCAGTCCCTCCGCCTCCACGAGTCCGAGGCGCGGCCGGGGCTCGAGGCATACATCGGCAGGCGTTGCGTGCTCGGCATCCGGCCCGAGCACCTCGAGGACGCCGCGCTCGAGAGCGGTGCGCCGGCCGACCGGCGCTTCCGTGGCAAGGTCGAGGTCCGCGAGGGCCTGGGGTCCGAGGTCGTCGTCCACTTCCAGGTCGAGGCGCCGCCCACGCTGACGGAGGACGTCCGCGAGCTCGCCCTCGACGTCGACGCGGCCGCGCTCGCCGACCTCGAGCGCGAGCAGCAGTTGCACGAGACGGTCTTCGTGGGGCGATTCGGGGCGAGCACGAAGGCGGCCGAGGGCGACGCCGTCGAGGTCGTCGCCGAGCACGGCGCACTCCACTTCTTCGACGCCGAGAGCGGCCGGAGGATCTCCCTCTGACGTTGCGGCGACCGCCGCCGCGCGAGCCCGGAACGCAACTCGCCTAACTTGACGGGCCCTCCGACGTCAGAGAAGATACGCCACATCATCAGATGGCAGGCTGTACGACAAGTTGATCCATCACGAGGGGGGGACATCGATGAGCAGGCCTGACGAACCAGAGGCCAGGGACCTCGTCGCTCGACTGAACGCGGGCAAGCTCTCGCGGCGCGATTTCGTGACGAGAGCCTCGGCGCTTGGCATCTCGACGGGCGCAATCGGCTCGATCCTGGCGGCTTGTGGCGGCGATGAGGAGGTCGCGCCGCCGCCGGCCGAGACGCCGCCGGCCGAGACCGAGCCGCCGGCCGAGACCGAGCCGCCGAGCGAGACCGCGCCGCCGGCCGAGACCGAGCCACCGGCCGCGGGCGATCCCGCCGACATCGCCGTCGTGGCCGCGAAGGCACACGCCGGCTACACGGTCAAGGTGACGTACGAGGGCGGCCTGCAGGCGCTCGACCCGAAGAACTTCTCCGGGCCGCTGTGGGAGGAGCTGACCGGCATCAAGACGCAGGTGATCGAGCTCCCCTTCCCTGAGCTCTACTCGAAGCCGATCGCGGAGCACATCGCGACGTCGGGAGCGTTCGACATCCTCGACGTCCCGCCGCCGAACATCCCGTCCTTCGTCGAGGGCGGCGTCGTCGCCCCGATCGACGATCTGATCGAGCAGTTCGGCTACGGCCCGGCCCAGGAGGACGTGCATCCGCTCTATCGCGCGCTCGGTACCTACAAGGGCCAGACCTACGGGATCTTCGACGACGGAGACATGTTCGCTCTCTACTACCGCAAGGACATCTTCGAGGATCCGGAGCTCATGTCCGCCCACGAGAGCGAGCTCGGCCGGCCGCTCGCTCCGCCCACGACGTGGGACGAGTACACGGAGACGGCGACGTTTCTCACCGGCAAGCTCGCCCCGGACGTCTACGGCGCGGGCGCCTTTCGCAAGCAGGGCTCGCCGGGGAACCAGTTCGCGTTCTTCCAGCAGCTTCGGGCGAACGGCGGCACGTTCTTCGACCCGGAGACGATGGACGCGGTGATCAACTCGGATGCGGGCGTCAAGTCGCTCGAGCAGATGCTGGCCGTGAACAAGGCGTCGATCCCGGGCGTCGAGGAGCTCGACGCCGTCGGCCAGTGGACGGCCTGGCTGCAGGGGAAGCTCGCGATGATCTTCTCCTGGCCCCCGACCGGGCGCATGTCCGAGAACTACTCGCAGCGCGACGAGTCGTTCTCGTTCATTCCCGAGTCGACGATCGTCGGCAAGGTCGGGTACGCGATCATGCCGCAGCTGAACGGCGAGCACGCCGGCGGGTTCGTCAAGTGCATCTCGGCCGACTCGAAGAACCTCGAGGCGGCCTACCTGACGGTGCAGTGGCTGACGAGCCCGTCGATCTCGCTCCAGCGCGTGACGCTGCCGTACGCGCTGCGCGACCCGTACCGGATCTCGCACTTCACGTCCGAGGAGTACGGATCGCTCTGGCCGGGCGCGAAGGACTACCTCGCGATGCTGAACGACGCGGCGAACAACGGCGTCATCGACCTGATCATGCCCGCGGCGGCCGACTACTCGTTCGCGATCGACCGCGCCTGCAGCGCCGTCTGGGGCGGCGAGGACCCGAAGCGGGCGCTCGACAATGCCGCTGCCGAGTGGAACAAGATCACCGACCAGACGGGACGGGACAAGCAGAAGGACGCATATGCGGCGTTCCTGACGCTGCCGGGCGCCACGGCGGAGAACACGATCGCCGCGCTCGGCCAAGCGTTGACGCTGTAGCACCCGCTCGATGGCCCTAGGAGCCGACGCAACCAGGAGGAGGCTGTCCCAGACCGCCTCCTCCTGGGTCGACCGCCACTTTCGCTGGCTCCTCGTCAGCCCGGCCGTCGTCCTGATCCTGGCGCTGACGATCTTCCCGCTCGGGTACGCGATCTGGGTCGCGTTCGTCACCTACGACTTCAACATCCCCGGCCACGCCTGGCGCGGGATCGACAACTTCAAGGAAGTCGTGACCGACCCGAACGCGCGCAAGGCGATCGCCACCACGGCCTGGCTCGCCACCGCGGCGGTGGCGATCGAGCTGGTCATCGGGCTTCTCCTCGCCCTCGCCATGGTGCGACCGTTCCGAGGCCGTCGCTGGCTGATCCCGATCTTCCTCCTGCCGCTCTTCATGAGCCCGGTGATCGTCGGGCAGTTCTGGGCGCTCCTCCTGACCGAGCCGTTCGGGCCGACGAACTGGCTGCTCGGGGCGATCAGCGGCAGCGACGTCAACATCCGCTGGACGACCCAGACGCCCTGGGCGTATTTCTCGATCCTGCTCGCCGATGCGTGGCAGTGGACGCCATTCATGTTCGTCATCCTGCTCGCCGGCCTCTCGGCGATCCCGGACGACCTGTACTCCGCCGCCGACCTCGACGGGGCGCGGCCACGGCAGGCCTTCTTCTTCGTCACGCTGCCGCTCCTCCTCCCGGTCATGCTCGTCGCGGTCGCGTTTCGCGTCATCGACGCGGCGAAGATCTTCGACGTCATCTACGTCCTGACCAAGGGCGGGCCGGGCACGGACACGTACACCGCGTCGTACTACCTGTACGAGCAGGGCTTCCAACTCTTCCACCTCGGCCGAGGCACGGCCGGCGCGTGGATGTTCATGATCCTGCTCTCGGTCGTCTCGTACTGGCTCGTGCGGCGTCTGCTGAAACCGGTGGAGGCCTGAGGTGGCGGCCGTCGGCGCACGGGCCCGGAAGCCCCGGCCGAGCGGGGCGGAGCGGATGATCCTCGGCAGGCGCCTGCGCGTCGAGGGCGTGCTGCGGTTCGCCTTCATCGGCCTCTTCCTGCTCTTCCTGCTCGGCCCGCTCTACTGGGTTTTCGTCACCTCGATCAAGCCGGTCGCGGACTACCAGACGGTGCCGCCGGTCTGGTTCCCCGACTCGCCCACCTCGATCCACTTCTCCGCCGCCCTGAACGACCTGCGCGGCTGGACGGGCCTCAAGAACAGCGCGATCGTCGCGGGGATCGTGACGGTCGTGTCCGTGCTCGTCGGGACAGCCGCCGCATACAGCATGGCCCGCTTCCGAACCGGTGGGAAGAACCTGGCGTTCTGGGTGCTCTCGCAGAGGATCATGCCGCCGATCGCGGTCGTGATTCCGATCTTCCTCATCTATCGCGAGCTCGACCTGATCGACAACCGGTTCGGGCTCGCCGCCCTCTACGTCGTCTTCACGCTGCCGTTCTCGATCTGGATGATGTACACGTACTTCCGGCAGATGCCGGTCGAACTCGAGGAGGCGGCGCTCGTGGACGGCTGCACGCGCTGGCAGGCGCTCTGGAAGGTCGCCTGGCCGCTCGCCGCCCCCGGGATCGTCTCGGCGGCGGCGTTCGCCTTCGTCTTCTCGTGGACGGAGTTCCTCTTCGCCCTCGTCCTGACGAGCAACGAGGCCGTGACCGTCCCCGTCGTTATCTCGCAGTTCCTCGCGTTTCAGGCGGCGCAGTTCGGCGAGTCGAGCGCGCTCTCGCTCTGCGCGATGGTGCCGGCGCTCTTCCTCGGGTTCCTCGTGCAGAAGCACCTCGTGCGCGGCCTCACGCTCGGGGCGGTGCAGGGCTGACACCGCGCACGTCGACCACAGGAGGATCCATGAAGATCTACACGGAAAGCGGTGCCTCGCTCGCGCCCCTCGAGGGGAAGACAGTCGCTGTCCTCGGGTACGGGAACCAGGGGCGCGCGCAGGCGCTGAACCTCCGTGACAGCGGCGTCTCGGTCGTGATCGGGAACCGCGCCGACTCGTACGCCGACCAGGCGCGGGTCGACGGCTTCGAGCCGTTCCCGATCGCCGACGCGGCCGCCCGAGGCGACGTCCTGCTCGTCCTGACAACCGACGAGTCGCAGCCGTCGGTCTGGCGGGAGCTGATCGCCCCCTAGCTTCAGCCCGACCGGACGCTCGTGTGGGCGAGCGGCTACAACGTCGGCTTCGGCGTCATCGTGCCGCCGCCCGACATCGACGTCGTCCTCGTCGCGCCGCGGATGATCGGGACCGAGGTGCGCACGCTCTTCGAGCGCGGGAAGGGCGCGATGGCTCAGATCGCCGTCCACCAGGATGCCTCCGGTCACGCCCGGGAGCGCGCGATGGCGATCGCGCACGGGATCGGCGCGACACGCGCGGGCGTCTTCGAGGCCCCGTTCCGAGTCGAGGCCGACCTCGACCTGTTCATGGAGCAGGTCGTCTGGGCGAGCCTGTCGGCGATGTTCCGGACCTGGATGGAGGTGTGGGTCGAGGCAGGCTACGACCCGGATCTGTTCGTGCTCGAGATGTTCGCGACGGGCGAGACGGGCGAGATCTTCGAGCTCATCCGCAAGGAGGGCTTCTTCCGCCAGCTGTGGCACCACTCGACGACGAGCCAGTACGGGACGATCTCGCGCGCTCCGCTCTTCGTGAGCGAGGACGTGAAGCGAACGGCGCGCGGGCTGCTCGAGCGCGACATCAAGGGCGGTGCCTTCGCGAGGGAGTGGAGCGTGGAGCAGGCGGGCGGGTCGGAGACGCTCGTGCAATTGAAGGCCGAGGCCCTCGAGAGCCAGCTCTCGACGGTGATGGACGTCGTCCTTCCGCTCGCGCGACAGGCGCACGGCGCCTGAGCCTGAGCGGTGCGCCCAGGCGCCCCCGTCTCATGCTCCGGGCGGCGGGCCGAGCGCCCGGCCCCCGTCGACGTGCAGGACGGCGCCGGTAACCCAGGAGGCCTCCGGCTCGGTCAACTGGACGACCCACCAGGCGACCTCCTCGGGCGTGCCCATCCGCCCGAGCGGGGTCATTCGGGTGAGGTGCACCTTGGCCGCCTCGATGTCGTCCGCCACCTGGTAGAGGATCGGCGTGTCGACCGGGCCCGGGACGACGCAGTTGACCCGGATGCGTTCGGAGGCGAGCTCGGCTGCGAGAGAGCGCGTCAGGTACTCGAGTGCTGCCTTGCTACCGCCGTAGACCGCCTGGCCCGGGCGATAGAGCCACGCGGCCGCCGAGCTGACGTTGACGACGGAGGCGAAGCCCGAGCGGCGAAGCGCCGGGAGCGCGGCCTGGACGAGGAAGAGCGCCGCCCGCACGTTGACGGCGAGCTCGCGGTCGAACTGCTCGACCGCCACCTGCTCTAGCGGCGTCAAGCTCGCGGTGCCCGCGTTGTTCACGATCACGTCGAGACGGCCGAACTCGGCGAGCGCCGCAGCCACGACCCCCGCGGGAGCGTCCGGGTCGGCCAGGTCGGCGGCAACCACGTGGGCGGTGCCGCCGGCCACGCGAATCGCGGAGGCGACGGCGTCGAGCTTCTCGCGCGTCCTGCCGACCAGCGCGACCGCCGCGCCGCGCTCGGCGAACCGCCGCGCGACCGCCGCGCCGATGCCTGACCCGCCGCCCGTCACGACGGCCACACGGGGAGGAGTGTCGACGGTTCCCGGCAAAGTGGTCCGACGATAGTATCGCTCCATGCTCGCGCCCGACCGCCTCCCGCACGTCGTCGTGGTCGGCGCCGGGCTGATGGGAGCGCAGATCGGCTGCGAGTACGCGCTCGGCGGTCACCCGGTCGTCCTCGTCGGGCGCCGCCCCGAAAGCGCGCGGAAGCGGGCCGAGCAGGCGCTCGCGACCGTCGAGCGATATGGCCTGCACGGTGCCGAGGAGATCGGGTCTGCCCTGAGTCGGATTACCGTGGTGGGGTCCCTCGAGGAGGTAGACAGCGCCGACCTCATCGTCGAGTCGGTCCCCGAGGACTTCGAGCTGAAGGCCGAGGTGCTCGGCCGGGCCGCGGCCGCCTTCCCGAATGGGGTCGTCGCGACCAACACCTCGTCGCTCAGCGTCACGGCGCTCGGCGAGGCGATCGGGGCGCCGGAGCGGACGCTCGGCACGCACTACTGGAACCCGCCGCTCCTGATGCCGCTCGTCGAGCTCGTCGCGGGCGACGCCACCGCGGCGGAGGCCCTCGACGGGGTCGAGGGCGCGCTCCGGGCGCTCGGCAAGCGTCCCGTGCGCGTGCACGACGTGCCCGGGTTCGTCTGGAACCGCCTCCAGCTCGCGCTCCTGCGGGAGGCGGTGTGGGTGGTCGAGCACGGCGTCGCGACACCGGAGGCGGTCGACGAGATCGTCAGGTCGGGGCTCGCACGCCGCTGGCGGTCGACCGGGCCGTTCGAGACGGTCGGCCTCGGCGGCGCGGCGACGTTCGGGCGAGTCGCGGCGAACCTCTTCCCCGTGCTTTCGGGCGCGCAGCGGGCGGGCGGCCTCGCCCGCTGGACGCCGAAGGAGCCCGGCGCGCTCGCGGCGGCTAAGGCCCGGCGCGACGCGGCGCTCGCCGGGGAGATCCACCGCGAGCGAAGGGAGGGCACAGCGTGACGGTACTCGTCACCGGCGGGACCGGGTTCATCGGCACACACGTTGCGCGCGCCCTGCTCCTCCACGCTGATGGCTCATCGGCCGGCCCCCTCCCGGAGCGTCTTGAGCGCCAAGCGCAGCGCCCCCTCGTACAGCCCCAGGTCGCTGTAGGCGATCGCGCGGAAGCCCGTGGCGAGCTGGCGCCTCGCGTCCTCGACCGACCCGGCCATGATCCCGGCGGCCTTGTCGGCCGCGTTCGCCGCGGCGACGACGCGGTCGACGGCCTCCGTGAACGCGGGCTCGGTGAAGCGGCCGGGGATCCCGAGCGAGCTCGTCAGGTCGAAGTGGCCGATCCAGACGCAGTCGACGCCGTTGACGGCCGCAATCCGCTCGACGTTCTCGACACCCGTCCGCGTCTCGATCTGGGCGATCACCATGATCTCCCGGTTCGCCTTCGCCATCGTCGCGACGAGGTCGCCGTTCTCGTACTCGTCGCCGTAGAGGAGGCCGAAGCCGCGGCGGCCCGCGGGCGGGTACCGGGTGCAGGAGACGACGTGCCGGGCCTGCTCCTCGCTCTCGACCATGGGAACCATGACGCCCAGCGCGCCGCAGTCGAGCGCACGGGCGATCAGATCGTAGTCGTCCGCCGGAACCCGGACCAGCGGAACGAGGTCGGTGGCTCGCGTCGTCGCCATGAGCATCCGGATCGTCTCCATGCTCCAGCCCGTGTGCTCCATGTCGAAGCAGACGAACTCGGCACCGGCCTGCGCGGCGACGCGCGAGTACCCGGTCGTCGAGAACTCGAACACCATCGTCCCGAACGACGGCCGCCCGGCCGCGAGGGCGCGCTTGACCCTGTTGTCCCTCATTCCCCCACCTCCCGGGTGGCATAGCGTCGGAGCTTCTCCTGGAGCGCGGGGCGCTCGAGCGCCTCGCGGTTGACGACGTAGCGCGGCACGCGCCCGCCCGCGACGCCGAGCGCCGCCGTGCAGGCGCTCCGCCCAGTCGTCAGCGCCCACTCGTCCGTCAAGCAGACGGCGTGCGGCGCGAGGATGACGTTGTCGAGCGCGAGCAGCGGGTCGTCCGGGTTCGGCGGCTCCTGCTCGAACACGTCGAGCGCGGCGCCGGCGATCCTCCGCTCCCGGAGGGCCTCGGTCAGCGCCCGCTGGTCGACGATCGGACCCCGCGCGACGTTGACGAGGTACGCCGAGGGCTTCATCAGCGCCAGGCGCCCAGCGTCCACGAGGTGCCGTGTCTCCTCGGTGAGCGGTGCGGTCACGCACACGAAGTCCGCCGTGCGGAAGAGCTCGTCGAGACCGACGATTTCGACCCCGGCCTCGGCCGGGTCGACGTAGGGGTCGGCGGCGCAACCCGCAGGCCGAACGCCCGGGCGAGGAGCACGACCTCGCGTCCGATGTTGCCGAGCCCGACGAGCCCGAGCGTGCGGCCCGAGAGCCCGACGCCCAGGTGCTCCCTGGCCTCCTTCCAGCGGCCCTCGCGCGTCAGCCGGTCCAGCAGCGGTAGGCGGTGCGCGAGGGCGAGAACGAAGGCCATGGCGCTTGCGGCGACGGGGCGCCGCACGCCGTCCGGCGCGAGCGTGAGCAGCACGCCGCGCTCCGTGCAGGTGCAGACGTCCACCCGGTCGTAGCCGACGCCCAGCCGCGCGATGAGCGCGAGTCGGTCGACTCCCTCGAGGCTCGCAGCCGTCACCGTCGGGGCGAGCAGGAGGAGCGCGTCGTAGGGCTCGAGATCGGCGGGCGCCAACTCGTCGCCGTGCGGCGCGAGGAACTCCCACTCGACGCCCGGTGCCTCGTCGAGGGAGGAGAGGCCGATGTCGCCGAAGAACGGCGCGCCGTCCGGGCCGAGCAGGTCTCGGGAGAGTCCGACCCGGAAGGTCACCAGCCGGCGACGACCGGATTCGTGAGCCGACCGATCCCCTCGGCCTCGATCGTCACCTCGTCGCCGGGTTGCAGGTAGAGCTCGGGCCTGCGGAAGCACCCGACGCCCGCCGGCGTCCCCGTCGAGACGACGTCGCCCGGCTCGAGCGTGATGATCCTCGTCAGGAACTCGATCAGCACCGGGATCGGGAACAGCCACTCCGAGGTCGAGCCCGCCTGACGCTGTTCACCGTTCACGTACGTCGCGAGGCGGACGTTGCCCGGGTCGGGAAGCTCGTCCTTCGTCACGATCTCCGGACCGAGCGGCGCGAAGCCGTCGGGATTCTTGCCGAGCGTGATCTGGGCGTCCTTCAACTGGATGTCGCGCGCGCTCACGTCGTGCAGGAGCGTGTAGCCGAAGACGTGCCCCATCGCGCCGGCCGCCGCAACCTTCTTCGCCCGCTTCCCGATCACGAACGCGAGCTCGACCTCCCAGTCGGCCTTCGTCTCGGGCGTCGGAATCACGATCGGATCTCCCGGGCCCGCGACGGCGTTGGGCAGCTTGGCGAAGAAGAACGGCTCCTCCGGCATCTTCGCGTCGGGGTTCTCGTCGCCGTGGCTCCGGTAGTTGACGCCGGAGCAGAGGATCTTCCCCGGCCGGAGCGGCGCGAGCAGACGGTCGGGCTCGAACGGGTCGCCCGCCGGCGACGGCGTCGCGCCGTCGCGGATGAGAGCGACCATGTCGTCGTACGCGGTCGGGGCGATCCCACCGTCGACGCGCAGGCCGACTCCGAGCCGCCCCTGGTGCTCGTACGTGACGAGTCGCATTCAGCTCCTCCCTTCGATCTCGTAGCGGTGGCCGTCGACGACGACGGTCTCGCCGACCCTCGGCGCGAGCGCCCGCCGACGGCCGGTCGAGTCGTACTCCCCGACGAAGCGGAGGAACTCCTCGACATCCTCGTCGAGCGTCAGGTAGTGGCAGGCGACCGCGAGGTCGACGCCGAGCATCTCGGCCGCGCGGGCCGCCTCGTCCGGCGACATCTCGCCGGTGAGGAAGCGGCCCGGACCCGGGACGGCGTCGAGGAGCTCCCGCGGCTGCGAGCAGCCGAGGAGACCGACGGTGGGCCGGTAGAGCTCGCCGAAGAGCCGCATGTCGAAGATCGACGTGTCGCCGTAGTGGTAGATGCGCACGCCCGGCTCGGTCTCGACGATGAAGGCGAGCGGCGTGCCGACGTTCGCCTCGCCGGTCGAGAGCCTCGACGTCGACCAGTGGTGGCACTCCACCGGCCGGACGACGACGCCGGCGACCTCGGTGACGATGCCCCAGATAGTGGCCTGGATCTGGTCCCCGTCGACGCCCTGATCGATGAGCAGCGTGCGGACGTCGCCGCCGCAGACGACCGGGGCGCCGGTGCGTGTCGCGATCGCGGCTGTGTCACCGACGTGGTCGAAGGCGGCGTGGCTGACGAGGATGAGATCGGGGGTCTCGACCTCGCCGGGGCGAAGCGGCGCGGTCGGGTTCCCGGTCAGGAAGGGATCGATCAACATCCGCTTGCCGGGCCAGACGATCTCGAACCCGGCGGCCCCCCAGAACGTGATCCGCGTGCTCATTCGCCGAGCCCGTGCGCGCGCTCCCAGCCCTGGACGAGCGCGAACAGCGCGCGGTTGACCGGGACGCCGATGCCGTGCCTTCCGGCTTCGCGGAGCACGGCGCCGGTGATGACGTCGACCTCGCTCCGGCGGACGGCCTCGAAGTCCTGCAGCATCGACGCCTTCCCGTCACCGCCCCGCGAGAGCAGGCCGTGGATCGTTTCGATCCGCTCCGCGGGGTCGATCTCGTAGCCGGCGGCCTGCGCGACGGCGGTCGCCTCGCGGGCGGCCTCGTCGACGAGGTCGCGCATCGGCCCGGGCGTTCCGAGCGGGGCGATCCGCAGACCGGTGAGCGCCGCCTGCGGCAGCGTCGCGGCGTTGAGGATCAGCTTCTTCCAGATCTCGGTGCGGATCCCCCCCGTGACGGTGACCTCGAAGCCCGCGGACGTTAGCGCCTCCTCGACCCGTCTGGCGCCGTCGAGCGATGTCCCCTCGAAGGGCCCGACGAGCGTCGGACCGACGCCGGTGTGGGCGACCTTACCGAGCTCGAGGACGGTGCCCGAGTTGTAGGTGACCCCGGCGACGACCCGGTCGGCACCGAAGTGGCGCGCGAGGATCTCCTCGTTTCCCCACCCGTTCTGGAGCGAGGCGATGACCGTACCGTCGCCCACGAGCGGCGCCGCGGCCGAGGCAGCGGCGTCGGTGTGGTAGCACTTGACGAAGACGACCGCGAGGTCGACCGGACCGACCGACCCCGGGTCGGTCGTCGCGGGAACGCGAACCGTCCGCTCCTCCCCGGCCTTGTTCTGAACGGTCACCCCGTCCGCGTTGAGCCGCTCGACAAGCGGTGCCGCGACGTCGACGAGAACCGTGTCGTGCCCGGCCTCGGCGACCCCGGCGCCGATGATCGAGCCCATCGCGCCAGCGCCCACAACCGCGATCCTCATCCGCCGCCTCCTGAATTGGTATACCGGTGCGCCATCCTACTAATTCGTCACTCGTCTGGCGTGAACCATCGCCCCGCCGCGAGAAAGCCGCCGTCGACGTAGATCGTCTGGCCGGTGATGAACGAGCCCGCGTCCGAGGCAAGCAGGAGGCAGAGGCCGACCAGCTCGTCGGGTCGGGCGAGCCGCTTCGCCGGAACGCGGTTGAGGATCCAGTGTTGCTGAACGGGGTTCTCCCAGACGGCGACCGCGAGCGGCGTGTCGACGAAGCCCGGCGCGATCGCGTTCGCCCGGACGCCGAGGTGCGTCCATTCGGCCGCCATCACCTTGGTGAGCTGGCTGACACCGGCCTTCGCCGGACCGTACACGGAGTTGCCCTCGAGCCCGATCCGCTCGTTGAGCGAGCTGATGTTGACGATCGAGCCGCCGCCCTGCTCGATCATCGCCCGCGCCGCCGCCTGCGAGAGAAAGTACGGGACGCGGAGGTCGATGCCCATGATCCACTCGTAGGTCTTCCGATCCATCTCGAGGATCGGCATCCGGCGGTTGACGGCGGCACAGTTGACGAGGATGTCGAGCCGGCCGAGCCGCTCGGCCGCACCGGAGACGATCCGGTCGGGCGCGCCGTCGTCGCCGAGATCGATGGCGAGCGCCTCGGCGTGGACGCCGGCCCGGGCGAGGATCGCTGCTACCTCGCCAAGGCCCTCCTCGTTCGCGTCGGTGAGGAGCAGCCCTGCGCCTGCGGCTCCAAGACCGGCAGCGAGCCAGCGGCCGATCCCGCCCGCGGCACCGGTCACGACTGCCGTCTTGCCCTCGAGCGAGTAGAGGGAGGCAGGCGCGAGGGCGAGCACCGCGTCGGGGGCCAGGTCAGGCACCGACGTCGACCCGGACGACCTCGTACGGCGAGAGTTCGAGCTCGAGTCGCCCTCCCTCCACAGGCGCTGTGTCTCCGGGGCCCGCGCGGAAGCCCTCGGGGTCGAAGAGCGCCACGCCGGCCGTCACTTCGTTCAGGCGGCGGAGGACCGCCGCCCCGTCGGGGAGCCCCTCGAGGACGACGCGCTGCGCGGAGGGAACGAGGCCGGCGAGGAGGATTCGCAGGACGCCCCCGGAGCGGAGCGCGAGCCCGTCGGCAGTGAGGGGGTCGGAGGCAGACAGCGCTATGACCTCCGCGTCCCGCCGCTCGGCCAGGTCGGCGAGCACGTGGTACACGGGGAAGACCATGCCCGGGCGGGATGGGAACCGCTCGGGGAGCGGAGACCCCTCGTCGGTCTCGATCACGCCCCGCCAGCCGGTCGCCTCGTAGTAGGTCACCGAGCCAGCGCCGCTCTCGGCCAGATGGTGGAGGCTCGCCACTGTCCAGGCCGCGCCGAAGAGCGACATCTGTCGCGGGTCGACCTGCGGGGGCAGCTCGCCGGGAGCGGGCTGCGGCTCAGGGCCCGTCGCGTTCGGGTTGAACCTCGGCAGGAGCGTCACCGGGCTGACGACGATCGGCCTATCGCCGGAGAACGCCCGAGCCGAGCGCACCGTATCGGCTCCGGCCTCCGCCGTCTCGACGATCGAGGCCTCGTCGGACGCGTGCACCTGCGGGCTGATCGAGTACGTCACGGCGTCGACCGCCGAGATCTCCGGACGCCCGCGGTTCAGCTCACAGAAGTACGCGTTCGTCCCGCCGGCGAAGGGGACGGCACCGAGCGCCGGTCCGAGGTGCTCGCGGGCGAGCCGGATCCAGCGAGCGTCCGTCGACTTCTCGCCCTCGTGGAAAACGAGGACGCGCTCGACCGCAGCGCCGCCCGGCGGAAGGAGCAGCGCGAGCTCTCCGAGTTCCTGCTCGGCGTCGTCGGTGACGAAGACGGCGAGCTCGAGCGCAGCCCCCAGCGCTGCCGCGTCCCCCGCTGCCAGCTCGACCTGCCCGCGGAGCACAGGCTCCCGGAGGTGGAAGTCGGCGCGCAGATGGTCGGGCCGCACGGCGCGCAGGAGCTCAGCCTCGCGCTCCGAGAGGGCCCTGCCGTGGCTTGCCGCGCCGAGGCCGAGCCGCGGGAGGCTCCATCCGAGCCCTTCGCCGAGGCCGAGCCGGGGGACGGCGCTCGCCGCCGCGGGAGCACGCGCGCCGCCGCGCAGCTCGAGCGACATGACGACGCGCTGGCGGATCGCCTGGCCGGTCGTCGCCCGATGCGGGAAGCCGAGCGCGAGCGGCGTCGAGTACGTCTTGAACGATCCGTCCGTCCAGTTCCGCTGGTCTTCCATCTCGAACAGGTCTCCCTCGAAGGCGAACTGAACGGTCGTCCCGCCCTCGAGATCGATCGCGAGCTCGTCGTACGACGGAAAGAGGGGATAGATCGTCCCGTCACGGATCTCCTGCGGCCCGATCGACGACGGGAGCTCGCCGGCGAGCGGGCCGCCGGGCGTCCGCGCCCGGTAGGGTCGTCCGGCGACGTTAGGTGGGTGGAGGATGCAGAACCCGATCCGGTTGTACCGGAAGTCCGATCCGGCCACGCCGTCCATCTCCGCGGTGATCGTCCCGTCGGGCGCGCCCTCGATCGCCCCGCGCCAGCGGAAGTCGATCTCGTCGGTGCGGTTTCGCGCCTCGAAGCGAACGGCGAAGCCGTCGCCGCCGGCCTCGACCTCGAGTCCCGAGAGCTCCGCCGGGATCGTGTTCCAGTTGTGATCCCGGATCGCGACGTAGAGGCGCCGGAGGACCTCGATCGCCCCGACGCGGACGTAGCGGAGGTCGATCTCCTCGAGCTCGGCGGCAGCAGGCCCCGCGTAAAGGGAGCGCCGCTCGACCGGCGGCTCGTCACGCCCGTACCAGAGCTGATATCTCGTCGGCAGGTTCGGCATAGAATTCGGTCAGATCGTACGGCTGTATGACCACTCACGCAAGCGACGAATGAGAGGAGGCCCGAAATGACGCAGGGCTTGGCGGCGGCGGGGTTCGAAGAGGGAATCGGGCGAGTCACCGCCGAGCGGCCGTCGCGGCCGCGACGGCCGCCAGCCGAGAGCACGGTCATCGTCACCGGCGGCGCCGGCTTCGTCGGCTGCCACGTCGTCCGCGAACTCCTCGAGTCGGGCCGCGCGAAGGTCGTCGTCTTCGACCTCAACGAGCCGAACGACGAGGGCCGGTTCGTGATCGGCGAGCGCTTCGGCGAGGTCGTCTACGAGCGCGGCTCGATCGATGACACCGCGCGGTTCTTCGACGTCGTCCGTACGCACCGCGCCACCGAGATCGTGCACTTGGCGACCCTGATCAACCCGAGCGTCCTCGCCGCCAACAGAACGACCATGTTCCGGGTCAACATCGGCGGCGTCGCCAACGTCCTCGAGGCGGCGATCGCCTTCGACGTCGAGCGGATCGTCAACTTCTCCTCGATCGGGATCCTCCCCCGTGTCCAGTACGAGCCGATCGACGCCGCCCATCCGGTCTTTCTTGCCGACTCAGGCTCGGGCTCGGACTTCTACGGCTGCTCCAAGGTCGCGGGCGAGGCCCTCTGCTTCGCCTACCAACAGGCGCTCGGGGTCGACTTCCGCACCATCCGCCCGTCGGCCGTCTACGGCGTCGGCATGACGCCGTGGGTGGGACCGATCAAGCAGATGGTCGAGGGCTCGGTGCGGGGCGAGAAGCTCCGTTTCGAGCACGGCGGGCGCCACCCGCGCGACTACACGCACGCGAGCGACATCGGCGGTCTCGTCGTCGCCATGCTGGGGGCACCCGACGACGCCGACCGGATCTTCTACGGCGCCACCGGGCGCCCGCTCGTGACCACGACGGAGGTCGCCAGGATCGTCATGGAGCTCGTCCCGGGCGCCGACATCGAGATCGGCGAGGAACTCACCGAGGCCGAGCAGCCGATCGTCGCCCTCCGCGGCCAGCTCTCGATCGAGAACGCGCGCGCCCAGCTCGGTTGGGAGCCGCGGTACGGCTCGGTACGGGACGGAATCGGCCGCTACAGCGAGGACTACCGGGCCTTCCTGGCGTTGCAGGCGTAGCAGCGTGGAGGAGCCCGGCTCGCCCGTCGTCGTCCTCGACGACGACCCCACCGGGGCGCAGGCGGTCACGGGCGTGCCCGTGCTCCTCGAGTGGACGCCCGAGACTCTGCGCGAGGCCGCGCGCTCCGGCCCGCCCGCGATCCATCTGATCACGAATCACCGCGCCTTCGCACCCGGCCGGGCCCGCCGAATCGTCTTCGAGGCGGCGCGGGCGGCGGCCGAGGCGCTTCCCGGGGCCCGCCTCGTCCTGCGCGGCGACTCGACCCTGCGCGCCCATCTCCTCGAGGAGTACCTCGGCCTGCGGGAGGCGGCGTTCCCGGGCGAGGACAGGCCGCTTCTGCTCGTCCCGGCGCTCCCCGCGGCCGGGCGGATCACGATCGGCGGCGTGCACTTGCTCGAGCGAGGAGGTGGGCGGCTTCCCCTCCACGAGACCGAGTATGCGCGCGATCCGGCGTTCGCCTACTCGGACGCCCGCCTCCTCAACTGGGCGGAGGAGCGCTCGGGCGGCTACTTCCACGCGCGGGACGGGGTCGAGCTGCATCTCGAGGAGCTCCGGTCTCGCGGCGGAGACGCGGTGGCGGCAGGGCTTCTGAGGCTCGCCGGCCGGGCGGCGGTATGCGCACCGGACGCCGAGACGGTCGACGACCTGCGGGCGATCGCCGCCGGGCTCCGGCGGGCCGACGCCGGCGGCGTCGCCGCGGTCGTGCGCTCGGCACCGACGTTCGTCGGCGTCCTCGCGGGGAACCTAGCGGCCGGGTACGTCGAGATGCCGGTCGCGAGACGCGGGCTGCTCGTTCTCTGCGGCTCGTACGTCCCGACGACCACGCGCCAGCTCGCCGCCCTGCTCCAGGAGCATCCGGGGAGCCTCGTCGAGGTCGATGCCGTCGCCCTCGCGTCCGGCCGCGCCGGGCCGGAGGTCGCTCGGGCGGCCCGCGAGGCGGAGGCGCTGCTCGGGCGCGGTCGCCTCGCCGTCGTCGCCACACCTCGGGAGCGGCCCGAGGGGACGGCGACGCTCGCGGCGGGCGAGTTGATCGCCGAGAACCTCGCCCGCGTCGCCGCTACTCTCGACGGCGTGCCCGATGTGGTGCTCGCCAAGGGCGGGATCACGTCGGCGGTCACGCTTCGCGTCGGACTCGGCGCCGAGTCCGCGTTCGTCGTCGGGCCCGTCGCCGACGGGATCGCGCTCTGGCAGGTCGCGCGGCCTGGCCGCGAGACCCTGCCCTACGTCGTCTTCCCCGGGAACGTCGGCGGCGACCGCCTGCTCGCTGAGGTCGCCGCGCGTATCCTCGGCTCGCTGTGATCGTCCGGTTCAGCGAGATCCTCACGGAGCGGCGCCGCCGCGGCACGGCCGCGGGGGCATTCACCTGCTACAACCTCGCGACCGCTGCGGGCGTCGTGCGCGCGGCCACGGCCCGGGGCGCCGGCGTGATCCTCCTCGTCGGCGAGAGGTCGTTCCGCGCCGAAGGTGGCGACTTCCTCGTCGCCGCTCTCCGAGCGATCGCCGTACGCGCCCCTGTCCCGACGGCGGTTCAGCTCGACCACGTCGCCGACCTCGAGCTGATCGAGGCGGCGTTCGAGCTCGGTGTCGGCGCGGTGATGGCCGACGGGTCGCGTCTTCCTCTCGACGAGAACGCTGCGTTTGTTCGGCGAGCGGTCGAGATCGCCCGACGCCACGGCGGCGAGGTCGAGGCCGAGCTCGGCCACGTCGCGGGCGACGAGGACGTGGCGCAGCTCGCGGCGGTCGGCGCGCTCACGGACCCCGCGGAGGCAGCGGCCTTCGTGGAGCGGACCGGCGCCGCCTGCCTCGCCGTCTCGATCGGGAACGTCCACGGCGTCTACCGCCGGTCGCCCGCGCTCGACTGGGCGCGGCTCGAGGCGATCCGGGAGCGCGTCGGCGTCCCGCTCTCTCTCCACGGCGCCTCCGGGCTTCCCGGGGAGGACCTGCGGCGCGCCATCGAGCGCGGGATCGCCAAGGTGAACGTCAACACGGAGCTTCGCGAGCGGTACCTGGAGGTGCTCGCCGACCGGCTCCAGTGGGCGCGAGACGGGGCCCGCGTCCTCGAGCTCGAGCTCGTGCTCGCCGACGCGATCGCGGCCGCGGCCGGCGCGAAGCTCGACGCCCTCGCCGGGTAGCCGGCAGCGCACGGCGGCTGGAATGCCGCATGGTGTAAGCTCGGAAACCAATGGCGTCGGAGCGAGAACCGGTGAAGCAGGACGGGAGCCCCGCCCTGTTCGAGCAAGTCACTCGCGAGGCTCGGCTCTCGGACAAAGTCGCCGACATGATGCTCAAGACCATCCTGTCGAGGCGCCTCAAGGCAGGAGACCGCCTGCCCTCCGAGCGGGAGCTCGGCGAGCAGTTCGGGGTCTCCCGCACGGTCATCCGCGAGGCCGTGCGGGCGCTTGCTGCAAAAGGACTGATCGAGGTCCGGTCGGGCAGCGGTCTGCGCGTGGCCGCGGTCGACGCGGCAGCGGTGAGCGAGTCGATGAGCCTCTTCCTTCGCGGCTCCACGCTGGACTATCCAAAGGTGCACGAGATCCGCGCGACCCTCGAGGTGCAGATGGCAGGCGTCGCCGCGGAACGCCGAGGCGAGGAAGACATTCAGAGCCTCACCGAGGCGTGCGAGCGGATGGAGGCATCGGTCGACGATGTCCAGGCCGCCGCCGTGAACGACGTCGAGTTTCACCGCGAGATCGCCCGCGCCACCCACAACGAGCTCTACCTCGTCCTTCTCGACGCGATCGGCGAGGCCCAGCTCGAGGTCCGGCGCGGCAACCTCGCGGCGGGAGCCAGCGGCGAGACCCTGGCGCACCACCGGAGCATCCTCGAGGCGATCGTTGCCGGCGACGCGGCTCGCGCCCGCAAGGCGATGCGCGCGCACCTCGACAGCGTCGAGCGGGCGTGGCGCGAGCGGATGCAGGTCGGCGCCGACGCCGCTGCCGCGCTGGCCGGCTGAGCTCGAGCCGACGGAGCGGTTCAGCATCTCGTCGACTGGCGAGCTCCGCGCGCGACGCTCTGCTCGCATTCTCGATCGTATGGTCGTATCGTATGCTCGTATGACATGTACCCCAGCGAGAGCGCCTCGACGGACAGTGGCTCGACGGTGACCGCTCTACGCCGGCTCGACCATGTAGCGGTCGCTGTCACCAGTACGGAAGCGGCGCTCCCCTACTTTCGTGACCGGTTGGGCCTGGCCGTCGTCTCGAGCGAAGAGCTGCAGACGCCGCGCGTCCGGCTCACCTACCTCGACTGCGGGAACGCCTTTCTCCAGCTCGTCGAGCCACTCTCCCCAGACACGGAGATCGCCCGCTTCCTCGAGGAGCACGGCGAGGGCCTCCACCACATCTGCTTCGGCGTCGACGACGTCCCGAGCGCGCTCGCCTCCCTCTCCGACGACGACGCCCCGGCCCGACTTGGCAGCGGCCGGGGTCGCGTCTCGGCCTTCGTCCCCGGCTCCCTCCCCCACGGAGTCCGCCTCGAATGCACCGAGTTCAGCCCGGACGAGGACATCGACCACGTCGCCGGCTGGCTCTCGCGCACCCGGGAGCAACGCGCGTGAGCGGGCTCGAGCAGGCCACGCTCGATCACCGCCGCGCGCTCCCGGCGTTCCGGTCGAGCGGCCTATAGGCTGCTCGCGTGCACCCGGCCGGACGGATGGCGCTTCGGGTCCTCGGGATCGGGGCGCTCGTCGCGGGCGGGCTGGCGGTCGCGGTCGCGGCGGTGGCAGCGGCGATCCTGCTCGGGCCGCTCGTCTTCTGGTTGGCCTGGAACGTCCTCGACTTCGGGCCCGCGCTCGGCCTCCCGGAGCTCGGCTTCTGGGCGATCGTGCTCGCGACGCTGTTCCTCGTGCTCGGCTGGTTCGGCAAGGTCCTCATCACCGGAATCGTCTTCCTCGTCGATCCCTCCTGGCTCGACCGCGCCGCCGAGCTGCACTGGCCGGAGCCGAGCTTCCGCAACTTCGTGGCGGTCGCGCTGCTCGCCGTGCTTGCCTCGCGACCGCACGCGCACGCGGGCGGTCGCGACAAGCGAGGGCGCTGAGCCCGCTAGATGGTTGATTCCACGGGGTTAGGCGACATAGGCGACGAGCGAGCGGCTTG
>JAHDVS010000018.1 GCA_023382435.1 Thermoleophilia bacterium
CGCTTGAAGTAGCTCGTGTCGAGCACGGGCAGCGCGCCCGGCTCTCCCTTCGCGGGCAGCCCTGATACGCGCGCCACGGCGTCGATCGGATGGCCGAGCAGGTCGCAGTAGTGGAGCCGGTACCGACGGGAGAGCTCCCGCATCCGCTCCCGGTAGGCGGGATCGACGAGCGTGTAGACGACGACGGCTCGCCGCCCTCGCGCGCGGCGAGCGGCGAACTGGATGTCCTCGGCGCAGGTGATCCTGGGGTGCCGCACGACCTCGAACTCGAGATCGGGGAACTGCACCTCGACGGCCTGCACCACCCGGGTTGCGGTCTCCCCCGTCGCGTCCGAGATCACGTGGAGCTCGACCGGACCGGCGGGGGCAGCGTCGGTCATCGCGGGATCAGGGAGAAGTCCCCGAGCCTCCCGAGGGTGTCGCGGACGTCGAGCAGCAGGCGAAGCCGGTTGGCGCGAACGGCCGCGTCCTCGGCCATCACGAGGACGTCCTCGAAGAAGCGGTCGAGCGGAGGGCCGAGGTCGGCGCCGGCGGCCAGCGCTGCGTCGAAGTCGTCGTGGTCGAGCGCGGCCTCGATGCGGGGCGAGACGCCGTCGAGAGCCTCGGCGACGGCACGCTCTGCCTCCTCGACGAGCAGCCCCGGGTCGAGCGTCGCCGCCGCCTGCTCCGCTTCCTTGCCGGCGAGGCGAGCCGAGCGAGTGTACGGGGTGTGGACGGCCTCGAGCCGGTCATCCGGGAGCTTCGACAGCGCGAGGGCGAGGCTCGCGACCTGCCCGAGCTGCGCGAGTCCGGCGCCACGGGCGGCCCGGACGAACTCGACGGGGACGTCCAGCAGGCCCTCCAGTCGCTCGGCGACGAAGTCCCGGACGTCGTCGGGCGGCTCGGGTGACACCTCCGCTGCCTGCTCGAGCAGCAGCCGGTGGTCCAGGCGGACGAGTGCGCCCACGTCGACCGGGAACGCGCTGGCCATCGCGAGCCGGCAGAGCCCGATCGCGGCCCGGCGCAGCCCGTACGGGTCCCGGGTGCCGCTCGGCCGCTCGCCGAGCGAGAAGGCGACCGTGAGGTTGTCGATCCGCTCGGCGACCGCGAGCACCTTCCCGGCCTCCGACGCGGGCAGGGGGCCACCGGCGGAGTCGGGGAGGTACTGCTGCTCGATCGCGTTGCAGACAGCGTCCGGATAGCCGGCGAGCCGCGCGTACTCGGCGCCGATATGACCTTCGAGCTCCGGGAACTCCCGTACGAGCTCGGCGGCCTGGTCGGCCTTCGCGAGCCGGGCCGCCTCGCGGGTGGCCTCCCCGCCGCCGAGCTCCGCGACGAGGCGGGCGAGGCGCGCGGTCTTGTCGGCCATGCTGCCCGCTCCCGCGACGAACGTGATCGTGCCGAGCATCGCGGCCAGCTCGTCGACACCCTTGTCGACGTCACGCTCGAACGTGAACGCCGCATCGTCGAGGCGCCCCTCGAGCACCCGCTCGTTGCCGGCACGAACGAGGTCCGGGGCGCCGCCGTTGGCGACGAACGCGAAGCGGGAGCCACCGAGCGGCAGGTACCGCTGGTGGGACTGCATCGCGGTCACGACGACGCGCTCGGGCAGCGCGAGGAAGCGCTCGTCGAACGTCCCGGTGAGCACGATCGGGTGCTCGACCAGGTACACGACCTCGTCCAGCACGCCGCCCGGGTCGCTCCAGCCGCCGATGGCGTCGAGCGCCTCGACGATCAGGCGGCGGCGCTCCCCCGCGTCCGGCTCGACCCCGTGCGCCCGTAGTGTCTCCTCGTAGGCGGCCGCTTCCGGGATCTCGACCGGCCCGCCGGTGAAGCGGTGTCCGAAGGACGTGCCGCCCGAGGGCACCCCGTCGAGCTCGACGGGGACGGTTTCCACGTCGAGCTTCGCGCACAGCCAGCGCACCGGCCGGGAGAACCGGGGGCCTCCGGCCCGCCACACCATCGACTTGCCGAACGCGAGCCCGTCCAGGATCGTGCGCAGCCGCCCGGGCAGCACGTCGGCGAGGCGAACGCCCGGGACGACCGCGTACACGTGACCGTCGCGCCGCTCGAGCCGGGAGACGTCGGTGCCGGCGCCGCGCGCGAAGCCCTCCGCGGCCTTCGTCGGACGGCCCTCCTCGTCGAACGCGACACGCTCGGACGGGCCGCGGCGGACCTCGTCCGGGGTCCGTTCCGGCAGCTCCTCCACCAGCACGGCGAGGCGCCGGGGCCCGATCAGAACCCTCGAGGGCGCCTTCCCGAGCAGTGTCAGGCAGAGCCGGGGAAGCTGCTCCGCCGCCTCCCGGCAGGCGGACGCGGGCAGCTCCTCGCAGCCGATCTCAAGCAGCAGCGTCGGCATCCGGCTCCAGCATCTCGACGTACAGCTGCGCCACCCTGCGAGCGAGGTTGCGCACGCGGGCGATGTAGGCGGCGCGCTCGGTGACCGAGATCGCGCCGCGGGCGTCGAGGAGGTTGAACGTGTGCGAGCACTTCAGCACCTGGTCGTAGGCGGGCAGCGGCAGCCGCTGCTCGACGAGGTGGCGGCACTCGGCCTCGTGCTCGCCGAAGCGGCGCTGGAGCACGTCGACGGCGGCGTGCTCGAAGTTGTAGGCCGACCACTGGCGCTCGTTCTCCCGGTAGACGTCACCCCAGGTGACGCCGGGCGCCCACTCGATCTCGAAGGCGGTGCGCTTCCCCTGCAGGAACATGGCCAGGCGCTCGAGCCCGTAGGTGATCTCGGCGGGCACGAGCTCGAGGTCGAGGCCGCCGAGCTGCTGGAAGTACGTGAACTGGGTCGCCTCCATCCCGTCGATCCAGACCTCCCAGCCCAGCCCCCAGGCCCCGAGCGTCGGCCCCTCCCAGTCGTCCTCGACGAGCCGCACGTCGTGCGCTTCGAGGTCGATTCCGATCGCCTCGAGCGAGCCGAAGTAGAGGTCGAGCACGTCGTCGGGGGCGGGCTTCAGGATCACCTGGTACTGGAAGTAGTGCTGGAAGCGGAACGGGTTCTCCCCGTAGCGCCCGTCAGCGGGCCGGATCGACGGCTCGACGTACGCGGTGCGCCACGGCTCGGGCCCGAGGCAGCGAAGCGCGGTCGCCGGGTTGAACGTGCCGGCACCGACCTCGGTGTGGTACGGCTGCATGATCACGCAGCCCCGGTCGGCCCAGTAGCGCTCGAGCGTCATGATCGTCTGCTGGAACGTCGGCGCCACGGGGACGCATCCTAGTGGCGGCGGCGCCGATCACCGCCGGGCGAGCGTGCGCAGGCGGAAGCCGCCGTGCTCGGCGTACACCGCCTCGACGATCGCGAGCGTCTCCCGCCGGGCCGATGCGCCGAGGCCGGCGGGGCGGGCGCCGGCGAGCGGCTGCTCGAGCAGGGCCCGCATGCCGAGGAACGCCGCCGCGGACGCGGGCAGGGCCCCCTCGCCGCAGGCGGCGCAGACGGCACCGCCGGCCCGGGCGGAAAACGCCGTCAGCGGCCCCTCGCGGCCGCAGGCGGCGCAGCTCGACAGGTGCGGGAGGTAGCCGGCGAGCCAGAGCAGCTTGAGCTGGAGCGACAGCGCGAGCGGGTCGAGCGCCGGGTCCGGGCCGGAGGGGTCAGGCTGTCCGCCGTCGTCGAGCAGGTCGAGGAAGCGCACGAGGGCGTGGAACGCGCGAGGGCTCGGATCGTGGTCGATGAACAGCTTCAGCACGGCTTCGAGGCCGATCGACCCCACTGCGAGCCGGTAGGGGTCGGCCGCGAGGGCCTGGTGGGAACGGACGAGGTCGACGCCCGTGACCGTGGCAAGCTCGCCCCGGCCGACGTGCAGCTGGATCTCGACGTGGCTGAACGGCTCGAGCCGGGCGCCGAAGCGCGACCGGGTCTTGCGGGCGCCCTTCGCGATCGCCCCGACCCGCCCCAGCTCCTTCGTGAACAGGTGGAGGATCCTGTCCGCCTCGCCGAAGCGCAGTGAGCGCAGGACGACTGCCTCCGCTTGCTGCGCTCGCGACCCCACGCGGCCAGTGTAGAGGGGAGGTCGACCGGGGCCGTCAGGCGCCGGGCGCGACCTGGCAGGTGGGGCAAAGCCACGTGCCGCGGCCCGCCACGCGGGCCTTCGCGATCGGCGTCCCGCAACGGGGGCAGGGCGCGCCCCCGCGGCCGTAGACGCGGAACTCCTCCTGCATCGAGCCGCTGGCCCCATCGGGCGCCCGGTAGTCGCGCAGCGTCGCGCCGTGGCGGTCGATGCCGGTGCGCAGCACCCGTCTGATCGCCCGGGCGAGTCGGGCCACGTCGCCCGGCCCAAGCTCGCCCGCGGCGGCGAGTGGATGCAGGCGGGCGAGCCACAGCGCCTCGTCCGCGTAGATGTTGCCGATGCCGGCGACCGTTCGCTGGTCGAGGAGCGCCGCCTTCACGGGGGCCCGGCGCCCCGCCAGCGCACTGCGAAGCGCGGCCGCGGTAAAGCCGGGTCCGAGCGGCTCGGGGCCCAGACGCACGCCCAGGTAGGCGTCGAGCTCGCCGCGCTCGAGCAGCGACCAGGTGCCGAAGCGGCGCACGTCCCGGTAGACGAGGCGCCCGCCGTCGTCCAGCTCGACGACGGCACGCGCGTGGCCATCGGCCCCGGGCGCGCTCCCGGCGGTGTGGCGGAAGCTCCCGGTCATCCGCAGGTGCACGAGCAGGTGCCCGTCGCCCTCGAGGTCGATGACGAGGTACTTGCCGCGGCGGCGCACGCCGTCGACCCGCCTGCCCTCGAGCCGGGCCGAGACCGCATCGGGCGGCTCCGGGCGCGTCAGGCGCGGATCGAGGATCGCGACCCGCTCGAGGCGCCGGCCCGCGAGCAGGGGCTCGAGGCGGGCGCGCACCGTCTCGACCTCCGGCAGCTCGGGCACGGCCCAAGCGTACCGCCGCCCTCCGCCGCGTCGGTCAGCGCAGGACGTCGATCACGAGCGGCGCACGGGCAGGCGGATGCCCACCGATCCGGTAGGCGGCGGCGACCTCGATCGCTGCCGCGCCGGCCGCGATCCCGTCGCGGGCGTGGATCTCCGCGAGCGGCTCGCCCTCCTCCACGGGATCGCCGAGGAGACGCAGGCAGACAACACCCGTGGCGGGATCGACCCGGTCGCTCTTCCGCGCCCGCCCCGCCCCCAGCCGCACGGCGGCGCGCCCGATCGCGAGAGCCGACAAGGCCTCCACGCGCCCCGGCGCAGGTGCCGGCACGGGCACGACGAAGGGCGCGAACGGCAGCGCCTCCTCCCGGGGATCGCCGCCCTGGGCGCACACCCAGCGCTCGTAGGCAGCGAGCGCCTCGCCGCTGGCGATCGCCGTCCCCGCCCGACGCCGTCCCTCGGCCTCGTCGACGCCGAGGTCGGACAGCGCGAGCAGCCGCGCCGCCGAAGCGAGGACGAGCTCGCGGAGCGCCACCGGCCCCTCGCCGCGCAGCACCGCGAGCGCCTCCCGTACCTCGAGCGCGTTGCCGACCGCGGCGCCGAGCGGCTCGTCCATCCTCGTCAGCTCGCAGACGACGCGCCGGCCCGCCCGGCGGCCGAGCTCCAGCATCGCGACTGCGAGCCGCCGGGCGTCGTCGATGGTCTTCATGAAAGCGCCCTCCCCCACCTTCACGTCGAGCAGGATCGCGTCGGCGCCCGCGGCGATCTTCTTCGCCATGATGCTCGCCGCGATCAGCGAGATCTCGTCGACGGTGGCGGTGACGTCCCGCAGCGCGTACAGGCGCCGGTCGGCCGGGACGAGCCCCGCGCTCTGGCCGGCGACCGCAAGCCCGATCCGCTCGACCTGGCGCACGAACGCCGCCGGGTCGAGCTCCACGCGAAAGCCCGGGATCGACTCGAGCTTGTCGAGCGTGCCGCCGGTGTGGCCGAGGCCACGGCCGCTCAGCTTCGCGAACGGCACGCCGCAGGCTGCCACGACCGGGCCGAGGACGATCGTGACCTTGTCGCCGACCCCGCCCGTCGAGTGCTTGTCGACGACGACACGGCGAAGCGAGGACAGGTCGAGCGTCTCGCCGCTTCGCACCATCGCGTCGGTGAGCGCGAACGTCTCGCGGGGCGTCAGCCCCCGGAAGTAGACGGCCATCAAGAAGGCGGCCATCTGCTCGTCGGGAACGCCGCCGCGCGCGTGCGCGAGTACGAGCTCCTCGATCTCCGCGCCGGTCAGCTCGCCGCCGTCGCGCTTGCGTTCGATCAGGTCGGCGGGGCGCAGCACCCGGGCCGCCTCACGCTCAGCGCTCGAGGAAGGGCTGGCCGGCCAGCCGGCGCGACGGCGACTTGCCGCCGAGCCACCGGTTCACGGTCGCGCCGACGTCGGCGAGCTCCCCCTCGTACGTCCGCCCCGCCGCGTTGTGCCCGGCGGCGTAGGCGAGCAGGAGCGCGTACTCGCGCGAATGGTCGGTCGACGGGGTGGTCGGATCGCAGCCGTGATCGGACGTGACGATCAGGAGATCCTGCTCGCGCAGCGCCGCGAGGAGATCGGGGAGCCGCCAGTCGAAATCCTGGAGGCAGCGGTGGAAGTTGACCGGATCGTTGCGATGCCCCCAGAGCATGTCCGTCTCGATCAGGTTGGTGAACACGAGACCGTGCTCGACGCTCTCGAGCAGCTGCACGGTGGTCGCGATACCGTCCGCGTTCGATTTCGTCGGGTGCGACTCGTCGATGTCGCAGCCGGCGAACACGTCGGCTACCTTGCCGACGGCGTGCACGGCCGCGCCGGCCTCCCGGACGAGCGTGAGGTAGTTCGGCTGGCGCGGCGGCAGCGCCCAGTCCCTACGCCCGTCCGTGCGAACGTAGTTGCCCGGCACACCCGAGAACGGCCGGGCGATCACGCGGGAGACGGCGTCCTTGCCCTTGAGCACCTCGCGGGCGATCTCGGACGCCGCGTACAGCTCCTCGACGGGGATCGTCTCCGCGTGCGCTGCGATCTGGTAGACCGAGTCGGCGGACGTGTACACGATCCACTTGCCGGACGCCTGGTGCTCCTCGCCGAGCTCCTGGATGATCTCGGTGCCCGACGCGGCCACGTTGCCGAGCACGCCGCGGCCGGTGCGGTGGGCGAACTCCTCGATCACCCCGAACGGGAACCCGTGCGGGTACGTCGGCGGCGCCTGCGCCGACACGATCCCGGCGATCTCCCAGTGCCCGCTGACTGTGTCCTTGCCCTTCGAGCGGGCGAGCAGGCGCCCCGCGATCGCCGGCGCGCCCGGCTGCGGCGGACAGCCCTCGAGCGCAGCGACGTTGCCGAGCCCGAGCGCCTCCAGGTTCGGCAGGTCGAGACCGCCGACAGCCCGGGCGATGTTGCCGAGCGTGTCGGAGCCCTCGTCCCCGTAGTCGGCCGCATCGGGGAGCGCGCCGGCGCCGACTCCGTCGAGCACGATGATGCACGCGCGTGCCATCGAGCTATTCTAGGAAGCGCATGTCGACGTTCATCGGATTCCTCGAGCTCGCCGGCTGGATCGTCGCCGTGGTCGCGCTCGCCGCGGGCGTCACGTACGCCGTGATCAAGCTGTTCCCGAGCCGCGCGGATCGCAAGCCGTCCGAGGACGCGCCGTCTGCGCCCGCCGGCGGTTCGTAGCAGGCACCCCGGCTACGCCGCCGCCAGCGGCATGGCCTGCGCGAGCGGCACGTGGGGGAGCCCGTGCGCGTGCGCGACGGCCTCGTAGGTGACGCGTCCGGCGGCGACGTTGACGCCGAGCGCCAGGGCGTCCGACCTCGAGACGGCCTCGCGCACGCCGAGGTCGGCGAGCCGCTCGACGTACGGGAGCGTCACGTTGGTGAGCGCCTTCGTGGAGGTGATCGGCACCGCTCCGGGCATGTTCGCGACGCAGTAGTGGACGATCCCGTCGATTTCGAAGGTGGGGCTCGAGTGCGTCGTCGGCCGGGATGTCTCGAAGCAGCCGCCCTGGTCGATCGCGACGTCCACGAGGACCGAGCCGGCCTTCATCCGCCCGAGCATGTCGCCCGTGACGAGCTTCGGCGCGCGGGCGCCGGGGATCAGGACCGCCCCGATCACGAGGTCGGCCTCGGGCAGGAGCTCCTCGATCTGGAGGCGGCTCGACATCGCGAGCGTGATCCTGCCGCCGAGCGCGACCTCGAGCTCGCGCATCCGCTCGACCGACCGCTCGAGCACCCAGACGTCCGCCTGCATGCCAACGGCGATCAGCGCCGCGTTGAACCCCACGATGCCGCCGCCGAGCACCAGTACGCGCGCGGGAGGCACCCCCGGCACGCCGCCGAGCAGGATCCCCTTACCGCCCTGGGCTTTCTCGAGCGCCCACGCTCCCATCTGCGTCGCGAGCCGGCCCGCGACCTCGCTCATCGGCGCGAGCAGCGGCAGGCGCCCGTCGGGCGTCTGGACGGTTTCGTACGCGATGCAGGTCGCGCCGGAGTCGACAAGCGCGCGCGTCAGCCGCTCGTCCGCGGCGAGGTGCAGGTACGTGAACAGGCAGAGGTCGTCGCGTAGCCGCCCGTACTCCTCCGGGAGCGGCTCCTTGACTTTCAGGAGCAGCTCCGCGGCAGCCCAGACGTCATCGACGCCGGCGAGGGTGGCACCGGCCGCCGCGTAGGCCGTGTCGGAAAACGCGCTGCCTTCCCCCGCGCCCCGCTCGACCAGCACGTCGTGGCCGCGCTCGACGAGCTCGCGGGTACCGGCGGGGGTCAGCGCGACTCTGTGCTCGTCCGCCTTCAGCTCGGTGACGACTCCGACTCTCATGGCGCGGGAAGCCTAGCCTCCGCAGGCTACGACGCGGTGGCCGACCGGGCGCGTCAGGCGCTGTCCCGCAGGTACAGGAGCACGCCCACGAGGGTCTTCCCGTCGGCGAGCTCGCCGAGACGCTGCCCGATCTCCCCGGCGGGCCAGCGGACGATCTCGAGCTCCTCGCCGTCGTCGGGGTCGGGCTCGCCCGGCTCGAGGCCCTCGGCAACGTAGAGGTGCACGCGCTCGCGGCAGAACCCGGGCGTCGTCCAGAAAGTGCGCAGATGCCGCCAGCTGCCGCCCCGAAGGCCGGTTTCCTCCGCGAGCTCGCGGCGGGCGGTCTCGAGGGGGTCCTCGCCCACCTCGATGCGGCCCGCGGGCAGCTCGAGCAGCTCGCGCCGGGCCGGCGGGCGAAACTGCCTGACGAGCGTCAGCAGGCCGTCCTTGTCGAAGGCGACGATCGCGACGACGTCCGGGCGCAACACGATCTCGCGCTCCCGCCCGCTCCAGGTCTCGACCGCGACGGACAGCCAGCGACCGCCGTAGACGAGTTCCGAGCGCTCGGGTCTCAGACGACCCGCTCCCGCGCAAGGCGACCGGCAGCGAACGCGGCGGCGAAGAACCAGGGGTCGTCGTCCGGGCCCCTGCCCATCGTCTCGAGCGGCAGCGCCGCGCACCGTTCCCGCCAGCCGTCCACGTCCACCTCCTCCACCTCGATCTCCCCGCCCGGCGGCTCGAGGCCGCGCGGCCACGCAAGCATGACAGCGGCGAGGGACAGCGCGAGCGCCGAGCGGGAGTGGTGAGAGAGGCCCCGGTGGCGCTCGCGGAAGTCCGTCTGCGAGACGCGAGCGGCGAGGATCGGGGTGCCCCCGAGCGCTCCGGCCGCGTTCGCGGCCTCGGCGGCAGCGACGCCCCCGTGGCCGAAGAAGCTCCCGGTGCCGACGATCCCGGGGCCGATCGCGCACACCGCCGCCTGGAAGCCCGCCCCCGCGACCCACGCGAGCGCGGACGCGGCCGACACGCAGGCGACGTCCCCGTCGAGGCATGCGCCGACGGCAACCGACGTCTCGATCAGCCCACGCCGCCGCAGCGCGCGCAGCGTGTCCGAGAGCGCCAGGGGGAGCGCGCCGCCGGGAAGCTGCACGTACGCGGTGCGAACGCCAGGCCCGAGGCCGGCGCAAACGGGGGCGACCTGGCTGTGGAGCGTGCAGCAGACCACCGGCATGCCACGCAACCCCTGCACGGCGGGGTCGCCGGCCTCCTCGGCATGGGCGACCGCCGTCTGGAGCGGCGTGTACGGCAGCTTGACCACGTGCGCCCCCGGCTCGGGCCCCAGCCCGAGCCCGCGGGTCAGGTTGGCGTGGAGCACGTCGAAGCCGCCCGAGCCGAGGCCGAGCTCCCGCGCCTGGGTGTTGACGAGCACGTCGTCGTCGAGGGCGACGGGACCGGTCAGCCGCGGGTAGGCAACGCACGGACGTCCGTCGACCTCGAGCCGCAGGAGGCCGGGGTGCCGCTCCGTGATCGCCGTGACGCGCCCGCGCCGGACGCTAAGCGCCATCGCCGGGCTCCGCCGACGCCGCCTCCTCGACGATCGCGAGCGTCACCTCGACCATCGCGTCGAGGTCGGCGACCGCGATCCGCTCTCCCGGGCTGTGGATGTCCTCCATCCCGTTGGCGAGAACGACGCAGGGAAGCCCCGCGGCGTTGAAGATGTTCGCGTCGGCGCCGCCGCCGACCTCGACCCCGCGCGGCACGAAGCCGGCGCGCTCGAGTCCCGCCCGCGCCAGCCGCAGCGCCGGGTCGCCGTCGCCGAGCCGGTAGCCGAGATAGAGATCGTCGACGAACGTCTCGACCCGGCAGTCGGTCAGGGAGGCCGCGTAGGCGAACGCCTCGAGCACCTCCTCGACCAGCGCGACGAGCTTACCCTCGTCACGGGAGCGGGCATCCACCTCGAGGCGGCAGAGCTCCGGGACGACGTTTCGCTGCGTTCCCCCCGCGATCGTCCCGACGGTCAGGGTGGTCTCCTCGTCGAGCCTGCCGAGGCGCAGGTCCGCGACGGCCCGAGAAGCCGCCTGGATGGCGGAGCGGCCGTCCTCGGGGTTGATGCCCGCGTGCGCCGCCCGCCCGTGCACCGTGACGTCGATCCGCCGCTGGTGCGGTGCGGCGATCACCACGTCCCCGATCGGGGCGGCGTGGTCGTACACGAAGCCGGCGCGGGCACGCAGCAGCCCGGTGTCGAACGCGGCGGCGCCCTGGCAGCCGGTCTCCTCGCGCGTCGTGAACAGGAGCTCGATCCCCGCGTGCGGCCTGCGCTCGGCCAGGACGCGCCCGACGGCCTCGATCATCACAGCGACGGCGGCCTTGTTGTCGGCGCCGAGGATCGTCCCGGCCGCATTGCGGACGTAGCCGTCCTCGACGACCGGCTCGATCGGTCCGAGCGGCGGCACGGTGTCGAGGTGGGAGCAGAGCAGGATCGGGATCCCGCCGGCGGCCGTCGGCTCGACGCGAGCCAGCAGGTTCCCGGTGTCGGAGCCGACCCGGGGGCCCGAGTCGTCGATCTCGACTGCGAGGCCGAGCCGAGCGAGCTCGCCCGCGACTCGCCGCGCGACGGCGGATTCGTGCCCCGGCGGGCTCGGGATCGCCGCAAGCTCCATGAGCAGCGCGAGGGTGGGAGACACGGAGTCGGATGCCACGACGTCGGATTGTAGGGGCGCCCGCAGCCCTACAGGGCGGCCGCTGCGGGTGCGCGCCCGCGCGAGCGCGCACGCTCGAGCGCGGCGCCGACGAAGTCGCGGAAGAGCGGTGCCGGGCGCGTCGGGCGCGACTTGAACTCCGGGTGGAACTGGCTCGCCACGAACCACGGATGGTCGGGAAGCTCGATCACCTCGACCAGTCGCCCCTCCTGGAACGTGCCCGCGACGACGAGCCCGGCTTCGACGAGCCGCGGGCGATAGTGGTTGTTCACCTCGTAGCGGTGACGGTGGCGCTCGTAGACCACGGCGTCGCCGTAGGCGGCCCGCGCCTTCGTGCCGTCCACGAGATCGACGGGCTGCGCCCCGAGGCGCATCGTGGCGCCGAGGTCCTCGATCTCCTTCTGCTCGGGCAGCAGGTCGATCACCGGGTAGGGCGTCTCCGGATCGAACTCGCTCGAGTTCGCCCCCGCGAGCCCGCACACGTTGCGCGCGAACTCGATCACGGCGACCTGCATGCCGAGGCAGACTCCCAGGTAGGGGACGCCCCGCTCCCGCGCGACCCGCGCCGCGACGATCTTCCCCTCGATGCCGCGCCCGCCGAAGCCGCCGGGCACGAGGATCCCGTCGGCATCCGAGAGCTCCCGCTCGGCCTCCCCCGCGTCCGGCCCCTCCGCGTCGACCCAGCGCAGCCGGACGTTCGTGCCGTGGTGGATCCCGGAATGCTTCAGCGCCTCGGCGACCGACAGGTACGCGTCCTGGAGCTGGATGTATTTCCCGACGACCGCGATCTCGACCTCGCCGGTGCGCCGTCGGATCCGGTCGGCGAGGTCGCTCCAGCCCGAGAGGTCGGCGGGAGCGCAGCCGAGCCGGAGCTTCTCGCACACGAGCGCGTCGAGCCCCTCCTCGTGCAGCGCCTGCGGGACGAGGTACACGTCCTCCACGTCGCCGTTCGCGATCACGGCCCTGATGTCGATGTCCGCGAACAGCGCGATCTTCTCGCGGATGTCGCGCGAGAGATGATCACGCGAGCGGCAGACGACGATGTCCGGGTGGATACCGATGCGCCGCAGCTCGTTGACCGAGTGCTGGGTCGGCTTCGTCTTCAGCTCCCCGGCCGACTCGATGAACGGGACGAGCGTCACGTGTACGTAGATCACGTTCTCCTGGCCCTGCTCGCGCCGGAACTGGCGGATCGCCTCGAGGAACGGCAGCGACTCGATGTCGCCGACGGTGCCGCCCACCTCCGAGATCACGACCTCGGCATCGGAGGCCTGGGCGACCCGGCGGATCCGCTCCTTGATCTCGTTCGTGATGTGCGGGATCACCTGCACGGTCGACCCGAGGTACTCGCCGCGGCGCTCCTTGCGGATCACCTGGTACCAGATCGACCCGGACGTGTGGTTCGCGTTGCGCGAGAGGTTCTCGTCGACGAACCGCTCGTAGTGGCCGATGTCGAGATCGGTCTCGGCCCCGTCCTCGGTCACGAACACCTCGCCGTGCTGGTAGGGGCTCATCGTGCCCGGGTCGACGTTGATGTACGGGTCGAACTTCTGCACCTGGACGCGCAGGCCCCGTGCCTTGAGGAGCGCGCCGAGCGATGCGGCCGTGATTCCCTTGCCGAGCGACGAGACGACCCCGCCCGTGACGAACACGTACTTCGTCCGGCGCTCGCTCACGGACCAACCCTGCCGAGCCGGTCAAGCACCGAGAGGGCGGGCGCCCGCTCGATCGCCCGCCCCAGGGAGGTCGATTCGCCGAGTGCGTTCAGCGCGGCCAGGACACCCACGGCCGCCCAACGCTTCCTCCCCGCGAGCCGGGTCACGAGAGCCAAGCCTACCACGGCACCCAGCGCATTCGACCCGGCGTCTCCCAGCATCATCCGCTCGCGGAGATCGTAGGGGAGCAGGAGGACGGCGGCGGGCGGCGCACCGCCGCCGAGCACGAGCATCGCGGCCAGGTAGGCCTTCAGCGCTCGTCCGGGCGCCGTGTCGAGCTGGTTGACCGCGTTCGCGCCGAGCGCCACGGCGAGCGCGCCCGCCGGCGATCGGGTCTGGGCGAGACCGACGAGCGGGATCGCGACCAGCTTCAGCACCCCCGTTGTCGCGCCCGCACGTACATGAGCCCGCACGCCCCGCTCCGGCCCGGAGAGGAGATCGTCGGCGAGCCCGACCAGGGCGACCGCGCCGACGGCTGCCCGCCGGCCGCGGGGCGCGGCGAGCGGCGCCAGCAACCCGAGCAGCGGCAGGCGATTGCCGCGACGGTTGACCGCGAGCGGCCCCGCCGCGAGGACGGCGTCGGCGAGCTGGCGACCGCGGTGGACGAACCCGGCGGGGTCGCGGCCGGTGGCGCGGTGGCGGAGCGGCAGCTCGATCTCGCCGACCGCGAGGCCCGCGCGAGCGGCGTCGATCGTCATCCGAAGCTCGCAGCCGAAGCCCCGGGCGAGCGGGAAGCACGCTGCCCGGGCACGCTCGCTCAGGTAGCGCTGGCCGGACAGCGGCTCGCGCGGCCGGAGGCCGCAGCGGGCCCGGACGAGCGCGCCCGCCGCCCCCTTGGCGAGTCCGAAGCCGCCGCCCTGGCGCTCGGCGAACGCAGCGATCGCCAGATCGAGGCCGGCGTCCGCGAGCGGACGGAGCTCGCCGTCGAGGTCCGCGTCGCAGAGCAGGAGTGGCCCGGGCGGCGCGGCGCGCTCGGCCGCGTTGAGCGCCTCCCCCTTGCCGAGACGCGGGCCGGGCACGACGAGCGCGCCGGCACCGCGAGCCTCGGCGGCGGTCGCGTCACGAGAGCCGTCGTCCCCGACCACGACCGCCGCCGCGGGGAACGCGGCCCGCAGCCGCTCCACCGTCGCGGCGATCCGCTCCCGCTCGTCGCGCGCGGCGACGAGGATCGCCGCCGGCTCACTCCTCAACGGTGGCAACCGTGACCGTGACCGGCTCGACCGGCGGGGCGACCCCCTCGGCGCCGTCCTTCGTCCCGTAGTGGCCGGAGGCGACGCCGGCGAGGACGACGGTGAGCGCGATCCGCCCGGCGAGGGTGTTGACGTGGTCGACGCTCGAGACGCCGAGGCCGCGGAAGAACTCGACCGTCGACGGCTCGGTGGAGGAGCTCTCGACCCCGGCGACGGGGATGCGGACCCCGTCGAGGCCCCTGACGATCCCGGCCGCGAGCTCCTCCGCCTGGGCGAAGCGCGCCGCCTCCTCGACGTCGTCGGTCTCCTCGGGCACCCAGGTGCGGACGACTACGACGCCGTCGACGGCGTTCTCGAGCGCACCGGTGCGCTCCTGCACGAGCGCTGCCGCGAGCAGCTCCCAGAGCGGCGCCTCGCCGCCCAGGGCGAGCTCGCGGCCGAGCGCCGCGCCGAGCTCGCCCCGCTCCCCCTCGCCGGCGAGCGACGCGAGCCCCGCGTCGGCGGCGAGCAATTCGTCGATCGCCCCGAGGTCGGGGGGCAGCTCGAGCACGGTCGTTCGGGCCGGGCTCCCGGCGCCGGCATCGGTGAGCGTCCGCTCGATCGCGGAGCGCAGGCTGCCGTCGAGCGGGCCGAGAAAGAGCAGCGCGATCCCCTTGCCGGCGAGGCGGCCGGAGACGAGCGCCGGGTAGACGTCCTCGACGAGTTCCTCGGCCGCGGCTTTCTCCCGCTCGGCGACGTCCGCCCGTTCCCGCTCCGCCGCGACCTGGTCGCGCAGCGCCGCCAGCTCGTCCTCGCGGATGCGCTGGGTCGTGTCCTCTACCTTCCCGCCGGACGCGATCGCGACGCCGATCACGATCCCGATCGCGAGCGCGACGAACACGGCCGCGAGCGACGCGACGTGGTAGCGAAGATCGAACATCTACGTCACCTCGCGTCGCATCAGGCGAGCGCGCGGATCCGATCGACCAGCGCCGAGATCAAGTCGCGCAGCTCGGGCGAGCCGGCGACCGCGGCAACGACGACCGCGACGGCGGCGAGCACGAACGTGACGAGTGGCACGAGCCCGACCCGCTGGCGGAACAGGCGAGAGACGCCGCGCGCGTCGACCAGGATCTCCCCCACCTTGAGCCTGGTCAGGAACGTGGAGGACATCCCGGCCCGGTTGCGCTCGAGGAACTCGACCAGGTTGAAGTGGGTACCGACCGCGACGATCAGATCGGCGCCCTTCTCGTACGCGAGCAGCATCGCGAGATCCTCGCTGATCCCGGCCGTGGAGACGGCAACGGTGGGCAGCCCGAGCCGATCGAGCCTTGTCCGGCCCGGGGCCGACCCGTCCTCGTAGGCATGCACGACCAGCTCGGCGCCGCACGCGAGCGCGCCGTCCGAGACCGAGTCCATGTCCCCGACGATCAGGTCGGGTCGGTAGCCGGCCTCGAGCAGCGCGTCGGCGCCGCCGTCGACCGCGACGAGCACGGGGCGGAACTCGCGGATGTAGTGGCGGACGATCGCGAGATCGCGCTTGTAGCCGGGGCCACGGGCGACGACGAGCGCGTGGCGATCGCGAAAGCGCGTCCGCAGCTGCGGCAGCTCGAAGCCCTCGGTGAGCAGCCGCCCTTCCTCGCGCAGGTAGCGCATCGTGTTGTCGGCGAACGCCCCGAGCGCTTCCGTGACCCGGCCCTGCTGCTCGGCCAGGAGCTGCTCGAGCAGCTCGCGGGTGAGCTCGTGACCCGACGCCAGCTTCGTGCCGTTCCGGTAGACGCAGGCGTCCCTGATCGAGACGACGTCTCCCTCCCGGAGCTGCTCGAACAGGGGCGCGCCCGGCGCGTCGACGAGTCGAACGCCGGCGCGCACGAGCTCGAGCGGGCCCGGGTTCGGGTAGCGCTCGCTCACGGACGGGGACACGTTGACGACGATCCGGACGCCGGACTCGACGAGTTCCTCGGCGGAGACCCGGTCGAGCTCCGCGTGATCGATGATCGCGACGTCGCCGGCCCGAAGGCGCCTGACGAGGCGCTTGGTGCGCCGGTCGAGCCTGGCCGTGCCACGGACCTCGGTGCTGTTCACCTGATCACCTCGAGGAACTCGGCGCCGCCGAGCATCCGCTCGAGCTCCTCGCGGCGCTCCGCGGCGTCGAGCGCCTGGATGCGCGTGTGGGTCGGGTCGCCCGGTACCTTCTCGACCCGGAAGTGCCTCTGGGCGACACTCGCGATCTGAGGCAGGTGCGTGATCGCGACCACCTGGGCGCGCCCGGCGAGCCGCTCGAGCGCATCCGCGACCGCGTGGGCGGTACGGCCGCCGATCCCCGCGTCGATCTCGTCGAAGACGATCGTCGGCTCACCGGCGCTCGCGTGGGCGACGACGCGCAGCGCGAGCGCGATCCGCGACAGCTCGCCGCCCGACGCCGTGGTTGCGAGCGGCGCGAACGGCAGGCCGGCATTGGGGCGGATTCGCAGCTCGACGGCGTCGCTGCCGGTCGGGCCAGGCTCCCGATCGGCGAGCCGGACCTCGAGGTCGCCGTCGCCGAGGCCGAGCGCGGCAAGCTCGCCGCGGACGGCCTCCGCGAACGGCGCCGTCGCGGCGTCACGGGCCTCGCGCAGCGCGGCGGCGGCGACCGCGTGGCGGTGCCCGGCCGCATCCAGAGCGGCGCGGGCCGCCTCGAGCGGGTCGTGACCGGCTCCGAGCTGTACCAGCTCCGAGGCCGCGTCGCCGGCCCGCTCGAGCAGGTCGGTGAGAGTGGACGCGCCGAAGCGGCGCTTCGCGTCGGCGATCCGCCCCAACCGCTCCTCGACGTGCTCGAGGCGGCCCGGTTGCGCCTCGAGCGAGGCGAGGAAGCCGCGAAGCGAGGACGCGGTCTCGCGCAGGCGCGCGCACGAGTCGGCGACCTCCGCAGCGGCCTCCGCCAGCTCGGGCGCGAGCGCGGCGGCGGGCTGGAGCGCCCGCTCCGCCCTCCCCGCGAGGTCGGCGGCGCCGTCGCCCTCCCGAAGCTCCGGCGCGAGCGCCTCCGCTGCCTCGGTGGCGGCCTCGGCAAGGTGGGTCGCGTTGCGCAGGCGGTCGCGCTCGATGCGCAGGAGCTCCTCCGAGTCGGGTTCGAGCCCCTCGGCGGCGGCGACGAGAGCCTCCAGCTCGGCCGCCCGGAAGGCGCGGTCGGCAGCGGAACGGGCGAGCTCGTCGTGGCGGCGGCGGCAGGCGCGCAGGTCTCGCCAGGCGGCGGCGGTCTCGCGGCGGCGCCGGAGCTGCTCCTCCCCCGCAAACGCGTCGAGGACGTCGAGCTGGTGTGCCGGCCGGGCAAGCCTGCGCTGCTCGAACTGGCCGGACATCGCGACGAGCCGCTCGACCGCCGCACCCGCCGCCTCCCGAGGGAGGGCGCGGCCCCAGGCGTAGGCACGGCTGCGCCCGTCGGGGAAGACGCGGCGGGCGACCACCAGCCCGGCCTCCTCGTCGGGTCTCAGGTCGCGCAGCTCGGTGTGGTCGTCGCCGTCGAGGAAGCCGTCGGGGAGGTCGAGCTCCGCCTCGACGTACGCCTCCGGAGCGTCGGGGCCGAGGAAGCCGCTGTCGCCCTTCGCACCGAGGAGCAGGCCGACGGCCTGCGCCAGGATCGTCTTACCGGCGCCGGTCTCGCCGGTCACGACGTTCAGGCCTGGCGCGAGCGCGAGCTCCGCCTCCCGGATCAGGACGAGGTTCTCGATGCGCAGGCGGCGAATCACGGGCCTCAGAGGAAGACGTCGCGAAGGCGGGTGAAGAACGTCACTTCGGGCAGGAGGGCGAGCAACCCCTTCTCGCGACCGACGTCGACGGAAAAGGAGCCGCCGGACGGGAGCTCGCCGACGTTTCGCCCGTCGACGACGACGGTGACGGGGACGTCGGGGGTCAGGTTTGAGACGGACAGGCCGAGCCCGGGCGAGACCACGAGGGGGCGGGCATGCAGGGAGTGCGGGGCGACGTACGTGATCGCCATCGCGTCGAGCCCCCAGGTGATCACGGGCCCGCCGCCCGAGAGGTTGTAGGCGGTCGACCCGGACGGGGTGCAGCAGATCATCCCGTCGCACGCCTGGTCGCCGATGCTCTCGCCGCCGACCGCGGAGGCGAGCTCGATCATGCGGCCCGGGCGGGCGCTCGTCGCGACGACGTCGTTGATCGCGGTGTGCGTGCGGCCGGCCACGGTCAGGGCAAGAGTGGCCAGGTCGAAGACCTTGTACTCGCCCGCAAGGACGCGACTCACGCCGTCCTCGAGCCCGTCGGCGGCGATGCTCGTGAGGAAGCCGATCCGGCCGAAGTTGACGCCGACGACGGGGACGCCGGTGCCGAGGAAGCGGTGCAGCGCGCGCAGCATCGTGCCGTCGCCGCCGAGCGCGATCGCGAGGTCGACGCTGTCGTCTTCCTCGCCGACGAGCTCGACCGAGCGGGCGGCGGCCAGCGCCTCGACCTGCGCGAGCGCCCCGTCGAGCGCCTCCGCGCGCCCGTGGGCGACGACCGCGGCGCGCCGGACTGTCCTAGGGGCGATCACGGAGGTGGAGGAAGCTCTCACGGTTGCCCTTGGGCCCGGGTAGCCCGGAGTCCGCCTCGCCGAGAACGTCGGCGCCGAGCGACACCGCGAGCTCGCGGATCCCGTCGAGGACGCGCCGGCGCACGACCGGGTCGCGGACGACGCCGCCCCTGCCGACGTCGGCACGGCCGGCCTCGAACTGCGGCTTGACGAGCACGAGCGCCTGCCAGCCGGGACGGGCGCAGGCGAGCACGGGCGGCAGGACGAGCCGCAGGCCGATGAACGAGACGTCGCAGGTGACGAGGCGGGGGCGGAACGGGAGCTGATCGCAGCGCAGGTGGCGCGCGTTCACGCGCTCGAGCACGTGGACGCGCGGGTCGGCGCGCAGCCGCTCGTGCAGCTGAGCCCGGCCGACGTCGAGCGCGATCACGCGGGCGGCGCCGGCCTGGAGCAGGCAGTCGGTGAAGCCACCGGTGGAGGAGCCGACGTCGAGGCAGTCCCAGCCGGCCGGATCGACCCCGAAGGCTTCGAGCGCGTGCTGGAGCTTCTCCCCGCCCCTGGAGACGAACCTCGGCGGCCGCTCGAGCTCGAGCTCCGCCGTCTCCTCGACCTGCGACCCGGCCTTGTCGAATCCGCGCACGCGTCCGGCGAGGACGAGCGCCTGCGCCTGCGAGCGCGTCTCGGCGAGCCCGCGCTCCACGAGCAGGACGTCCAGTCGCTTCTTCACCCCGGAAAGGTTATCCGCGCCCCCGGGCGCCGACGACTGTCCACATCGGACATGCCTGGAGCGCCCAACCCGGGGTCAGACCCCTTGAGTCGCGCTGACTCAGATCGCGTGCGGGTACGTTGGACGGGAGGTGACTTCGGCAACGCCCCGGCTCAGCCCGCGCCACCGCTCGGCGGGAAGAGCCCTCGTGCCGGGGAGTCCACTCTCCCCGCGAGCCCGAAGCCCCCGAAAACCCTGACCGCCGGGGTGAGAAACGCGGGGCGAGCGGCGCCTTCGTCGACGAAGCGACGGTAGCGTTCGACCGCCTCCGGCCGCACCGGGCTGAGCTGGCCAAGCAGCCAGTCGACGGTCAGGAAACCGGACGGTGGCTCGAGCCCGGCCGTGGCGCGGTAGCTCGACCATGACCAATCGCCGGGGTGAGAGCAGATGCGAGCGCGCACCGGGTTGAGAACCACGTACCGGGCAGCCTCGAGCAAGTGGCTCTCCCTCTCGATCACGACCGCGTGGAAGCGTGCCTTGAAGAGGTGACCCGAACGCCCACGCACCCGGTTGAACGTCTGGGCATACACCGAGTTCAGCCGCTGCATGCCGTCCGAGAGGTTTGGCATTGGCGTCTCGACAAGCAAGTGGAAGTGGTTCCCCATCAGACAGTAGGCGTGGCACACCCATCCGAAACCGATGATCACCGATCCGAGCACCACCACGAACAAGCCCCGGTCGGAGTCCCCCTCGAAGACCTCGGTGTTGGCGACCCCGTGCGTGGTGACGTGATAAAGAGCGCCGGGGACGAGCAGCCGCGGTGGTCGAGGCATGCTGCGAGGGTAGGTGCTCGGGACGTACGGTTCTGCCACGAAACACTCCGATCGTGTGCCGATAGCGCCCTCCGAGATCTCAGCACGGGCGACTCAAGGGGTCTGACCCCGGGTCTGACCCCTCAACGTCCGCCTAACACGGGCGCCGGCCGCGGCCGCGGGATCAGGCTCGGCGGTCGCGGATCGTGCCGACCAGCTCGGCCAGCGTCGAGGTGTCGGCGGGGAGAGCGGCGAGTCGTTCCTCGACGCGGGCGCGCACCTCGTCGGCGATCTCGCGGGCGCGCGCGAGGCCGAACAGCGTCACGTACGTGGCCTTCCCGGCCGCCTCGTCCTTGCCGGGCGTCTTCCCGAGCTCCTCCGCCGTGCCGGTCGCGTCGAGGATGTCGTCGACGATCTGGAACAGCAGCCCCACGTCGTCGCCGAACGCGTGCCACGGCTCCCGCTCGGCCTCGCCCAGGTCCGCGTACGCGAGCGCGCAGCGAACGCACGCTCCGAGCAGCTTGCCGGTCTTCAACCGGTGGAGCGCCGCCAGCGCCTCCGCGTCCACCGCCCCGTCCTGCGTGATGTCCACGTACTGGCCGCCGATCATCCCGAGCGTCGCCGCCGCCAGCTCCCGCGCTGGCCCGGGGGACGGCGCGCTCAGCGCGAGCCGGAACGCCTCGGCCAGCAGCGCGTCTCCGGCGAGGATCGCGATGCCCTCCCCGAACCGGGCGTGCGCGCTCGGCTGCCCGCGCCTGAGATCGTCGTCATCGAGGGCGGGCAGGTCGTCGTGGACGAGCGAGAACGTGTGCACGAGCTCGAGCGAGCACGCGACCGGCAGAAGCTCCCGCGCGCCGCAGCCGAGCGCCTCACCCGTCGCGAGGCACAGCACCGGCCGGATCCGCTTGCCCCCACCGAGCAGCGAGTAGCGCACCGGCTCGTCGAGCCCCCCGAGCTCCGCGCAGAGCGCGAGCCCACCGAGGTGCTCCTCGGCGAGCGCGCGGAGATCGTCAAGCCGGCTCATCGCCTCCCCGAAGCTCGGGGCCGGCGCGCCGCTGCCGCTCGATCTCGGTCTGGACCTCCTTCGCGAGGTCGACGAGCTCCTGGAGCACGTCCACGGCGGCCTCCGAGCCGTCAGCGGCGTCCAGCCTGCTCCGCGCCTCGTCGAGCCGCGCCAGGAGTCCCTCGAGCCGCGCTCTCGTGTCCTCGGCGCTCACGCGCCAACCCTACCGGGCCGACCCGGTCGCTTCACGCGCGATCCGCGCCAGGATCCCGTTCACGAGCCGGGCCGCCTCGACCGACGCGTACCTCTTGGCCAACCCAACCGCTTCGCTGATCGCCACCTCGAGCGGCACATCGCTCCGATCGAGCTCCCGAATCGCCATACGAAGGATGTTGCGCTCCACGGTGCCGAGCCGAGCGGCTGTCCAGTCCACGGCCGCGGCGGTGATCCGCGCGTCGAGCTCAGCCGCCTGCTCGATCACCTCCTCGGCCAGGGCTCGGGCGAACTCGTCGACCTCCCCCTCGAACAGCGACGCCAGCGGCTGGCCGGTCAGATCCCACTGGTAGAGGAGGAACAACACCTGCCGCCTGGCCGCCCGCCTGCCGCTCACAGCGCTCCCAGGGAGGCGAGCCCGCTCCCGGTCTCGTGCAGGAACGCGGTCGTGTACGACCCGACCCGGAACTCGTCGCTCGCGAGGATGTCGAGCGCGAGCTCCCGCGTCGTGGGTACGCCCTCGATCTCGAGCTCGGTCAGCGCCCGGGCAGCACGGGCGATCGCGTGGCCGCGGTCGGCGTCCCACACGATCACCTTCGCGATCAGCGAGTCGTAGTAGGGCGGGATCGCGTAGCCCTCGTACACGTGGGTGTCGACGCGCACGCCCGGCCCGAGCGGCGCCCGGAAGCGCGTGATCGTTCCCGGCGCCGGCAGGAATCCGCGCGCCGGATCCTCCGCGTTGATCCGGATCTCGATCGAATGCCCCCGCCGCTCGGCCCGCCCGGTCTGCGGCAGACCCTGGCCTGCCGCGACGGCAAGCTGCCCCCTGACGAGGTCGATCCCGGTCACGAGCTCCGTGACGGGGTGTTCCACCTGCAGCCGCGTGTTCATCTCGATGAAGAAGAACTCCGCGCCGGTGACCAGGAACTCGATCGTACCGGCGCCGCGGTAGCGGATCGCCTCGCACGCCCGCCGTGCGGCCTGCTCGAGCCTGTCGCGCAGCTCGTCGGTGACCCCGGGCGACGGGGACTCCTCGACGAGCTTCTGGTGGCGCCGCTGGATCGAGCAATCGCGCTCGCCCAGGGTAAGCACCCCGCCCTCGCCGTCGCAGAGCACCTGGATCTCGACGTGCCGCGCGAGCTGAACCGCCCGCTCCAGGTAGAGCGCGCCGTCCGAGAACGCCGCCTGGGCCTCCGCCGCGGCCGCGTGGTAGGCGTCGTCGAGCCCGCCCGGGTCGGCAACAAGCCGCATGCCGCGCCCGCCGCCGCCAGCGGTCGCCTTCAGCAGCACCGGGTAGCCGACCTCGGCGGCGACCCGGCGCGCGTCGTCGAGCCCGATCAACCCGGATTTCCCGGGCACGATCGGCACTCCGGCAGCCCGCATCGACTCGCGGGCCCGCGCCTTGTCGCCCATCAGCTCGATCGAGTCGGGCCGCGGCCCGACGAAGACGATGTCCGCATCCTCGCACGCGCGAGCGAACGCGGCGTTCTCGGCCAGGAACCCGTAGCCGGGGTGAACCGCGTTGCAGCCGGTCGTCTCGGCGGCACCGATCAGCGAGGGGATGTTGAGGTAGCTCTCCGCCGGCGACGGCGGCCCGATGCAGACGGCCCGGTCGGCGAGACGCACGTGGAGGGATTCGCGGTCCGCGGTCGAGTAGACGGCGACCGTCTCGAGGCCGAGCTCACGGCAGGCGCGAATCACGCGCACGGCGATCTCGCCGCGGTTGGCGATCAGGATGCGCCGGAGCACGGTGTCGCCTACAGCGCGTCGAGGGGTCGCCCGTCGGCCGGCTCGAGCTCGAACAGGAGCTGTCCGTACTCGACCGGCTGGGCGTTCTCGACGTGGGTGGAGCGGACGACGGCGTCGATCTCGGACTTGACCTCGTTGAACAGCTTCATCGCCTCGAGCAGGCACAGCGTCTGGCCGGCGGCGACGGGGTCGCCGACCCGGACGAACGGGGGAGCGCCCGGCTGCGGTGCGAGGTAGCAGATGCCGACCATCGGCGACTCGACGTGGACGACCCCGTCCGTGACCGTCTCGTCGTCCGTCTCGACTCCGGCCTGCGGCATGGGAACCGGGAAGTCGGCGCCGGGGGCGCGCTCCTCGCTGCGCCGGACGGTGACGCGCGTCCCCTCCTCCTCGATCGTGACCTCTCCGATGCCCGACTCCTGGACGAGGTCGATCAGCTCCCGGATCCGGTCGGCCCGGGTCTCGCCGACGCCCGCGGCGAGCGGCTCGTCGCCGCGGGCCCTCGCGCGGGTGGTGCGGAGAAGAGCCTCCGCTTCGTTGCCGAACAGGGCCAGCAGGAGCAGGTCCTCCTCACTGGACGCGAGACCGTCGGCTGCTTCGCGGAGTGCGTCGAGGTCAGGCGGCTCCGGCTCGGGCGCACCCTCGCCGAGCAGCTCGACGGCGCGCCTGACGACCGGGTCGACCGGACGCTGCGGGGTTCCCCAGCGTCCGCCGACGAGCAGGCGCGCCTCGTCGACGACGGTCTGCCAGCGTTGCGCGGACAGGACGTGGAGCAGCGCCTGGGAGCCGAGCACGTTGCCGATCGGCGAGCCGAGCGGCGGCCAGCCGCATTCGCGCCGGACGCGGAGCAGCTCGTCGATTACCTCGTCGAGGCGATCGGAGAGACCGGCGGCGCGTAGCCGGTCGTCGAGGCCGGAGACGAGACCGGCGGGAAGCCTGTGCTCGGCCGCCCGGACCGCGTCGCGGGGCGTGAGCGGCGGCACGGGCATGTCGCCGAGCTCGAGATCGACGTGCTCGCACGCCTCCCAGAGCGTGTCCAGATCGACGCCGGTCTCGAGGCCGATGCCCGCCAGCGACTGCGAGAGGGCCTCGGCTGAAGGACGGTAGAGCGTGATCGCCACCGGGTAGATGGCGCAGGCAACCGGGGAGGCGCCGCCACGGGCGCCTTCGAGAGCGGTGGCGAGCGCGCGCCCGGCGGCGCCCTGGCAGTAGAGCCCGACCGGGAGTCCGCTCGCTTGCCGCACCTGCTCGACGACGGAGCGCGCATGGGCGGCGTCGAGGGAACCGGCCGGGTCTGAGACCATGATCCGCGCGACGCCGAGCGCGGCGACCTGGCGCGCTCGCTCCGCGAGCTCGTCGGGCTCGCCTCCCGGCCCGGGGTTGTGAACGAGGCCGGCGACGACCTCCTTGCCGGCGTCGTGAACGGCGTCCACGGCTGCCGCGAGCCGGCCGACGTCGTTGAGCGGGTCGGAGATCCGGAACACGTCGATGCCGCTCTCGGCGGCGCTGCGGACGAAGCGACGGACGAGATCCTCGTCGAGGGGCCTCGAACCGACGAGGAAGCGCCCGCGCAGGGCGATCGCGAGCGGTGTCGAGCAGCGGGCCTTGAGCGCGCGGATCCTGGCCCACGGGCTCTCGACGCCGTCGCGGACGCAGGCGTCGAAGCAGCCTCCACCCGACACCTCGAGGCAGCCGAAGCCGGCGCGGTCGAGGATCGCCGCGAGTTCGAGCAGCCTCGCGGAGCCGATGTGCTCCGCGAGGGGCTCCTGGCTGAGGAGCCGGATGGTGGTGTCCCAGAGCTCCGCCACGGCGCCCCCCGCGCGCTCAGACGCGCGAGATGTACCGGCGCTCGCGCGGATCGATCTTGAGCCGGTCGCCGGTGTTGACGAAGAGGGGCACCTGGATCACGGCGCCGGTCTCGAGCGTCGCGGGCTTCGTCACGTTCGAGACCGTGTCGCCCTTGACGCCCGGCTCCGCGTCCACGACCTCGAGCTCGACGGAGGCGGGCAGCTCGACTCCGGCCGGGCGACCGTCGAGTGTGAGGAGGAACACGGTGCTGGAGGGTTGGAGGAAGTCGAGGGCCTCCTCGACCTCCGCGCGCGGGAACGAGATCTGCTCGAAGGTGTCCTGGTCCATGAACACGACCTCGTCGCCCGCGTCGTAGAGGTACTGGGCGCTCTTCGTCTCGGTGTGCACGCGGGGCATCTTCTCGCCGGCCCGGAACGTCTTGTCGACGACCGCGCCGCTGGTCGCGTTCTTCAGCTTGGTGCGCACGAACGCGCCGCCCTTGCCGGGCTTGACGTGCTGGAACTCGACGATCTTCCAGACCTGCCCGTCGATCTCGACGTGCATCCCGTTCTTGAACTGGTTGGTGGAGATGACCTCGGCCACACCTACATGCTAGTAGGGGCGGGTCATGACCCGCCCCGGGGTCCTGCAAGATGTCGCCGGCAGCCCCATCGGACACGTCCCGGGGCCTGGCACCCGGACATGGCCCGGCGAGACAGGGCGGGGCGCCCGCCGCCGGGCTAGCCGACGACGACGAGGGACTTCGTGACCGGCGTGAGGATCTCGATCCCGTCGACGCCGACGACCACGAGGTCCTCGATCCGTATACCGCCGAGGCCGCTCAGGTAGATGCCCGGCTCGACGGTGAGGACGTTGCCGGCCTCGACGGTGTCCTTCGAGGTGCGGGCGAGACGCGGCTCCTCGTGGATCTCGAGGCCGACGGCATGGCCGAGGTTGTGCATGACCTCGTAGCCGGCATCGACGAGCAGGCCTCGCGCGACGGCGTCGACGTCGCGGCACGAGACGCCGGCCCGCAACGCGTCGAGCGACGCCGTCTGCGCCTCGAGGCATGTCTCGTAGGCGCGCGCCAGCTCGATGGGGAGATCACCGGTCGCGAACGTGCGCGTGCAGTCGGAGCAGTAGCCGTCGACGACGCAGCCGGCGTCGACGACGACGGTCTCACCGGTGCCGATCGCACGCCGGCCCGGGTGGTGGTGCGGCCGAGCCGCGTTCGGCCCGCCGGCGACGATCGTGTCGAACGAGAGCGCCTCGGCGCCGAGCTCGCGCAGCGTCCGCTCGAGCCACCACGCTACCTCCGCCTCCGTCCGCCCGACGAGGTGCTCCTGCCCGAGCAGCTCGAACGCCTGGGAGAGCACCGCCGCTGAGCGCCGCAGCGCTCCGAGCTCGCCCCCGTCCTTGATCGCCCTCAGCCGCTCGACCGCGCCCTGCACCGGCACCAGCTCGACACCGCCGCCGGCGAGCGTGCGGTGGGCGGAGAAGCTGACTTGGTCGGCCTCGAACGCGACGGGCCCGGCCGTGAGCTTCCGCAGCGACTCCTTCAGGAACGCGGGCAGCTCCCGGTCGGCCTGGACGGCCTCGACGCCGCCGACGGCCCGGGCCGCGTCGACGTAGCGCCCGTCCGTGAGGAGCAGCGCGCGCTCCCCGTCGACGAGCACGGCCGCATTCGAGCTCTGGAACCCGGTCAGGTAGCGGACGTTGACGCTCGACGTGATGAGGATCGCGGGCGCGCCGAGCTCGGGCAGCCGCGCCCGCAGCCGCTCGATCCGCTCGCTCACTGACTCCCCGCCAGCCATGCGAGCGCCTCCCGGTAGCCCTCCGGGCCCTTCCCGAGGATGCGGTGCGCGGCGATGTCCTCGATCACGGAGCGCCGTCGCCACTCCTCCCGCTCGAGGATGTTCGACAGGTGCACCTCGACAACGGGGACGTCGATCAGCTCGACAGCGTCGCGGATCGCGTAGCTGTAGTGCGTCCACGCCCCCGGGTTGAGCACGACCCCGTCTGCCCAGCGGCGCGCGTCGTGACACCAGTCGATGAACTGCCCCTCGTGGTTGGTCTGGAAGCAGCGGACGGATACGTCGAGCGCCATCCCCCACTGGTAGAGGCGCGTCTCGAGCTCCGCGTAGGAGAGGCCGCCGTAGAGGGCGGGGTCACGGTCGCCGAGCGCGTTCAGGTTCACCCCGTTGATAACCGCGATGCGCACGACGCGAGTCTACGCTGCCACGAGCGCCGCGAGAGCCGCCCGGATCTCCTCGTCGGGCAGCTCGACCGGGAAGGCGGGCTTGCCCGGGGCTTCGAGCAGGACGAGCCGGACGCGACCGCCACGAGCCTTCTTGTCGCGGGCAAGCGCCTCCCACGCGCGGCCCGCGTCGACGCGAGCCGGCTCGACCGGCAGCAGCACCTCGATCTCCGCGAGCACGGCCGGGTCGAGCCCGAGATGGCGGACGGAAAGCGAGAGCGCGGCACGCAGCCCGAGCGCGACCGCGTCCCCGTGACTCGGCTCGCGGTACCCGCCGGCGGTCTCGAGCGCGTGCGCGAACGTGTGGCCCAGGTTGAGGATCGCCCGGCGGCCCCGCTCGGTCGGGTCGGCAAGGCAGACCGCGGTCTTGAACGCGGCGCAGCCGCGGACGAGCTGCAGGTCGGGGAGCCGCCACAGCTCCCGGTTGGCGAGCAGCCCGGTCTTGACGACCTCGGCCATCCCCTCGGCACGCTGGCGCGCGGGCAGGGTCGCGAGCAGGTCGGGGTCGGCGACGATCCGCGCGGGCGGGTGGAAGGCACCGACGAGGTTCTTCCCCTGAACGAGGTCGATGCCGGTCTTGCCGCCGATCGCCGCGTCGACCTGCCCGACGAGCGTGGACGGGACGGACATCCAGGCGACGCCGCGCAGGAACGTGGCGGCGACGAAGCCGGCAACGTCGGTCGTAGTCCCGCCGCCGAGCGCGACGACGGTGCCGGAGCGGTCGAGCGCGAGCTCGACCCAGAGCCGCTCGCAGATCGCCAGGGTCTTGGCCGCCTCGCCGGACGGCACGGTGTGCGTCGCCGTGAGGCGCGCGCCGAGCGCCGGCCGGTGGAGGTCGAGCACGCGCTCGTCGGCGACGAGCTCGACCGCGCCGTCGCCTGGCACGTGCTCGTCGAGACGGGCGAGCGCCCCGCGCTCGACGACGATCCCCCCCGCCGCGAGCAGGACGCCGTCGACGTCACGAACGACCGCGTCGGCGGCCTCGAGATAGACGGGGAGACGCTCCCCGTAGAGCGCGCGGAACCCCTCCTCGTCGGCGGCGAGCGGCCGGTGACTCGTCCGGGAGACCCGCAGCCACGCCTCGTCCGGGTCGATCTCGAGCAACACGGTGAACGCGTGCGAGAGCAGCGCCGCCCTGGTCTCCGGCCGCATCACGGCGCCACCGCCGAGCGCGAGCACGTGCGGCTCGCGCCGATCGAGCAGCTCGCGGGTGAGCTCGCTCTCAGCGTTTCGAAACCACACCTCGCCCCGCTCGGCGAACAGCTCCGGGATCGTGAGCCCGTGGTGGTGCTCGAGCTGCGCGTCGACGTCGACGAACGGACGCTGGCAGAGGCGCGCGACCTCGGCGCCGACAGTGGTCTTGCCGGCGCCCATGAAGCCGATCAGGGCGATGTGACGGCCGGCCGCTTCCACGCGTCTCGCCGGCGGCCTTACCGCGGCGTCCAGTCGAGCCGCGCGACGTAGGCGCGGTGGGCGGCGACGAAGTCGCCGAGCGAGTCGCCGCCCAGCTTCTCGCGCGCGGCGCGGGCGAGCTCGAACGCGACGGCGGCCTCGGCGACGACGGCGAGCGCCTCGACGGCGCACACGTCGGATCGCTCGACGAGCGCCTGCGCGGGCTCGAGCGTGGCGAGGTCGACAGAGCGCAGCGGCCGCATCAGCGTCGGCAGCGGCTTCATCGCGGCCCGGACGACGATCTCCTCCCCGGTCGTGACGCCCGCGTCGATCCCGCCGGAGCGGTTCGTCTCCCGGTAGAAGCCGCGCCCGTCGCGAAAAAGCTCGTCGTGCGCGTCGGAGCCGCGCAGGGGAGCGAGCCCGAACCCGTCGCCGATCTCGACGCCCTTGACAGCCTGCGTGCCCGCGAGCGTCCAGGCGAGGCGGGCGTCGAGCCGCTCCTCCTTGGTCGCGTAGGAGCCGAGCCCGGGCGGAACGCCCCGCGCGCGCACCTCGACGAGGCCGCCGAGGGTGTCCCGGTCGGCCCGGGCCGTGTCGATCGCGGCCCGGATCGCCTCCTCGCCGCGCGCGCCGCCGACCTCGAGCGCGACGCCCTCGACGGTGACCCCGATCGCGTCGAGCAGCGCCTTCGCGACCGAGCCGGCCGCGACGAGCGCCGCGGTGTGGCGTGCGCTCGCGCGCTCGAGCGCGTCGCGGACGTCGGGGAGGTCGTACTTCATCACGCCGGGAAGGTCGGCGTGGCCGGGCCGCGGCAGCGTGACGGGTTTCGTGCCCTTGCCTTCCGGCTCCCCCTCGGGCGGCCACGGGCCCATTCCCCACGTCCAGTTGCGGTGGTCGAGGTTCCGAACGACGAGGGTGAGCGGCGTCCCGAGCGTGCGGCCCTGGCGCAGCCCGGAGAGCACTTCGGCGCGGTCGGTCTCGAGCTGCTGCCTGGGGCTGCGCCCGTACCCCTGCTGGCGGCGGCGGAGGTCACGGTCGATCGCGTCGCGGTCGAGAACGAGCCCGGCGGGAAGCCCGACGACGACGGCGACGAGCGCCGGCCCGTGGGACTCGCCCGCGGTGATCAGGCTGAGGGTCACGCTCCGAAGACTAGAGGCTCGCCCTCGTGCGGCTGGGCGGCGTGCTCGCAGAGCCGCGCGAGATCCCGGTCGAGGTGCCAGACGACGACGTCGCTGCCGGTCGCGGCGGCACATCCGACGATGAGGTAGTCGACGGCCCGAAGGCGGTGAGCTCCATGGGTCGTCGCGGCAAGACTTCGCTGCAGCTCGAGCGCGCGAGCGGCCGCGGTCTCGGTGAGAGGGAGCCAGACGAGCGGCTCGAAGATCCGGGCGAGGTCACCCTCGTATTCGACGCCGTTTCGCGCGCCGTGCAGGACCTCGAGCGCCACCGGGACGCAGGTCGCGATCTCGTCGCGTCCGATGCGATCGGCGAGCTTCGCCCGCAGCGGGGCATCCCGCTTCGCCCACGCCCAGATCGTCGAGTCGGCCAGGTAGCGCGCCACTACCGGTCGGAGTCGGTCCGGACCCGCCGTAGCTGATCGAGCTCCTCCGGGGTCGGGGCGCTGAACCGCCCCTGCCGTACCCGTTCGGCCGCGCGCTCGAGCAGCGCCTGGCGGCCGACGCGCTCGAGCGCGGCGTTCACGGTGTCCTTGAACCCCCGCGTCCCCAGGGCGGAGCGGGCCCGATCGTATGCGTCGAGATCGATGTCGATGGTGGTTCGATGATACGACACGACGTGTCACGTGAGTATGCCGAAGACGGAACGATTTCGCTATACACCCCGCACCGCGCCCCGCATCGCCTCGACCGGGGCGGGGACGCCGGTCCAGCGCTCGAACGAGGCCGCGCCCTGGCGAACGAGGATCTCGAGGCCGTCGACGACGGTGGCGCACCCGGCGGCGCGGGCGGCGGCGACGAGCGCGGTCTCGCGCCCGTCGGGGAGGTAGGCGAGATCGACGATCGTCTGCCCGGGCCGCGGCTCGAGCGGGGGCTCCTCCTTGAGCGGGGTCGTGTTGACGACGAGCGTCCAGTCGCCCGCGGGCGGCCAGGCCTCCGTGTCGCAGCCCGCGAGCCGCGCGAGCTCCCGCGCCTGCCCGGGGCGGCGCGCCGCGACCGCAACGGCCGCTGCGCCGGCGTCCACGAGCGCGGCGGCGGCTGCCCTGGCGGCACCACCGGCACCGAGGACGAGCGCCCGGGCACCCCGGGCCTCGACGGCGCCGGTGATCGCGAGCCCGTCGGTGCTGGAGCCGTGGACGCGCCCGTCCCGAACGACGAGGGTGTTCACGGACTGCGCCCGCCGTGCCACCTCGTCGAGCTCGTCGCAGCGCGCGAGCACCGCGGACTTGTGCGGGATCGTCACGTTGGCGCCGGCGAAGCCGAGCGCGACGAGGCCGCGGACGGCATCACCGAGCCGCTCGGCCCGCACGGGCAGCGGCACGTAGGCCCAGTCGAGCCCGGCGGCCGCGAACGCCGCGTTCTGCATCCGCGGCGAGAGCGAGTGGGAGACGGGGTCGCCGACGATCCCGACGAGGCGAGTGGTGGCGCTCAGCACCGCGGCTCCTCGAGCTTGTCGAGGAACTCCTGCTCGCTCTCCGTGAAGAAGTGGCTCTTGCAGTCCTCGGTACGGACGAAGTAGAGGTAGTCGACGTCGGCGGGGTGTGCGGCCGCCTGGATCGCCGCGAGCCCGGGGTTTCCGATCGGGGTTGGCGGTAGGCCCGTGTGGATTCGCGAGTTGTACGGATTCGGGTCGTCGAGCTCGCTCTGGCGGATCGCTCGGTCGGGCGGGATGTCGAGGCCGTAGCGGATCGTCGCGTCGATCCCGAGCGGCATCCCGAGCTTCAGGCGGTTGTAGACGACGGCGGCGACGAGCGAGCGCTCCTTCGGCACCTGCACCTCGCCCTCGATCATGGAGGCGATGATCAGGACGTCGTAGGCGGTCAGCTTGCGCTTCTTCGCGTAGGCGAGATCGACCTGGCTCCAGGCGCGGCCGAACGCCCCGAGCTGCTGGTCGACGAGCTCGGGCGCGACGGTGCGCTCGGTGAAGTCGTAGGTGGCGGGGAACAGGAAGCCCTCGAACGCCTTGACCTTCCTGTCGTTCGCGAAGTCGGGCGGGAGCGTCGAGCGGGCCGCGTCGAGCTGCTTGCGCACGGTCGCGGCGAGGTAGTCCTTCGCGGTCAGGGCGGGCGTGACGCCCCGCTCGGCTTGCGCGATCTCGTTGACGGCGGTGATCCGCTCCGCCATCGCCTTGCGCGTGAAGCCCTCGGGAAAGACGATCCTGAGCACGGGCAGCTCCGGCTCGGCGCTGGTCGCGGGCTGCGAAGGCGCCGTCGGCGCGTCGGAGCCGCCCGTGAGGAGAACGACAGCGACGGCGATCGCGGCGGCTCCCGCGAGGATTCCGATCACGGCCGGAATCGCGTGCGCGTGACGGTGGCGGCCCGGTGGGCGCTCCTCCGGCGGCCCCTCCTCCGCGCCAGCGACGGTCAGGCGCGGCGGGCGCTCGTCGTCCACGTCAGGTAGCCGGTCAGGAGATGGGCGGCCGCGACGGCGTCCTCGGGGGCAGCCGTGTCGCCCCGCGCGGCAAGCCGGGTGGTGAAGCGCTCGTCGAACGTCTCGACGGGTACGGCGACGGCGGCTCGGAGCGCCTCCACGAACCGCTCGGTCTCGTCGACCTGCGCGCCCCGCTCGCCGCGGAGCGTCAGCGGCAGCCCGACCACGATCGCCTCGGCGGACTCCCGTTCGGCGATCGCGACGATCCGGGCGAGCCCCGCCTCGCTCCCGGCCCGCTCGACCACCTCGAGCGGCCGCGCCACGGTGCCGGTGGGGTCGGAGACGGCGACGCCTGTCCGCGCCGAGCCGTAGTCCAGGGCGAGCACCTTCACGCGGGCCGGATTGTACCGGCGGGGGTGGCGTGCTCCCGCCATACCCGGCGCGTGCCTTTCGCGACGGACCCGCGCGCCTCCCGCCACGAACGGCTGGTTACCCGTGCGGATCTCGCCGGCACGGTGATGGGAGACACCCCCGACGAAGGAGGAACCCACCGTGGACGTGCGCTCCCTGCCCCGGCTCACCCTGACGGCGGCCCTGCTCGCCGCGCTCGCCGTTGCCCTCGCAGCCCGCCTCGCTCCCGCCCATGCCGCCCCGACGGAGCTCTTCTTCTCCGAGTACGTGGAGGGCTCGAGCTCGAACAAGGCGCTCGAGATCTTCAACGGTACTGGCGCGCCCGTCACGCTCACGGGCGTCTACGACGTCCAGATCTTCGCCAACGGCAGCGTCACCGCTACCGCGACGATCCCACTCACCGGCACGATCGCCGACGGGGACGTCTTCGTGCTGGCGCAGGTGAACGCGGTCGCGGCCGTGCTCGCGCAGGCCGACCAGACGACGCCGAGCTTCCTCTACAACGGCGACGACGCGGTCGCGCTGCGGCGGGCCGGGACGATCGTCGACGCGATCGGCCAGATCGGCGCCGACCCCGGCGCGGAGTGGGGCTCGGGCGACACGTCGACCGCCGACGCGACGTTGCGGCGAAAGCCCGGCGTGCACGGGGGCGACGCGGACGGGGGCGGCGCATTCGACCCGGCCGTCGAGTGGGACGGCCACCCGCTCGACACGTTCGACGGGCTTGGTGCGCACGCGGTCTCCGCCTCCTCGAACACGGCACCCGCGTGTGGCCCGCTCGCACTCGAGACGAGCGAGGATCTCGCGGTCGAGGCGGCGCCCGCCTGCTCGGACGCCGACGGCGACCCGCTCACCTACGAGATCGTGACGCAGGGCTCGCTCGGGGCCGCCTCGGCCGCCGGCGGGCTGCTCCGCTACGCGCCAGGCGTCGACGAGCACGGCGCGGACTCGTTCACCTACCGGGCGAGCGACGGCGAGAGCGTGTCCGCCGCCGCCGCCGTCACCGTCGCGATCGCGCCCGTCAACGACGACCCGGAGCCGGAGGACGACGTCGCCACGGTGGCCGAGGACGGGTCGGTCGAGGTGGACGTCGTCGCGAACGACGCCGACCCGGACGGTGATTCCCTCGCCGTCACCGCGGTCTCCGCACCGCTGCACGGGGCGGCGTCGGTGGCGCCCGACGGACGCACCGTCGTCTACGTGCCGGAGCCCGACTACTCCGGCCCGGACGTGCTCGAGTACGCCGTCGCCGACGGAGCCGGCGGCGCCGACACCGCGGAGTTGCTCGTTACAGTGACCGCCGTCAACGACCCGCCGCGACCGGCCGGCGACACGGCCGCCGTCGCCCCGGGCGCCGTCGTGGTCATCGACGTGCTCGCCAACGACTCCGCCGGGCCGGCGGACGAGGCCGGCCAGGCGCTCGCGGTCGTCTCCGTCGGCGCCCCCGCGCGCGGCACCGCCGAGCTCGTCGCCGACGGGCCCGACGCCGGCAAGGTTCGCTACACGGCTTCGGCCGGCGCGAGCGGGCCGGACTCATTCACCTACGTCGTCTCCGACGGGGAGGCGACGGCCACGGGCACGGTCACCGTGACGGTCACGGAGGCGGTGCTCCGCACGCTCTGCGCGCTCGAGCCGACGATCGACGGCACCGCCGGTGACGACGTGATCGTGGGGACGCCGGGCGACGACGTGATCCGCGGGCGGCGCGGCGCCGACACGATCGACGGGGGTGGCGGCAACGACGTCATCTGCGGCGGCCCCGGCGCCGACAGGATCGTGACAGGCGACGGCGACGATCGGATCGCAGCCGGCACCGGCTCCGACACGATCGACGCGGGCGCCGGGAACGACCGCGTGCGCGGCGGCTTCGGTGCCGACACGATCGCGACCGGGCCAGGCGACGACCGGATCGCCGCCGGCCCCGGCGCGGACGACGTCGACGCCGGCGAAGGCCGGAACTCGTTGACGCTCGGCCTCGGCGACGACCGCGGCCGATCGGGCTCCGGGGACGACCGGATCGACGGCGGCCCCGGCACCGACGCCTGCGACGCGGGCGGCGGCACGAACGTCGTCCTGCGCTGCGAGTAGTACCGCGCCCCTCCCGGCCGGAGCGCCGGCACCCACCGGCGCTCCGGCACTCCCTCGGGCTAACGGTGCGCGCGTCGCCGCCGAGCGGCCGACGCTGCCGATCCTGTTCATGTCCGGCTACACGGACGAGGTGATCGTCCGCGAGGGCCTGCAAGATCGCGGCCTCGACTTCCTCCACAAGCCGTTCACGCCGGAGGCGCTGCTGCGATGCGTCCGGGCGGTGCTCGACCGCACGGTCACGTAGGCGACCGGGACTACCCGAGCGCGTCGAGGATCGCCCGTTCGGCGGCCGCGAGCGCATCGGGGAGCTTCCCCGGGTCGGTGCCGCCCGCGCGCGCCATCGCCGGGCGCCCACCGCCGCCGCCGCCCACCAGCGCCGCCGCGGCCTTGACGACGTCCGAGGCGTTGAGGCCCCGCTCGACGACAGCGTCCGAGAAGTTCGCGACGAGGTGCGCGCGACCGTCCGTGCTCGCTCCGAGCACGACCGCCGCCGGCGCCGCCTTCTGCTTGACCCGGTCGGAGAGCTCGAGCAGCGCGTCGGCGTCGAGCTCGCCGACCGCCCCCGTCACGACGTTGACACCCCCCGCCTCTTTCGCGGCCGCGAGCAGCGCCACCAGCGTCTCGTCGGCCTGGCCCGCACCCGCGCGCAGCTGCCGCTCGAGCCGCACCCACGCCTTCCTCTCCGCCTCGAGCTCCTCGCGCAGCCGCGCCGCCTCCCGCTCCCGCTCGAGCAGGAAGCTCGCAGCCGCTCCTGACGTGATCGCCTCGATCCGGCGGGTCGCCGATCCGACCGACCCCTCGGAGAGGATCTTGAACACCCCGATCTCCGCTGTCGCGCGCACGTGGGTGCCGCCGCACAGCTCGCGCGAGAACGCCGCGTCGCCGGATCCGACCTCGACCACCCGCACCACGTCCCCGTACTTCTCCCCGAACAGCATCGTCGCGCCGAGGTTCCTCGCCTCCTCGATCGGGGTCAGGAACGTGTGTACCGGCAGGTTCGCGAAGACCCGCTCGTTCACGATCGCCTCGACCCGGTCGCGCTCCCCGGGCGTCAACGGCGCGCCGTGCGCGAAGTCGAAGCGCAGCTTGTCGGGCCGGACCGCCGACCCGGCCTGATGCACGTGCTCGCCGAGCACCTCGCGTAGCGCCCCGTGCAGCAGATGCGTGGCCGTGTGATTCGCCATCGTCGGGAAGCGCACAGCCCACGGGACGAGCGCGCGCACGCGATCGCCGGCGGCGAATCCCGCACCCGCGAAGAGAAGCGCCTGGTCGTCGCCGAAGCGAAACGCCGCCACCAGTTCCGCCCGCTCGCCTCCCGCCTGCTCCAACCACCCCTGGTCGGACACCTGCCCGCCGCCCTCGGGATAGAACGGCGACTCGCGCAGCTTCGCCAGGAACAGGCCGTCGCCGAGCTCTTCGAGCGCCCCGACCTGGGTCAGCACCTCCATCCGCTCGTAGCCGACGAACTCCGTCTGGAAGCCGGCCTCGCGCGCGAAGGCGGCAGCCTGCTCCAGCTCGCTTGCACGCCCCTGCCGCGACCGTTGGCGCTGCTCGCCCATGAGGCGCTCGAACTCGTCCTCGTCGACCGGCAGACCGCGCTCGACCGCGAGCTCGCGCGTCAGCTCGAGCGGGAACCCGTAGGTGTCGTGGAGGCGGAACGCGTCCACGCCCGCGATCCCCTCCGGGCTTCGCTCGACTACCTCCTCGAACAGCCGCATGCCCGTCTGGAGCGTCTGGGCGAAGCGCGCCTCCTCCGCCGCGAGCACCCGGTGGACGTCCGCGCGGCCGGCGGCAAGCTCCGGGTAGGAGCCGCCCATCAGCTCGATCACGACGTCCGCGAGCCGGGTCAGGAACGGCGGCTCGAGCCCGATCCGGGAGCCGTGCTGCACCGCGCGGCGGACGATCCTGCGCATCACGTAGCCGCGACCTTCGTTGGACGGGGTGACGCCGTCGGCGGCGAGGAACGTCATCGCCCGGCCGTGGTCTGCGAGCACGCGGTGGGCCTTCGTCGCCTCGTCCGACTCGCCGTAGCGGGTGCCGGTCTCGGCGGCGACCCACTCCATGATCGTCGCGAACCCGTCGGTCTCGTAGACGGAATGGACGCCCTGCAGGAGCGCCGCGCCGCGCTCGACGCCGAGCCCGGTGTCGATGTTCTGCTTAGGCAGCGGCGTCAGCGAGCCGTCGTCGTGCAGCTCGAACTCCATGAACACGAGGTTCCAGAACTCGAGGAACCGGTCGCACTCGCAGCCGGGAGCGCAGTCCGGCCGGCCGCAGCCGTGCTCCTCGCCGCGGTCGTAGTAGAGCTCGGAGCAGGGGCCGCAGGGGCCGACCGGCCCGGCCTGCCAGAAGTTCTCGGAGCGCGGCAGCCCGCGAATCCGGTCAGCGGGGATGCCGACGCGCAGCCACCCCTCGACCGCGACCGTGTCCTCGCCCAGGCGAAGCTCCGGATCGCCCGCGAACACCGTGGCCCAGAGACGATCGGGCGGGAGGCGCAAGTGCTCGCTGACGAACTCCCAGGCGAGGTCGATCGCGCCGTCCTTGAAGTAGTCGCCGAGCGAGAAGTTGCCGAGCATCTCGAAGAACGTGAGATGCCGCGCGGTCAGGCCGACCGAGTCGATGTCGGTCGTGCGGAAGCACTTCTGCACCGTCGTCAGCCGCTGCGCCGGGGCGGGTGAGAGCCCGAGGAAGAACGGCTTCAGCGGCTGCATCCCCGCGGTCGTGAGCAGTACCGACGGGTCGTGCGTGTCCGGGACGAGCGACGCCGACGGGCGCCTCAGATGCCCTTTCGACTCGAAGTAGGCGAGGAATCCCTCGCGCAGCTCGTGGCTCGTCCGCACGGGCTCGATTGTACGGCGGTGGTGGCTTCGGCTCGCGCGGGTCCGTCAGGCCGCGTCGCTGCCGCGGCCGGGATCGTCGCCCAGGTCGGTCCAGTCCGCGGGCGGCTCGGGCTCGGGCTCGGGCGGAAGCTGGTGGAGCCGGGCGGGCGGCGCCAGCTCCTCGGCGATCTCCCGCTCGCGACGCGCGGCCGCGTCCCGGCCGGCGGCGACGGCGGACCTGAGATCGTGGCCGGCGAAGAGCGCCGACGCGCCGTGCGAGACGCCCTTTGCGAGCCCGGAGACCTTCTGCACCGGTCGCACGACCGCCAGCGACACGGCCCGGACGGCAGTGTCGGCGGCGTCGGCCGCGTCGACGGCGCTGTCGGTGACGCGGTCGACCTTGTCGAGTTGGAGGTTGACGAGGTCGAGCGTTCCGCCCACTTTCGTCGCGATCGGCAGCACCTTCTCTTCGGTCGTGCGCAGGAGCCCGGTCAGCCGCGAGAGCGTCCCTGCGAGCCGCAGCAGCATGAACGCGAGCGCGAGGCCGACGACCGCCAGGAAGGCGCTGAGGACGATCCACATCACGTCGATCGCAGAGGTCGCGAGCGCCATTCCGGGATCCTACTGGACCCCTGTCACGGCGCGGCGACGAGGCCCGCGCCGACGACGGTGTCGTCCTCGTAGAGCACGGCCGCCTGGCCGGCGGCGAGCCCGTGGAACGGCTCGTCGAGGCGCAACTCGAGCGTCTCCTCGTCACGCTCCCGTACGGCGGCGCGAACGGCCGGGGAGCGGTAGCGAAGCTGGGCCTCGACGTGCCGGGCGGGAACGTGGAGCGTGCCGGGGCGCACGATCACCGAGCGGCGCGCGAGCGCGTGGCGCGGGCCCACGACGACCGCGTTGCGCGCCGGGTCGGTGGAGACCGCGAAGAGCGGCCCGGCGGCGGAGTGCAGGCGCAGGCCGCGCCGCTGGCCGGGCGTGAAACGCCAGTAGCCGTCGTGACGGCCGACTTCCCGGCCCGCGAGGTCGAACAGTGGGCCGTCCCGGGCGGGCAGCCCGTGCCGGGCCAGGAACGCGCGGTAGTCGTCGCCGCCGAGGAAGCACGCCTCCTGGCTGTCCGCCCGGGCGGCGGCGGCGAGCCCGGCGGCGCGGGCGACGGCGCGGGTCTCCTCCTTGGTGCGCTCGCCGAGCGGGAGCCGCAGCCGCGGCAAGAGCGACGGGTCAAGGCGTCCGAGCATGTACGACTGGTCCTTGGCCCGGTCGGCGCCGCGGGCGAGCAGGAGCCGCCCGCGATGCTCGACGAGGCGGGCGTAGTGGCCGGTCGCGAGCGCAGCGGCACCGATCCGCTGCGCGAACGTGTTGAGCGCTGCGAAGCGGAACGTGCCGTTGCAGCGCACGCACGGGTTCGGGGTGTCGCCGCGGGCGTAGCCGTCGACGAATGGACGCACGACGGCGGCGCGAAACGAGTCGCGCAGGTCGAGCGTGACGTGCGGGATCCCGAGCCGGTGGCAGAGCTCCCGCGCGGCGGTCACCGCCCGCGGCGAGCAGCAGGCGCGCTCCCCGTCCGGCCCCGCCGGGTCGACCCAGAGCCGCAGGGTCACCCCGATCGCCTCGCTCCCGGCGTTGCGGGTCTCGAGCAGCGCGACGGCGGAGTCGACGCCGCCGCTCATCGCGACCGCGACCCGCCGCAGGCTCGGCGGCGCCGCAACGGCCGGCCCGATCGCGGCCGCGAGCGCGTCCCCGGCGAGCCCGGGCGCGGGCACCGCCGCCGCCTCGAGCAGCGTCAGCCCCCACACCGCGCGCGCCAGCTCCGCCACCCCGGGCCCCTCCCCCGCGGCGTCCGCGATCCGACCGCCCGACACCGTCAGGCGAATCCAGACCCAGTCGCACGAGTCCCCCGCGTCCCCGAGCAGCTCCAGCACGATGCCACGCTAGCCGAACCCGACGCGGGCGGGCCTCGCCGCAATCAGCAAGCCCGTCCCCGCATCGCGGCCGAGCGAGTCCCGACCCGCAGCGACATGGAGGCGCAAGCCCTGAGGCTGCCTGCGGATCCGAGCCGACGTACCCCCTCACACCACCCGACGCAGATCTTCTCCCCCTCGGCTTACCCCGGGGTCAGACCCCTTGATACGAGGCGACTCAGATATTGCGGGCGACCGGGCGCAAACCCGTCAGGCGTGCCGAGGAAATGTCGTATCGCGATAGGTGGTCAGACCCCTTGGCGGTGCCTCTACGCCCTCACCCCGCGCGGCGAACCTGGCTTACCCCGGGGTCAGACCCCTTGATACGAGGCGACGCAGATATTGCGGGCGACCGGGCGCAAACCCGTCAGGCGTGCCGAGGAAACGTCGTAACGCGACAGGTGGTCAGGCCCCTTGACGGTGCCTCTGCGCCCTCACCCCGCGCGGCGAATCTGGTTGCCCTGCTCCGCGGCTGCGCGCGCCCGGCGAAGGATCAACTCGGCCTGCTCCCGCGCCCACTCGAGGCGCCGCTCGGCCTCCGCCCGGGCCTCGGCGACCGCGTCGGCCGACTCGCGGGTCGCCACTTCCACGAGCCTGGCGGCCTCCGTCTCCGCCTCGCGGCGGATCTCCCCGGCGAGCGCCTCCCGGCGCGCCGCGAGCTCCCGCTCTAGAGCCGCGGCGGCAGCCTCGCGCGCGGCGACCTCAGCGCCGCGGCGACGCACCTCCTCGTCCGCCTCCCGCAGGCGCCGGTTCGCCTCCCTGACGGCGTCCGCCTCGATTCGCTCGGCGAACTCCGCAGCCGCTTGTACGAGCGCGACCGCCTCGGCGCGGGCCGTGTGCCCCTCAGCCGCCGCCGACACCGCGACCGGCGCCGCCGCCGCCCGCGCCTGCTGCAGCTCGCGCAGCTGCGCGCTCAGGGACGCGACGTGCAGCTGGAAACGGCGCAGCGCGTCGCCGACGGCCGTCGGGTCGAGTCCTCCCCTGACGGCGACAGGCAGCTCCTCGAGCCGCGGCAGCGGCATGAGCGTGGTCATGGAACGTTCGGGTTTCGACGCGGGCGGCGGGCTTCCTACCCGCCGACGCCCGGGGCGAGCCTGATTCCCAGCTCCGCGAGCTGCGCCGGCTCGACGTCGCTCGGCGCCCCCGTCATCGGATCGGCGCCCGCCTGGTTCTTCGGGAACGCGATCACGTCCCGGAGGTTCCGCTCGCCCGCAACCAGCATCGTCATCCGGTCGATCCCGAATGCGATTCCGCCGTGCGGCGGCGCTCCCATCGCCAGGGCGTCCAGGAGGAACCCGAAGCGGGAGCGCTGCTCCTGGGGCGAGATCCGCAGCACGTCGAACATGCGCTGCTGGAGCTCCGTGCTGTGGATTCTGATCGACCCGCCACCGATCTCGACACCGTTGCAGACGAGGTCGTAGGCCTGAGCGATCGCCGCGGCCGGGTCACTCTCGAGCAGCGGCTCCGACTCCGGCGCGGGCGAGGTGAACGGGTGGTGGCGGGCCGCCCAGCGCTGCTCGTCCTCCGCCCACTCGAACAGCGGGAAGTCCGTCACCCACGCGAACCGCCACGCCTCCTCGTCGACCAGCCCGAGCTCGTGCCCGAGGTGCAGCCGCAGCTGGCCGAGCACTCGCGAGACGAGCTCGCGCGGGCCGGCTCCGAACAGCACGGTCGAGCCCGGCTGCGGCCGCACCGCCTCGATCTCGGCCTCCGACAGGAATTTCGCGATCGGCGAGCGCACCTCCCCGTCGGCGCCGAAGATCAGGTACGCGAGCCCGGGTGCTCCCCACTCCTTCGCGAACGCCTCGAGCTGGGCCAGCTCGCCGCGGCTGTACTCGCGAGGCACGGTCAGGCAGCGCACGTCCTCGGCTCCCGCGAAGACACCGAACCCTGACCCGCGCGTCACCGCGGTCGCGTCTGCCAGCTCGAGCCCGAAGCGAAGGTCAGGCTTGTCCGACCCGTAGAGCCGGTCGGCCTCGTGCCAGGTCAGGCGCGGGAACGGCGTCTCGAGCGCGACCTCGATGCACTCCCTCCACACGGCCGTCGCCATCTCCTCCATCAGGGCGAAGATCACCTCGCGGTCGGGGAACGCCAGCTCGACGTCGAGCTGCGTGATCTCCTGCACGCGGTCGGCCCGCAGGTCCTCGTCCCGGAAGCAGCGGGCGATCTGGTAGTAGCGGTCGAAGCCGGAGATCACGAGCAGCTGCTTGTAGATCTGCGGCGACTGCGGCAGCGCGAAGAAGCTGCCCTTCTGCAGCCGGCTCGGCACGAGGAAGTCCCGCGCGCCTTCCGGCGTCGGCTTCGCGAGGATCGGCGTTTCGATCTCGAGGAACCCGCTGGCGTCCATCACCCGGCGGATCGTCGAGACCATCCGCGCGCGCAGCCCGATGTTGCGCTGGAGCCGCGGGCGGCGCAGGTCGAGCCAGCGGTGGCGGAGCCGAAGCGTCTCGTCGACGCCCTCCTCGTCGAGCTGGAACGGCAGCGGCGGGCAGCGGGCGAGCACCTCGAGCGAGTCCGCCTGCACCTCGACCTCCCCGGTCGGAAGGCCAGGGTTGACGGCCTCCGGCGCCCGCCGGACGACCTCGCCCTCGACCCGCAGCACGAACTCGTTGCGGACGCCGTGCACGGCCGCGAACGCCTCGGGGGCCCGTTCCGGGTTGATGACGACCTGGCACTTGCCGGCCCGGTCGCGCAGGTCGACGAAGACGACGCCACCGTGGTCGCGGCGCGTGTCGACCCAGCCGGCCAGGACGAGTCGCTCGCCGACGCGGTCGGCCCGCAGATCGCCGCACATGAGGTCGCGCCAGCGGGTCACGGGAGAAACGCCTCCGCGAGCCGATCGACGGGAACCGTCGCCTCGTCGGCCTCCCGCCCGGGCTTCACGCGCGCGCTCTCGCCGATGACGAGCGCCCAGCCGGAGGCGCCGCTCCGCGCGAGCTGGGTTCGCTGGCCTTTCGGCGAGCGGCCGGCGTAGTCGGCGTCGCAGGCGATTCCGGCCGCTCGCAACAGCGCCATCTGCGCGAGCGCGGCCGTCCGGTCGGCTCCCTCGCCGAACATGAAGAAGACGTCGATCCCCGGCGGCGCGGCCGCCACGCCGGCGTCTTCGAGCGCGAGCACGAGCCGCTCGATCCCGGCGCCGAAGCCGACCCCCGGCGTGGGCGGGCCGCCGACCTCCTCCACGAGCCCGTCGTAGCGCCCGCCGCCGGAGATCGTGGACTGCGCGCCGCCGGCGGGGTCGACGAACTCCCAGGTGGTGCGCGTGTAGTAGTCGAGGCCCCTGACGAGCGTCGGCTCGACGTCGTAGGAGACCCCGCAGGCGTCGAGCAGCCGCCGCACGGAGGCGAAGTGCTCGCGGCAGGCGTCGCACAGCGACTCGCCGATCGTCGGCGCGCCAGCGAGCGCGGCCCGCACGCCGGGCGGCTTCGCGTCGAGGTTGTCGAAGACCCGCAGCGGGCTCGTCCGTGCCTTCGTCCGCGTGTCCTCGTCGAGCTGCCCGCCGTGCTCCGCGAGCCAGCCGTGCAGGCGCTCGAGGTAGGCGGGTCGGCACGCCGTGTCTCCGATCGAGTTGATCGCGAGACGGTAGGCGGACACGCCGAGCGTGCGCAGGATCGTGTCGTAGAGCTGGATCAGCTCGGCGTCGACGCCCGCGTCGGCCGAGCCGATCGCCTCGACCGAGAGCTGCCAGTGCTCCCGGTAGCGGCCTTTTTGGGGGGCGGAGTAGCGGTACATCGACGCGACCGTGTAGAGCTTCTGCGGCTGCGGCTCGCGGTGCAGCCCGTGTTCGACGTAGGCGCGGCAGATCGGCGCGGTCGCCTCCGGGCGGAGCGTCAGGGAGCGTCCGCCGCGGTCGGTGAACGTGTACATCTCCTTCTGGACGACGTCGGATCCCTCCCCGGAGGTGCGAACGAACAGCGCCGTGTCCTCGAACACCGGCGTCTGGATCGGCCGATAGCCGTAGAGGCCGCAGAGGCGCTCGCAGACTTCGATCACGTGCTGCCAGAGCGGCTGCTCGGACGGGAGAATGTCGTGCGTGCCGCGGGGAGCCTCGACCTTCACGGCTCGCTGTCCGTCGCGGCCCTGAGCTCGCCCAGGTACGGGTTGGTCGCGAGCTCGCGCCCGAGCGTGGTCACGGGCCCGTGCCCCGGGTAGACGACGGTCTCGGCGGGAAGGCTCTCGGTAAGCGTCCGCAGCGACGCGAGCAGCGTCTCCCAGTCGGCTCCGGGGAGGTCGGTGCGCCCGACGGAGCCCGCGAACAGGACGTCCCCGGAGAAGAGGCAGCCATCCGCCGCGTAGGCGAGATGCCCGGGGGAGTGGCCGGGCACGGAGATCGTCTCGAACGAGATACCGGCGAGCTCGATCGTCTCTCCGCCCTGGAGCAGCACCTCGGGCGTCCAGGAGCGCACGTGCACGCCCGGGGGCAGGTAGTCGGACACCCGCTCGAGCAGCGCGCGCTCGGCCTCGGCCATGTGCACGGGCGTGCCGGTCCCCTCGGCGAGGTCGGCGACGCCGCCCAGGTGATCCCAGTGGCCGTGAGTGACGAGGATCGCGACGCAGCG
>JAHDVS010000019.1 GCA_023382435.1 Thermoleophilia bacterium
CCGCCCGGCGCTCCAACCCAGCGACCTGTCAACACGGGACCGGGGAGCGGGGCAGTCGCCGCCATCCGTCGTCAAGCTGGAGGGGGATGTCTGATGCCGGCAGCCCACTACTGCACCGGGATCGGTAACCGAAGAGCGCGCCACTGCACGTAGGCTTGGCCCGCATGGGGCGGGCGGCGGGTGAGAGCGTCGGTGTCCGGTCGATCCTCGCCGACCCGGCGGTCGGGTCGGTCGTCGCGGTCGCGCTCGTGATGATGGTGGGCGTCGGACTCGTGCTACCCGTGCTGCCCCTCTACGCCCGCTCGTTCGGCGTCGGCTACGGCGGCGTCGGCATCCTCATCGGCGCCTACGGGCTCGCTCGGCTGGGCGCCGATCTCGCCGCCGGCCTCGTCGTCGACCGGATCGGCGAGCGCCGTGCCGCGGCCGTCGGGCTGGCCTCGCTCGCCGTGTTCGCGCTCGCGACCGGGCTCGCGCCGAGCTTCCCGGTCGCGGTCGCCTGCTGGGCCGCCGCGGGCGTCGGCTCCGCGGTCGTCTTCGCCGCCCTCTACAGCCATCTGCTCCGGGCCGTCCCGGGAGAGCGGATGGCGCGCACGCTCTCCATCTTCTACGGCTCGTTCAACGCGGGCGTCATCGCCGGCGGCTTTCTCGGCGGCGTGCTCGCCCACCACCTCGGGCTCGCGGCCCCGCTGCTCTTCGACGCCGGCCTCGCCGCGCTCGCGGCCATCCTCTGCCTGCGGCTGCTGCCGGCGCTCGCCTCGCCGACGGCGGTGGGGCCGGTCGGAGCGCGCGGCCTGCGCGGCCTCGGCGGGCTGCTGCGCACGCCCGGGCTCCTCACCGTCGCCGCGGCCAACCTCGCCTACATGTGGATGGTCGCCGCCGTCTTCGACACGCTCGTGCCCCTGTTCGCGCAGGACGAGCTCGGCATGTCGACGGTCGGGATCGGGGTCGTGTTCGCGGTCGCGCTCGCGGCCGAGTTCGCCGTCCTCTACCCGGCCGGGGCCGCCGCCGACCGCCACGGACGCCGGGCGGTGCTCATTCCGGCCCTGGCCGCGCTCGCCGCCGCGACCTGCGTGCTCGGCCTCGCCTCCACGCCTCTCGTCTTCGGCGTGTTGATCGCGCTGCTCGGGATCGCCTCCGGCGTCGCGGGCGTGCCGCCCGGAGCGATGCTCGCCGACGTCGCCGTCCCCGGCCAGGCCGGGGCGAGCGTGGGCGTCTTTCGGTTCTTCGGCGACCTCGGCTTCACGCTCGGGCCGCTCGCCGCCGGCTTCGCGAGCAGCGCCGTCGGGTTCGGCGCAGCGTTCGTGCTCGCCTCGGTCCCGACCGCCGTCGCGCTCGCGCTCGTCGCCCGGGCTCCGGAGACGATGCGCCCGCCGCCCGCCTAGACTGGGGCCGCACCCATGGCAGTCGTCCTCCTCGACATCGACGGCGTGCTCCAGGTCTCCGGCGCCGCGATCCCGGGTGCCCCCGAGGCGGTCCGGAAGCTGCGCGCGGACGGACACCGCCTCCGTCTCGTCACCAACAACACGATCCGCTCCCGGGCCGGCCTCGCCGCCGAGCTGCGCTCGCTCGGATTCGATGTCGACGCCGCGGAGATCGAGACGACGCCGCTCGCCGCCGCTCACGCCCTCGCCGGCTCCCGCGTCCTCGCGCTCACCGCCGCCGCGATCCACGAGGACCTGGCCGGCCGGGTCACGCTCGTCGAGCGGGACGCCGACGCGGTCCTCGTCGGCGGCGCCGAGGAGACCGACGAGTCGGCCCGGATCTACGCCTACGACACGCTCAACCGCGCATTCGCCGAACTCCAGCGCAACGCCCGGCTCGTGGCGCTGCACACGAACCGCTGGTGGCAGACCGCCGCGGGCCCGCAACTCGACGGCGGCGCGTTCGTCGCGGCGCTCGAGTACGCGGCCGGGGTCGAGGCCGAGATCGTCGGCAAGCCGAGCCGCGCCTACTTCGAGGCCGCGCTTGCCGAGGTCGGCGCCCGGCCCGAGGAGGCCGTGATGGTCGGCGACGACGTCGAGACCGACGTCCAGGCGGCCATGGCGCTCGGACTGCGCGGCGTGCTCGTCCGCACGGGCAAGTTCCGGGAGGAGAGCCTCGCCGCCGCCGACCCGCAGCCCGACGCCGTGCTCGACTCCGCTCGCGATCTGCCGAGCTGGCTTGCCCGGGCCCGAGGGGGCAGTGGCCGCCGCCCGTAGAATCGACCAGTCGTGCAGATCGGCATCGACCTGATCGAGATCGCGCGCGTCGAGCAGGCGCTCGAGCGCTACCCGGGCTTCCGCGAGCGCGTCTTCACGGAGGCCGAGCGCGCCTACTGCGAATCGCGCCCGCGCCCGGCCCAGCACTACGCGGCCCGCTTCGCAGGCAAAGAGGCGGTCGGCAAGGCGCTCGGCTGCGGTGTGCGCTTCACCTGGAAGGAGATCGAGATCGCCGGCCGCCCGAAGCCAGAGGTGCGGTTGAGCGGAAAGACGCTCGCGTTCGCCGAGCGCCTCGGCGCCGGGCGGATCGACCTCTCGATGACGCACTCGAAGGGGCTCGCCGCCGCGGTCTGCAGCGTCGTCGCTGCGGGGGCGACCGCCTGATGCCTACCGAGCCGCTGTACACGGCGGCCGAGATGCGCGAGGCGGAGGCCACCCACGAGGGGCCGACCCTCGAGCTGATGGAGCGCGCCGGCGCCGCGGTCTCCGACGCGCTCCTGCGTCGCCACCCCGACGCGGGCCGCGTCTCCGTCTGGTGCGGCGGCGGCAACAACGGCGGCGACGGCCTCGTCGTCGCCCGCCTGCTCCACGCGGCCGGGCTCCAGGTGGAGGCGGCTCTGCTCGCGCCGGAGGAGCGATACCGCGGCGACGCCGCCGAGAGCCTGGGGCGCGCCAAGGAGGCTGGCGTCCCACTCGTCCAGGAGGCCGGCCCTGCCGACGTGGTCGTCGACGCGCTCTTCGGCACCGGCTTCGCCGGTGCGCCCCGGCGCGAGGCGGCCGAGTCGATCGTGACGATCAATGCATCCGGCAACCCGGTCGTGTCCGTCGACGTCCCTTCCGGCATCGACGCGTCGACGGGCGAGGTCGCGGGCGCCGCTGTCCGCGCCTCCCTGACCGTGACGTTCCACGGCCGCAAGGTCGGCCTCGCCGTCGCCCCCGGGCGCTTCCATGCCGGCGACGTCGAGGTCGCGGACATCGGCCTCGAGCACGGGAGCACGCTCCACCACCGGGCCGGTGCCAGCGCGCTCTCGCACGTGCCTCGTCGCGCCCCCTGGGACAGCAAGTACACCGCGGGCGCCGTGCTCGTCGTCGGCGGCTCGACCGGCCTGACCGGCGCCCCGATCCTCGCCGCCGCGGCGGCGCTACGCGCCGGGGCCGGCGTCGCCTTCCTCTGCGTCCCCGCCGGCATCTACCCGGTCGTCGCGAGCCGCACGCTCGAGGTGATGACGCACGCGTGCCCCGACGACGGCGAGGGCAACCTGACACCCGAGGCCGCCGGCGTGATCCTCGAGCTCGCCCGCCGCTCCCGGGCGGTTGCACTCGGGCCGGGCCTGGGCCGCAGCGAGGGAGCCGCCCAGCTCGTGCGGGTGCTGCTCGAGCGGCTCGACCTGCCGGTCGTGGTCGACGCCGACGGGCTGTTCGCCCTCGCCGGCCACCTCGACTGGGTGTTCAGCAGGGACGCGCCGACGGTGCTCACCCCGCACTCGGGCGAGCTCGGCCGCCTGCTCGGTCGCAGCTCCGCCGCCGTGGCGGCGCGCCGGCTCCACTCCGCGCGGGCAGGCGCCGACGACGCGGGCGCGACCCTGCTCCTGAAAGGCGCCGACACGATCGTCGCCGCGCCCGGCCAGGGCGTGCTCGTCGCCGACCTCGGCAACCCCGGCCTCGCGACGGCCGGCAGCGGCGACGTTCTGACCGGGGTCGTCGCCGCGTTCCTCGCCAGGGGCGTCGAGCAGCGGGGCGCGGCGGCCGCGGCCGCGGTCGCCCACGGGCTCGCGGCGGGGGTCGCGGCGGAGCGGGTCGGCTATGCCGGGCTGATCGCGAGCGATGTCAGCGACGCGCTCCCCCGGGTGCTCTCCTGAGCGCCGCTGCATCTATCGTGGCAGGCGGCAACCGGCGACCCCGGAGGTGACCGTGAACCTTGCGCTGTTCGGTGGATTCGAGAAGAACGCGTTCGCGCCCGGCTGGACGAAGGAGACCGTCGTCGCGCTGTTCGGCGGCGGCACGCTCGACCTGCGCGGCGCCCCTCCGGCCGAGGGCGCGCGCCTGACCGGCGTCGCCGTCTTCGGCGGGATCGACATCGTCGTGGCGCCCGGGACGCGGGTCTCGATGAGCGGTGCCTCCGTGTTCGGCGGCCGCACGGTCACGGTCGAGGCCGGCGACGGGCCCGCGGTCGCGATGAAGCTCGTCGCCGTGCTCGGGGGCATCGAGGTCAAGGATCGCGACTGAGGCGCCGCCCGCGTGCGACGCTCCGAGCTCACGATCGACCTGGGTGCGCTGCGCCGCAACGTGCGGCGCCTGCGCGAGGCGGCCGCACCGGCCGAGCTCTGGGCCGTCGTCAAGGCCGACGCCTACGGGCACGGCGCGCAGGACGCCGCGCGGGCCGCGCTCGAGGCCGGCGCCGCCGCCCTCTGTGTCGCCACCGTGCAGGAGGGCGCCGCCCTGCGCCGGGCCCACCCGGATGTGCGGCTGGTCGTGCTCGGCCCGCTCGCTCCCGGGGAGGAGCGGCTCGCCCGTGACGCCCGGCTCGAGGTGACCGTCTCGACACCGGCCCTGCCAGACGGCCTCGACGTGCACGTCAAGGTCGACACCGGGATGGGCCGCTGGGGGATGAGCCCGGCCGAGCTGGCGGACGTCCCGCCCGGGCCGGTGGTCGGGCTGATGAGCCATCTCGCGACCGCCGACGAGCCCGACCCGGGCCCGGCTCTCGCCCAGCTCGAGCGGTTCGCGGTGGTGGCCGACCGCTTCCCCGGTGTCGTGCGGCACCTCGCGAACAGCGCCGCCACGCTGCGCTTGCCGGACGCCCGCTTCGACGCGGTGCGCTGCGGGATCGCGATCTACGGCCTCTCCCCGTTCGGGGACGATCCCGCCCGGCACGGGCTCGAGCCGGTGCTCGCCTGGCGCAGCCAGGTGGCGCTCGCGAAGACGCTCGCACCGGGGCAGAGCAGCGGCTACGGGCGGCGCTTCGTCGCCCGCGAGCCGTCCCGGATCGGGATCGTCCCGGTCGGCTACGCCGACGGTTTCCGCCGCGGGCTCACCGGCGCGCAGGTGCTCGTGTCGGGGCGGCGGCGGCGGGTGCTCGGCGCCGTCTCGATGGACGCCTTCGCCGTCGAGCTGGGCCCCGGCGACGCCGCCGGTGCGCCGGTGACGCTGATCGGCGACGGGCTCACCGCGGAGGAGCACGCGAGCCACCTCGGCACGATCACCTACGAGCTCGTATGCGGGATCGACTCGCGGCCGGGCCGCGCCGATCGACGGATCATCGATGGATCCTGAGCGGATCCGCGCCGCCGTCGCCGGCGAGGAGGCGTACGTCGTCGGTGGAGCCGTGCGTGACGAGCTGCTCGGCCGTCCCGTGCTCGACCTCGATGTCGCCTGCCGGGAGCCGCAGCGGGCCGCGCGTGCCTACCGCGCCGCCGCCGGGGGCGCCGCGTTCCTGCTCTCCGAGCGGCACGGCGCCTGGCGGGTGGCGCTTCCCGATGGGCGCACGGTCGACTTCACGGAGCTTCGGGGCACGGTCGAGGACGATCTGGCCGGACGTGACTTCACGATCAACGCGATCGCGGTCCCCGTCGCGGGCGGAGCTCCGATCGACCCCCACGGCGGTCGTGCGGACGTATCCGCGCGGATACTCCGCGCGGTCTCCGACCGTGTGTTCGAGGAAGACCCGCTCAGGCTCCTGCGTGCCGTCCGGCTCGAGGACGAGCTCGGCTTCCGACTCGAGCTCGCCACGGAGGCGCTCGTCCGTCGCGACGCCGCGCTCTGCGCGCGCCCCGCCGGCGAGCGGATCCTCGCCGAGCTCGCGCGGCTGTCGGCCGCAGGCTACCGGCGGCTCGCGGAGCTCGGGCTGCTGTCGCCGCTCGGCGGCTCGCCGGGGCCGCTGGACCGCCTGCCGCCGGACGCGCCAGCGGACGTCCTGCTCGTGGCCGCGCTCGGGCCTGCGGTCGAGCGCCTGCCCGTCTCGAACGAGCAACGCCGCTTCGCGCGGGCGCTGCTGCGAGCCCGCCGTCCCGCCGATGCTTCGCCGCGGGAGCTGCACCGCTTCCGCCGCGCGACCGAGCCGTGGGCGCTCGAGGCGCTCGCATTCCTCGGCGCCGGCGATCTGCGCGGCGACGTGGAGGCGGCGCGGGCGGCCGACCCGCCGGCTCCGCTGCTGCGCGGCGACGAGCTCGGACTGCCGCCGGGCCCCGAGATCGGGAGGCTGCTCGAGCTGATCGAGGAGGAGCGCGCGGCCGGTACGATCGCGACGCGGGAAGACGCGCTCGAGCTCCTCGCGCGCGAGACCTGCAGATGACCCACGATGACCTGACCAGAGCGCGGTTCGCCGCCACCGCCGACCGGCTGGCGGAGCTCGGCGAGCAGCGCGTGGGCCCGCTGCGCGAGCGTCTCGCTCGCTTCGCCGCCCCGAGCGGAGACGAGCGCGCTCTCGACGCCGGTACCGGCACCGGCCCGATCGCGCTCGCGCTCGCCCCGCTCGTGCGCGAGGTGATCGGCGTCGATCTCGTTCCCGAGCTGCTGGCGCATGCCCGTCACGCTGCCGCGGGTATCCCGAACGTGGCGTTCGTGGAGGGCGACCTGACGCGGTTGCCCTTCGAGGACGAGAGCTTCGATCTCGTCGTGACCGTGCGGACTGTCCACCACGTCGAGTGGCCGGGGGTCGTCCTCGCCGAGCTCGTCCGCGTGTGCCGGGTCGGCGGTCGGCTCGTGCTCGCCGACCAGATCGCCTCGCCAGATCCGCTCGAGGCGCTTGTGCACAACCGCCTCGAGCGGCTGCGCGACCCGAGCCACGTGCGTGTGCTCTCCGATCAGGACATCCGGGCCCTGCTCGACGTCAATAACCTCGCCGTCCGGCGTGTCGAGAGCGAGCGCGAGGACGTCTCGCTCGACACGTACCTCGAGCGTGCGGGCTGCGAGGGCGCCGCGAGGGAGGCTGTCCTGGCCGAGGTCGAGCACCTGCTCGGGCGCGGCCAGACCGCGGGCGTACGGCTCCGCCGCGTGGGCTCGGACTACGGCCTGACCCTGTCGATCGCCTGGTACCTCGCGGAGAAGCGGCCGCTGCCGTCCCTCACGACCGCCACTTGAGCGTGCACCCGACCGGCGGCGTCTCGACCACCGGTGGTGTCTCCCCCGCGAGGACGGCGTCGAGCGCCTGGCGCAGGTAGGGCTGCGCCCCGTCCCCGTCCTGGTAATTCGAGTCGGGGGAGCCGTGGTAGACGAGACGGCGTGAGGCGTCGAACAGGAATACCTCGGGCGTTCGCGCCGGCTGGTAGGCCTCGGCGACAGTCTGGGACTCGTCACGCAGGAACGGAAACACGAACGCTTTGTCGCGAGCCCGCTCGGTCATCCGGTCGATGCTGTCGCCGATGTGGTCGTTCGAGTTGACGCAGACCAGGCCGGCGCGGCCCTCGTAGTCCCGGGCGATCGCGTTGAGACGGTCCTCCCAGGCGATCACGTACGGGCAGTGCACGCAGGTGAAGACGACGGCCACCGGCTGCCCGGGATAGTCGTCCAACGAATGGATCTCACCGTCGACGCCGGGGAGCTGAAAGGGGGGAGCGGGGTCCCCCGGCCGGAGGCGCGGCATGCCCGTAATGCTACCCTGCGCGGCCGTGCGGGAGCCAGCGCAGCAGGAGCGGGCATGCGATCTCCTCTACGGCGCCGTCGCGCTGGGAATGTGGACCTACGTGCACGCGGCATTTCGCGTTCAGGTGCTCGGCGTTGCCGGCTTCCGACTTCGCAGCGGAGACGTTCTCGTGGCGACGCACCGGGCCGAGACCGACGTGCCGCTCATCTGCCCGGCCGTGTACATCGCCGGCCAGCTGTGGCGTCCCTCGCGGCCGCGCCTGCGCTTCGCGGCCCGGGACGACATGTTCGACAGGGGCTTCTTCGCGGGTTTCCCGCCCGGGCTCTCGCCTCGCGCCCGCAGCCTCCTGTACCCGATCCGCGCGGGTGGGGTCCTCCCGTGCGTGCGGGTGCACCCGTTGCCGTATCCGAGCCCCGAGACTCTCCGGCTCGGGCGCGCGCTCGAGCTACTCCCACACTCGACGCCGCTCGTCGACGTCGTGCCCGAGGCGGCGCTCGCCGGGCTTGCAAAGCGGGCTGCCGAGGTCGGGCTCCCCGGACCGCTCACGGCCCGCGACGCGCTCAGGGGCGAGTACGCCGACCTGCTGTGGCGTGCCTATTCGCGCGACGAGCTGCCGTCGCCCGTGCTCGACACGGCGTGGAGCCACCGCGCGCTTCTCGCCGGTGAGCAGGTGCGCGGTCTCATCGAGCTCGTCCGCTCCGGCGAGCCGATGCTGTTCTTCCCCGAAGGCAGGCCGAGCCCGGACGGCTCGATCGGCCCGCTTCGCCGAGGCCTCTCCCTGATCGTCCGCCGCGGCCGGCCCGGGCGCCTTCGTGCCGTCTCGATCGCCTACGACCCCCTCACGCGCGGCAGGCCACACGCGCTGTTGGCGTTCGGGGAGCCCTTCGCGCCCCGGCCGGAGGACGTCGATGGCCAGGTGCTGTCGGCGTTGCGTCGCGCGCTACCGCTCACGTGCGGCCAGGTAATCGCCCGCTGCCTGCTCGATGCCGCCCGTGCGGGGCGTGCCGCCCTCGACACGTCGGAGCTCGACCTGGCTCTGGCGTCCGAGGTGGAGCGTGCGAGATCAGAGGGCCGACCGGTCGATCGCGCACTGCTGAACGGGGAGACAAGGAGGCGTCGACTGTCCGCTGCACTTGTCAGAGCATGTGATCTGCGGCTGGTGCGGACACCTGACCGGCGGACGCTCGTCCTCGACGCGGAGCGGATCGCGCTCGACCCCGTGATCGCCCGGGCCGCTCTGGAACACCGCAGCGCGCGGGCCGGGTAGCGGGGGCCCTACGCCTCCCGGTAAGCCTCGTGAGCCCGCTCGGAGCGGGCCGCACCGAATACGCGCGGGAAGGCCGAACGCAGGAAGAACGCACCGATGATCGTCACCGGGATCACCACCATCGCGTGGACGGTCAGCACGTACGGCGTTCCGAGGCTCTCGGGCATGCCCAGCTCCCGGGCGGAGACCAGAGTCAGGTAGTCGAACGACCCGAGACCCGCCGCGGTCGCCGGGACTCCCAGGGCGAGGTTGCCGACCCCTTCGAGGAGGAGGTAGCCGCCCGCGTCGAGACCCACCCCGAAGCCGAGGCCGACGACCCAGTACATGCCGAGGTCGGCGAGCCAGATCGCGGCCGAGGTCCAGAGCACCCGCATGAGCGGCTGGCGGGCGCGAAACGCGCCGAGTCCCTCCACGAAGTTCGCGGTCCAGCGTCCCGCGCGAACGTGCCACTGGCCGGGCAGCCGCTTCGTCCACTTCCAGACCAGCTCCTCGGCCCGCTCGGGCCTGCGCGCCGCGAGAGCGACGATCACGATGCCGAGCGTGCAGCCGGCGGAGAGCCCGATCCCGGCGAGCAAGAGGATCCCGGTTTGCCCGCTCAGCAGGGCGCCGACCAGGATCCAGACCGAGAGGACGACGCCGTCGAGGAGGCGCTCTGCGAACAGGGTGCCTGCTGTCACGAACGGCGGTATCCGGTAGTGCTGGCGAACCGACTCGATCCGCAGGAGGTCGCCTCCGCGGGCCGGCAGGATGTTGTTCGCGCCCGCCCCGACGCAAAAGATCGCGAACAGCCGCCCCGAGCCGGTCCGGTAGCGGGCCGCAGAGAACAGGTAGCGCCAGCGCAGCGCGATGAACGCGCTGTTCAGGACGACGAAGCCGACGGCCGCGGCGGCTGACCACCACGGCAGATTCATGATCTCGCGCCACGCGTCGCCGAGGTGCGCGATGCGAAGGAAGAGGAGCAGGAAGGCCACGGTGGCGGCTGTCCCGATTGCAAGCCGGAGGATTGTCTGCCAACGGTGTCCCATCTGCGACGAGCAAGTATCGCGCGCGGCGCGCCCGGCCGCCAGATAGTAAAGACTTGGGCGGTGCCGGTCAGGAAGGGGAGAGTGCGGCGGTTCTCGGTCGGCCGTGAGGTCGCGATCGGCCTCGGCGTGTACGCGGTGTACTTGCTCGCGCGTCGTGCCGCGCTCCGCGGCGACGGTCGCGAGCGGGCCGAGAGCAACGCACGCCGGATCGTGGCGCTCGAGCGGCGGCTCGGCATCCACGTGGAGCCGGCGCTTCAGCGGACGGTGCTACCGCAGCGGCGCCTCGTCGTCGCGCTCAACCTAGGCTACGCGACGCTCAACGTCGGGCTCACGGTCGCGTGGCTGATACGGCTGTTTCACCGCCGCGACCACCGATTCCACCGCTATCGCCGGGCGACCGTGGTCGCGATGCTCGGTGCCCAGCCGATCTTCCTGCTCTTCCCGGTTGCGCCCCCGCGCAAGCTCGAGCACCTGGTCGACACGATCGCCGAGGTGAGCGGTGTCGACCTGGATAGCGGCCTGATCGAGAAGCTCTACCACCCCCTGGCGGCGATGCCGAGCATCCACGTGACGATCGCGATCGTCACGGCTCGCGGCCTGAGGGAGACGAGCGCGAGCCCGCTCGTGCGCCGGCTCGCTCCGGGATATCCGTTGCTCGTGACCGCGATCGTGTTCGTGACCGCGAACCACTACGTGCTCGACGCGGTGGTTGGCGGCATGCTCGGGCGGCTCGCGCTCCGCCTGACCCGGGGTGCGCGCGCGTAGGGGCGGGTCATGACCCGCCCCTACCAGCGCTCCGGGTCGTCCGACGCGAACACGGCCATCGTGGCCGTGAAGCCGTGCAGGAACGTCCGCCCGCCGACGGGCCCGATCTCGCCTCCGCAGAAGAAGCCCGCGAGCGCCGGCGCTCCCAGAGCCGCGCAGACGGCGTCGACGTCGTGGTCGGGCCCGCCGAACATGCCCGCGCCGCGCCCGTTGCACGTGAACAGGAGCGCCCCCGCGGGACGGCCCGGAAGCGTGTCGAGCGTCTCGTCGAGCGCCAGCCTGAGGTCGCGGTCGGCCGACTCCGCGTCGCGTGCGTGGAATCGCAGAGTCTGGCCGGTCCGCACCTGCTCGGCGATCGCGATCGCGCCGCTTTCCTCGTCTGCGCCGAGGATCCCCCGCATCAGGAAGTCGCCGCGCCCGTACTCGGGCCGGTTCTCGTCGATCACGAGCCCGGCGAGCAGGCCTCGTGCGGCGAGCAGGCGCTGATCCGGCAGCAGGCCGCCGATGACGCCGCGGAGCCGCTCGAGCGCGGGCATCCCGGCCAGCTCGAAGATGACGTTGCCCTCCGCGCGGGTGATCACCGAGTCCGGGCCGAGCGGCGCGCAGCCCTGGGAGACGACGGCCCGGACGGAGACCCCGGACAGCGCGACGCCGACGGCGCCGCCCTCCTCGAGTGCACCGTCGAGGAGAAGAGCCTGGCTTCCCGGCTCCCCTCCGCCGGTCGCGATGCCGCCGACTGCGGGGACGCCCGGATAGTCCGCGTTGAGCCGATCGAGCAGCCCCGTGGCCGGCAGCGAGAACGGGTCGAGGAGGAGCGTGACGAGATCTGCGCCGGCGATGTCCGGGAGGCCGTCCGGTGCCTCGCCGTCCCCGTCACCTGTCGGGGCGACATGGAAGGGAAGAAGCTGCGCGCCCGGAAGTGAGGCCGCCCAGAGCGCCACGGCCGGGCCGCTCTCGAGCTCTCGTCCGCGTCCGATCACTCCCTGGGCCACGCACCCGAGCAGATGCCGCGGCCCGAGCGTCTCGTGCACGGCCGCCGCCGCCTCGGCGGCCGTGGTGAGGTGGTCGGGCGTGAGGAACAGGAAGGCCAGGTCGGCGCTGCGGCCTGCGAGCCCGGCGGATACCTGCGCAGCCGCGTCCGCGACCGCGGCGGCGGTGATGCTCGCTGTGGCGAGCCCCGCCGCGACGCGCGTCACGATCGGCGCTGCCGACCGCCGGGCGCGGCGAAAAGCACTTCTAGGCGCTTGCGCTCCGGGCCGAGCTCGCGCACCGTCGCGGCGAGTCTGCGCTCCCCCTCGACGGTGAGGCTGAGGAAGACCACGCGGCCGTCGCGCGGGGACGGCTTCCGGTGGATCAGACCGGCGTCCTCGGCGCGCCGAACGAGCTCCGTGACTGTGCTCTGGGCGAGCTGGAGGCGCTCGGAGAGCGCCGTCACGGTCGAGTGCTCGCTCCCGTCGGGCGCGCCCTTGATCATCAGGAGCAGGCTGTAGCGCTGCGGGGTGAGGCTGTTGCCCCGGGCGGCGCGCTCGCTGACGCGCAGGAAGCGCCTGAGCTCCTCTCGCAGCTCCGCGGCCCGGCGGTACTCGTCGGGACGGGGTTCGTCTGCTCGTCTCACCTGTCTCGAGTGTAGCGGCCCGGTGGGCGTCGCGAGGCGAGCCGGGTGACGGTGCCCGGGGCGAGCCCCTGGAGTGCCGTCGCTGCCCGGTAGTAGCCGGGCACGAAGATCTCGCCCCGGCCGCTGTCGAGAGCGGCCACGATCGCCGCGGCCACACGCTCGGCGGAGACGACGGCGTGGCGCCACACGGGGTGGTCGAGGAAGCGATCCTGCGGGAACCCCTCCGTGTCGGTCAGGCCGGGATTGACTGTGACGGTGCGGATCCCGCGCGGGGCCAGCTCGGCGCTGACGGTCCGGGAGAACGCCACCTGCGCGTGCTTCGAGGCCGAATAGGGGCCACTCGGGCCTCCCGAGACGGTGCCGGCGACCGAGGCCACGTTGACCACCGCGGACGGTGCTCCGGCCTCGAGCAGGGGCAGGAACGCGCGCAGGCACCAGACGCCGCCGAGGTAGTTGATCCGCATGACCTCCTCGATCCGCTCGGGCTCGAGCTCGAGGAATCCGGCCCGTCCGGGCACGCCCGCGTTGTTGACGAGCAGGTGAACGGCCGGATGCCGTTCCCCGATCCGCCGGGCGGCCGCCTCGACCGCAGCCCGATCGGCGACGTCGCAGACCTCGGCCTCGCAGCCGGTCTCTCCGGCCAGGAGCTCGAGCCGCTCGCGCCCGCGTGCGATCAGGACACAGTGGTAGGAGCGTTCCGCGAGACGGTGCGCGAGTGCCGCTCCGATGCCGCTCGAGCCCCCAGTGACGACCGCGACCCGCACCGGACGGAGGGTACCCGGCACGGATCGGTCAGTCGTCCGCGTCCTCGCCGTGCTCCTCGTCCTGCTCCCGCCCGTCGTCGTCGCTCCGCCCGGTGAGAGGGTCGGCGGGAGCTTCCGCCGGCGGCTCCGTGACCGCGACGGCGGCCCCGCGCGGCCTGAGCCTGCCGACGGGCTCGTCGCTCGTGTCCGAGACCGCGAGCAGGAGCAGGCTGGCCGCTGCCGCCGCTGTCGCCGCGAGAACGGCAACGGCGAGCAGGAGGGCGACGCGTCCTCTCGATCCGGTCATCAACCCGAGGGTACGCGTCGCGAGGCCGGCCGGGCACGCCTTGCCGGCGGCGCGAGGAGCCGCCAGCCGGCAGCGGCGCCGACCGCGCCCAGCGAGCCCGCATAGAGGGCGAGCGCCCAGCCGCGACCGCTGTCCGACCCCGCCATCAGCCCGTGCGCTGTCGCGGCTGCGAAGACCGCGTAGGCGCTCCAGTGCAGCCGCCGCCAGACCTTCGAGCCGATCAGCCGGCGGACCGAGAACGAGACTGCGACGAGGAGCGCGAGCTCCGCGGCGAGCACGCCGAGCCCGGTCCAGAACGGCCGGTACGACGCGAGCCCCGGAACGACCAGCGCCGGCCAGGAGATCGGCGAGGCGGCGTCGGCGGCGAGGGTGACGCCGTGGATAGCGACCGCGCCGACGCCGAGCAGGCTCAGGAACCGATGGAGGTCAATCGCGGTTGCCGGTCTGAGCGCCGCTCCGAACGGCCTCGCCTTCGCCGCGAGCCCGACCAGAACGGAGGCGGTGAGGAGCAGGTACGCGGTCAGGCCGCTGGCCCGCGCCAGCGTCCAGAAGGTCGGATCAGTCCTCACGCGAGACCTCCCGCGAGGACAGTGCGTCCGTCCAGCGTGACGAGGACGCAGGGGGAGCCGGTCGCGTCGCACCCGGCTGCCGCGCTGTCCGCCCCTGCGAGGAAGAGGCTCTTCGCCAGCACCTCCGCCTCCGCCGCCGTGCCGGCGGCGACCGTCACGCGCAGCAGATCGGAGGCGGCAGGCCGCCCGGTCGCCGGATCGATCAGGTGGTGGCGCTCCTCGTCGCCGCAGCGCCAGCGGCGGCGGTCGCGGCCCGACGTGGCTACTCCGCCCCGCCGGACCGCGAGTGTGACCGAGCCCGTTGGCGTCTCGACCGACACCGGCCACGTGCCGGCGCGCGGCACGCCGCGGACGGCGAGGTCGCCGCCAGCGTTGACGAGGCAGGGGCCGGCGGCGCGCAGGAGCGAGCACGCCCGATCGACCGCGTCACCCTTCGCGATGCCGCCCAGGTCGAGCCTGACTCCCGGGTCGAGGCGGATCTCCCCGAGCTCGCGGTCAACATGAACACGTCCCTCGCAGCGGCCCGGCGGGTCGCTGCCGCGTGCCGGTACGGCCGCGACCTCGGAGAACGTGCGGTCGTAGCCCGCCGCGACGACCGCGTCGTGCACCGTCGGATCGAAGCGCCCGGCCGTCGAGGCTCTCCCGGCCAGCGCAAGCTCGACGACCCGGAGGAGGTCGGGGCCGGCGACGATCCGCCCCTCGCGGTTCAGCCGCGACAGCTCGGAGTCCGGGGAGAATCGGGAGAGCGTGGCCTCGAGCCGCCGGATCTCCGCCTCGGCCGCGTCGAGCGCTTCACGGGCCCGGGGCGGGACATCGCTCTCCACGAGGCATTCCACCTCGGTACCCATCGCCTCGAACGTGTGGCGGAGCATCACGAGCTCCTCGTGGCGGTCACCGGCGGGAGCGCCGTCAGCTGCACGGCGGGGGTCGCGTCTTCACCCGGGCGGGAGGTGGACGAGATCTTCGCCGCCAGGGACTGCAGGCGCTGCTCGCGGGCCGCGAGTGTATTGAGCCGTGGATCGCGAGACGGCCCTTGCTCCCGCCAGGGGTGGGCCGCGATCGCTGCCCAGAGAACGAAGAACACGGCGATCGTCGTCGCTAGCGCGTAGAGGCGGACGACCTGGCTAATCATCGTACTCGGGGCTCTTGCCGTCGTCGTCGTCGTCGTCGTCGTCGTCGTCATGCCAGCGCTCATCGCCTCTCTCCCCGTCATCGTCCTCGTCGTCGTGCCACGTCGGATTGCTGCTCTGCGCCACCGCGGTTGCTGCGGTTGGCCCGGGCGGCTGGGCCGCGAGCGACTCGCGCAGCGATGCCTCCAGGTCGTCCAGGCGCGCCGTCTTGGAGGCGATCTCCGCGTCGGAGGCGCGTGCCTCCGGCGGCTGGCCGAGCCCGAGCGTCTTCGCCGTCGCCAGGGCACCGGCCGCGAGGGCGGTGCCGAGGAGCAGGGAGATCGCAAGCGTGTGCCGTCGTTTCATGTCGTCCCTCCGGAGTCGGGTTGCCACCGACGGTAAGCCGGGGCGGGGAAGGGGCGGGCCAGGCGCTCGCAAGGTTCGGCGAGGGATCGGTAAAGACTTCGCCAGGCGGCGGGCGAAGATCCGCGAGCCCGGCGAGAATGCCATCGTGAAGGTCCTGATCGTCGAAGACGAGGACTCGATCGCCGAGCCGCTCGCCCGCGGCCTCGAGCGGGAGGGCTTCCAGGTCGTGCGCGTGGCGACCGGCGGCGAGGCGCTGCGGGCGGCCGAGCCCGATGTCGTCCTGCTCGATCTGCGGCTGCCCGACATGGACGGCTTCGACGTCTGCCGCGAGCTGCGGGCGCGCTCGCGAGTGCCGGTGATCATGGTGACCGCCAAGGGGGAGGAGCTCGACCGCGTGCTCGGTCTCGAGCTCGGCGCGGACGACTACATCGTCAAGCCGTTCGGCTTCCGCGAGCTCGTTGCGCGGATCCGGGCGGTCACTCGGCGCGCCTCCGCACGGCCGGACGACCGGGGTCCGCTTCTCGCCGGAGCGCTCTCGATCGACGTGCGCGCGCGGCGGGCGCGGCTGGGCGAGCGCGAGCTCGAGCTGACTCTGAAGGAGTTCGACCTGCTCGCGCTGCTCGCGTCCGACCCCGGCACGGTCTTCAGCCGGCAGCGGATCCTCGAGGCGGTCTGGGACACCCACTGGTACGGGCACACGAAGACGATCGACGTCCACGTGGCGGCGCTGCGGCGCAAGCTCGGCGACCCACGCTGGATCGAGACGGTGCGCGGGGTCGGCTTCCGCCTCGTCGAGCCTGCCTGATGGGCCGCCGGCTGCTCGCGAGCTACCTGGCGCTGACCGCCTGCGTGCTCGCCGTTCTCGTCGTGCCGCTCGGGCTCTCCTACTCCCACAACCAGCGTCAGGACCTGACGGCGAAAGTGGAGCGCGACGCCGTCGTCCTGACGACGTTCGCGGAGGACCTGCTCGGAGGCTCGCCCGGCATCTCCCGGGCGAGCCTCGAGGAGATCGTGACCGGCTACGAGGAAGACACGGGCGCCCGGGTGGTAGTCGTGGACTCGGAGGGGCTGTCGATCGTCGACTCCGCCGACCCCGGCGGGTCATCCCGGTCGTTCGCGTCGCGTCCGGAGCTGGCGCGAGCGCTCGCGACGGGCGACGTCGTCGTCGGCGTCCGCCGCTCGGAGACGCTCGGCGCGGATCTCCTCTACGTCGCGGTTCCCGTCGCGTCGAGCGGCAGCGTGCACGGCGCCGTTCGGGTCACCTATCCGATGTCCGCCGTCCAGGCGCGCGTGCGGCGCTACTGGTTGATCCTCGCGGCGGTGTCCGCCGTCGTCCTCGCCGCCGTCGCCGCGGTCGGGATGCGGCTCGCGCTCTCGATCACGCGCCCACTCGCCGGGGTGGAGCGCGCCGCGACCGCGGCGGGAGCGGGCGATCTGACCGCGCGAGCGCCCGAGGCGCAGGGCCCGCCGGAGGTGCGCGCGCTCGCCGCGAGCTTCAACGAAACGGTCGGGAAGCTCGACGAGCTGATGCGCTCGCGCGAGGCGTTCGTGGCCGACGCCTCACACCAGCTACGCACGCCGCTGGCGGCGCTTCGCCTCCGGCTCGAGAATCTCGAGTCAGCCGTCTCGCCGGACGGTCGGCCCGACCTCGAGGGCTCGCTCGCCGAGGTCGAGCGGCTGTCGCGGCTCGTCGATGGTCTACTCGCGCTCGCCCGCACCGACTCGACGACCGCGCATCCCCGCCCGATCGACGTGGGGACGATCGTGGCGGAGAGGCTCGAGGCCTGGTCACCGCTGGCCGAGGAGCAGCGGGTGGCGCTCTCCGGGGACGTCACGCGCGGCATGCGCGCGCTGGCGACGCCGGGGCGGCTCGAGCAGGTGCTCGACAACCTGCTCGCGAACGCGCTCGAGGCGTCCCCCGCGGGCGGGACGATCTCGGTTTCGGCCGCTCCGGCCGGCCGGAGCGCGGAGCTCCACGTCGTCGACGAAGGGCCGGGACTCGGCGAGGAGCAGCGGGCCCGGGCGTTCGACCGCTTCTGGCGCGCCGGCCCATCCGGGGGCGGCTCCGGCCTCGGGCTCGCGATCGTCGAGCGACTCGTCTCCTCAGACGGCGGCGAGGTCACGCTCAGCGCGGCCTCGACGGGCGGCCTCGACGCTCGCGTGCGGCTGCCCCTCGCGCCGGATGCGCCCCCTCGTTCTTCGCTGGCGGACCCGGGCGGGGCATGACATGTTCGGTCGGCACGGGCCGGATAGACTCCCGGGCGTGGGAGGGCTGTTCGAAGGGAAGCGAGGTCTCGTCCTCGGGGTCGCGAACAAGCGCTCGATCGGCTGGGCGATCGCGCAGCGGCTCGCCGACGAGGGCGCGTCGCTCGCGTTCACCTACCAGGGCGAGCGCATTGCCGACGGCGTCCGGAGCCTCGCCCAGTCGGTCGGGAGTCCGCTCGTGACCGAGTGCGACGTCCGCTCCGACGGCGATGTCGAGCGCGTCTTCCGGGAGGTCGGGGGTGCGTTCGGCGGCGAGCTCGACCTGCTCGTCCACGCCGTCGCGTACGCGGACGCGGCCGACCTCGAGGGTCGCTTCACGGACACGCCCCGCGATCGCTTCTGGCTCTCCCTCGACGTCTCGGCCTACTCGCTCGTCGCGTGCGCCAGAGCCGCGGAGCCGCTCATGGCGGCGGCGGGCGGGGGCTCGATCCTGACCATGACCTACCTCGGCGGCGAGCGCGCCGTCCCCCACTACAACGTGATGGGGGTCGCGAAGGCCGCGCTCGATGCCTCGGTGCGCTACCTCGCCTGGGATCTCGGCCCGAAGAACATCCGCGTCAACGCCATCTCGGCCGGGCCGGTGCGCACGCTGGCCGCGCGCTCGATCCCCGGCTTCTCGACGATGGAGGCGATCGTCGAGGAGCGCTCGCCGCTGCGCCGCAGCATCGGGGCCGAGGACGTCGGTGCGGCCGCCGCCTATCTCCTCTCCGACGGCGCCGCGAACGTGACCGCGACGACGCTCTACGTCGATTCCGGCTTCCACGCGATGGGCCTGTAGCCGGGCCGCCTACGGGGCGGCCATGTCCGTCGTGGCCTCCGTCCGCCGGAAAGTGAGCCTGACGATCTCGAGCCCCTGAGGCGGCGACGTGTCGAGCAGCGCCCCGACCTGGAAGTGGAGCCTGTGCCAGCGGTTTCCGCGCAGCTCGACGACGAGCGTGACGCTCGGACCGACTTCGATGCGGCGGGGCTGCCCGCCGTCGACTCGCACGATCGCCGGGATCGCCTCCGGTGCCGCGACCTCGATCTCCAGGTCGACCTCGCCGAAGACCCACAGGGGCGCGTCGCGCTCCTTCATCGTCCAGCCGTCCCAGCCCTCGCAGAACACGGGCGCCGAGCGGTCGGGCTCCGGTACCGGGGCGGCCTGCACCGGGCTCCCCGCTCGCGCGACCAGCGGGAACGCCCAGACGCGGCCGCCCCGCGCGGCCGAGCGGTAGCCCCGCCGCTGCAGGAGCTGCCACGCGAACCAGGCGCCCGGGCGGCCCGACTGCGCGAACGCGCCCGCGTGGAAGAGCACGGTGCCCACGCCGAGCGCGCGTAGCCGGCTCCAGTCGCCGGGCAGCGCGACGCCGCAGTTGAGGCGGTTCAGGTCCCAGAAGAAGCTGTAGGCGACCGTCGGGGCGAGCGACGAGTAACCGCTCGGACGCTCCCGAGGCGCCTGCAGCGCGTAGTAGTGGTAGACGCTCCCGTGGTGGATGCCGGGCTCGAACAGGGGCAGCTCGACGATCCGCCCGGGGCTCGCCCCCCGCGCGAGCATCGCGTAGGCGCCGTTGTCCGGGTCGGCCGCGGTCGCGCGCAACGGCAGCACGAGCAGGTCGCCGGCGACGAGGAGCAGCGCGGCGGCGAAGGCTGCCCGCCGCCAGCGTGGCCCGGCCCGCTGCAGCGCCCAAGTCGAGGCGAGCGCGGCGAGCGCGGCGAGTGCGAGGCACGCGATCGGCACCAGCCGCCCGGGCACGCGGGGGTAGCCGAACCCCGGGACGTAGCGCCAGAGCAGCTCGTACGTCGGCAGGTGTGTCCCGAGCGCCAGCAGGAGCGGCAGCAGCGCGGCGAGACCGAGGAGCGCAGCGAGCGCTGGCCGGCGGCGCCAGGCGAGCACGACGCCGGCCAGCGCGGCCAGCGGCGTCAACCAGCCGACGAAGACGTACTGCTCGAGGCCCCTGTCGCCGCGGAAGCGGTCGACGAGGTCGAGCCAACCCGCCTGGAACATCCGCACCTGGTCGAGCGTGCGGCCACCCGCCGCGGCCGACTCCAGGATCACCGCCTCCCGGATCAGGAGACCGAGTGCGACCGACGCCCCCGCGGCGGCGACCAGCCAGAAGAACGGTGCGCGCCGGAAGCGAAGCGCCCCGTAGGCGAGGGCCAGCGGCACCGCCCCGAGCGCGAGATGCACCTGGCCGGAGAGCGGGATCGAGACGAGCGACCCGGCCGCGAGCGCCCCCCACGCCTGGCGGCTTGCTGGGCCCGTGGCGACCCGGGCGCGCTCGTATGCCCAGAGCGAGAGCGGCAGGAAGACCGCCGTCCAGCCGAGCAGGTGGCCGCCGCTCTGGGCGAGCCGGTAGGGGGCGAGCGCGAACGCGAGCCCGCCGATCGCCGCCGCGGCCGGCGGCAGCCGCAGCAGCGCCAGCCAGCCATAGGTGGCGAGGCCGGCGGCGACGATCGTCGCGAGCAGCAGCAGGTTCCAGGCGACGACGGGCCCGAACGCGGCCTCGAGCGGCCAGAACGGGAGCCCGAACGGCCAGCCCGCCAGGCTGAGCTGGTCGCCCGCGAGCGGCTGGAACGTGTACGGGTCGCGCCAGGGGGCCGCTCCGCGCTCGAGCTGGTGCCCGACCAGCCAGAAGCGGTAGACGGACTGGAGGTGATCGCCGCCGGCGGCCTCGCCGAAGCCCGGAGCTCCGCCGGCGACGAACGCCGAGCGGAAGCTGCCGATCCCCGGGGACGTGGCGGCCGCGGCCGCGGCCGCGTAGAGCGCTACGAGAGCGAGCGGGCGGCGGCGAGCAAGACGTCGAAGTCGGGCACCTCGCTCGGCTCGTACGCCCATGTTCCGCGGATGATGCCGTCTCCGGCCACGAGGAAGGCGCTCCTCGTCGGGATCTCGCGCATGCCGCGGTACTCGTGACCGACCCCGAAGCCGCGCACCGCGTCCCCGTTCCAGTCGGACAAGAGCGGGAACGTCAGGTCGAGCACCTGGGTCCAGGCGGCGTGCGACCAGGGGCTGTCGCGGGAGATCCCGAACACCCGCACGCCCGCCTCGTCGAACTCGCCCTTCCTGTCACGCAGGATCGTCAGCTCTTCCTGTCAGGTGCCGGTCCAGTCGTAGAGGTAGAAGAGAAGCAGGAACGGCCCGTCCGCGGCGAGCTCCGCGAGCGTCACGCCCTCCGCGTCCGCCGCGCTCCTCCACACCCGCGCCGCCGGCACCCGCTCGCCAGGCCCGATCATGCGCACCGGCGGCGGCCGCTAGGGGCCGCCGACGACGGCCTCGACCTCGATCTCGACCCGCCAGCGCGGGTCGAGCAGGCCAGCGAGCACCGTCGTGTTGACCGGGCGGACGTTGGCGAACGCCTCCCCGTGCGCCCTGGCGAAGCCGTCGAAGTCCTCCGGGTCGACCAGGAAGACTCGGGTGCGGACGACGTCCTGGAGGCCGGACCCGGCTTCGGCCAGCGCCGTGGCGATGATCGCGAGGCAGCGCTTCGACTGCCCGTACGCGTCGGAGGGCGGGTCGGCGCCGTCGGGCATGACCGGGGCCGTGCCGGCGACGAAGACCCGGTCGCCCACCCTGACCGCCCGGCAGTAGCCGGCGATCGCCTCGTAGGGCGATCCGGAGAAGACCCGTTGGCGTTGCACGGCGTAAGTACTATCAGGCGGGCCATGGACACGGCCGGCAGGCGCTCCGCGCTCGAGGCGATCGACGTGTGGCCCACCCCTCACGTCGCCGCCGGCATCGTCGCCGGCGAGGCGGTCGTCGAGACCCGCGGCGACCCCGATCTCGTCCTCCCGTGGGCCTCGGTGACGAAGCTCCTGACCGCCGGCGCTGTCCTCGTGGCGGCCGAGGAGGGGACGCTCGAGCTCGACGAGCCGGCCGGGCCGCCCGGCTCGACCGTCCGCCACCTGCTCGCCCACGCGTCCGGTCTGCCGCCGGACGGGGGGCCGCCACTCGCGCCGCCCGGCGAGCGGCGGATCTACTCGAACGCCGGCTACGAGCTCGTGGCCGACCTGCTCGCGGAACGGGCGGGGATGCCGTTCGCCGAATACCTGCAAGGCGCCGTGCTCGAGCCGGTCGGGATGGCCGCCACCGAACTGAGCGGCTCGCCCGCCTGGGGGGCGGCCGGGCCGCTTCGCGACCTGATCGCGTTCGCGCGCCAGCTCCTGCGCCCGGCGTTCGTGGCGCCCGAGACGCTTACCGAGGCGACCGCGGTCGCGTTCCCGGGCCTCGCGGGCGTGCTGCCGGGGTTCGGGCGCCAGCAGACGAACGACTGGGGGCTCGGGTTCGAGCTGCGCGACGCCAAGAGCCCCCACTGGACGGGCGCGGCCAATTCGCCCGAGACGTTCGGGCACTTCGGCCGCTCCGGCTGCTTCGTGTGGGCAGACCCGCGCGCCGACATCGCGCTCGCCTGCCTCGCCGACCTCGAGTTCGGCGACTGGGCGGCGAGCGCCTGGCCCCTGCTCTCCGACGCCGTGCTCGGGCGGGTAGCCCGGCGCAGCTGAGCCAGCCGGCTCAGCCCGGCTCGGTGCCGAGCACGGGGCGGATCAGCTCCTCGAACGTGGCGTCGTCGCAGCTCGCGACGATCGCCGGCGTGATCGCCCGCACGGTCGCGTCGAGCGGCTCGAGGCCGCCGAGCGTGTCGCCCGGTCGCAGCGTCCGCCCGCTCCCGCCGAGGACGCCCGAGACGACGACGTGGAAGCGCCCGTGGGCGTCACCGCCCTCGAGGATCGTGTCGCCCGGCGAGAGCGTGCGCCGGATCATCCGCCCCGCCAGCCGGCCGAGCGTCTCGCCCGGCAGCCCGGCGAGCAGCTCGATCCGGGCGAGCTCGTGAATCGAGGCGAGCTGATGCTGCACGCCCCGATCGTACGGAATCGCGGGGCGGCGGCGCCGCCGCCCCGCGCGGAGGGGAAGGAGACGTCTACGCGGCCACGAGCCCGAGATTGCGCTCGAGCATCTGCTTGGGCTGCGCGCCGACCGCGGCGGCGGCCGGCTGGCCGCCCTCGAACAGGATGATCGTGGGAATGCTCATCACGCCGTAGCGGCGAGCGAGGTCGGGCTCCTCGTCGATGTTCACCTTGACGACCTTCAGCTCCGTGCGCTCCTCCGCGATCCGGTCGAGCACAGGCGCCACGGCTCGGCACGGCCCGCACCATTCGGCCCAGAAATCGACGATCACCGGCTGCTCGCTGGCGAGCACCTCCGAGTCGAACGTGGACGTTGTCACTGTGGTAGTCAATGCGGCCTCCGGTTCGGTTTCTTGCAGATCACAACGAACCGGCGGGCGCGAAAAATCCCCCGGCTAGACTGACGCGGTGTTCGAGCGGCTCCCATCCGTTCCCGATCATGCTGCGCTCGAGCAGGACGTGCTCGAGCTCTGGGAGGAGCGCCGCGTGTTCGAGCGGCTGCGGGAGCGCAACGCGGACGGCCCGGTCTGGAGCTTCATCGACGGTCCGATCACCGCGAACAAGCGGATGGGCGTGCACCACATGTGGGGCCGCACCCTCAAGGACGTGTTCCAGCGCTACAAGGCGCTGCGCGGCTACCACCAGCGCTACCAGAACGGCTTCGACTGCCAGGGGCTCTGGGTCGAGGTCGGCGTCGAGCGCGAGCTCGGGCTGAACTCGAAGCGGGAGATCGAGGAGTTCGGGCTCGCCGAGTTCTCGCGGCGCTGCCGCGACAAGGTCGCGTGGTCGGCCGGGGCGATCACCGAGCAGTCGAAGCGGCTCGGCATGTGGATGGACTGGGGAAACGACTACTTCACGTTCTCGGACACGAACATCGAGTACATCTGGCGCTTTCTCGCGATCGTCCATGAGCGCGGCTGGCTCTACCGGGGGCACCGCTCGACGGAGTGGTGCCCGCGCTGCGGGACGTCGATCTCGCAGCACGAGCTGGCCGGCTACTACTTCGACAAGGTCGATCCCTCCCTGTTCGTCCGCTTCCCGCTCGTGGGGCGGGAAGGGGAGGCGCTCGTCGTCTGGACGACGACCCCGTGGACGCTGCCCGCGAACGTCGCGGCCGCCGTGCTCCCGGACGCGGACTACGCGCTGCTCCCGGGGGGCGACTGGGTTGCCGCCGCCCGTCACCCGGACGCCGAGCCGGTGCGGGTCGTCAAGGGATCGGAGCTCGTCGGGCTCGCCTACACGGGGCCGTTTCACGAGCTGCCGGCGGCGGGCGGGGTCGAGCACCGCGTGATCGCGTGGGACGAGGTCTCCCTCGAGGAGGGCAGCGGGATCGTCCACATCGCCCCCGGCTGCGGCGGCGAGGACTTCGAGCTGTCGAAGACCCATGAGCTGCCGGTTCTCGCCCCGGTCGACGAGGCGGGCCGCTTCTACCCGAGCTACGGGTGGCTCGCCGGGCTCTCGACCGTGGAGGCTGCCGACCGGATCGTCGACGACCTGCGCGAGCGCGGGCTGCTCGCGGGCGCCGGCGAGATCGAGCATCGCTACCCGTTCTGCTGGCGCTGCGAGACGCCGCTGATCTTCCGGCTCACGGACGACTGGTTCATCGCCGCCGACCCGGTCCGGCCGCAGCTGCTCGAGGCGAACGCGGCCGTCGAGTGGACGCCCGACTACTTCGGCAAGCGGATGGACGACTGGCTCAGGAACATGGACGACTGGAACATCTCCCGCCAGCGCTACTTCGGCCTGCCGCTGCCGTTCTACCCCTGCGCCTGCGGCCACCTGAACGTGATCGGGTCGCTCGCCGAGCTGAACGAGCGCGCGACGGCCGGCCTCGAGGGGCTCGAGGAGCTGCACCGGCCCTGGATCGACGAGGTCACGATCCGCTGCGAGAGCTGCGGCGGGGACGTCCACCGGATTCCCGAGGTCGGGGACGTCTGGCTCGACGCGGGCATCGTCCCGTTCGCGACGCTCGGCTGGCGCAACCCGAGCGCGGTCGCGGGCGGCTACGCGACCGGCGCGTCGCGTGGGCTGTCCGGCGCGGACCTGCCCGACCACTCCTACTGGGAGCGCTGGTTCCCGGCCCACTGGGTCTCTGAGATGCGCGAGCAGATCCGGCTCTGGTTCTACTCGCTGCTCTTCATGTCGGTCGTGCTCGAGGGCCGTGCCCCCTACCGCCAGGTGCTGTCGTACGAGAAGCTGCTCGACGAGGACGGCCGCGCCATGCACGGCTCGCTCGGGAACGCGATCGACGCGGATGAGGCGTTCGCCCGGATGGGCGCGGACGTGATGCGCTGGATGTACTGCGCGCAGCCTCCGAGCCAGAACATCCGCTTCGGCTTCGGCCCCGCCGAGCTGGTCAAGCGCAAGCTGCTCACGACCTGGAACTCCGTCTCGTTCCTCGTCACCTACGGCGGAATCGAGGGCTTCCGCCCCCGCTACGACGATCTCGCCGGCACGATCGCGAGCGCGGAGCTGCGGCCGCTCGACCGCTGGCTCCTCGCGCGCACGCAGGAGCTCCTCGCCGACGCAACCCGCGCCTACGAGTCGTTCATGACCGTAGGCGTGATCCGCGCATTCGAGGCGTTCGTCGACGACCTCTCGAACTGGTACATCCGCCGCTCCCGCCGGCGCTTCTACGAGTACGACGACGCGGCTTTCCGCACGCTCTGGTACGCGCTCGTCCAGGCCGTCCGGGTGATCGGGCCCGTGATGCCGTTCCTCGCCGAGCACCTCTGGCAGCGTCTCGTTGCCGGGCCATGCGACGACGCTCCCGACAGCGTCTTCCTTGCCGGCTGGCCGGAGCCGCTCGCGGAGCTCGCGGACGAGGCGCTCGTCGCGGAGGTCGCGGACGCCCGCCAGGCGATCGAGCTCGGCCGGGCCGCGCGCCAGGCGGCCGGGGTGAAGCTGCGCCAGCCGCTTCGCCGCGTCGTCGTCTGCGCGCCCGATCCGGAGCGCCAGGAGGCGATCGCCCGCCAGGTGGAGGAGGTCGCGGGCGAGCTGAACGTGAAGGAGGTCGAGCTCGCCCCCGACCCGTCCGGGGTGGCGACGCTGCGGGCGACGTCTCGGCTCGACCTCGTAGGGCCCCGGATCGGAGCCGGCCTGCCCGACCTGCGCCGCAGGCTCGCCGAGGGTGACTTCGACGTGGACGGCGGTCGCCTGCGCGCCGGGCCCCACGAGCTGGTCGCCGGTGAGTACGCGCTCGAGTACGTGGCCCGGGACGGATACGCGGTCGCGCAGGACGCCGATCTCGTCGTGGCGGTCGACACGCGCATCGACGGCGCGCTCGAGCTCGAGGGCCGCGCGCTCGACGTGATTCACCAGGTGCAGCGGCTGCGCAGGGAGGCGGGGCTCGAGATCACCGACCGGATCCTGCTCGCCCACGACGACGAGGCGGTGTTCGCCGCCCACGGCGAGCGGATCGCGCGCGAGACGCTCGCCGTCGGGATCGAGCGACGGGCGGGCGAGAGCCTCTCGGTCGTCAGGGTGTCGTGAGCGCCTCGCCGGGCGCGAGCACCGGCAGGCGGAACGTCACGTCTTCGCGCACCGAGCTGTGCGGCCGGACCTCCACGGCGCCGCGCTCGCGAAACCACGCGCAGACCGATCGGACGAGGTGCTCGGGCGCGGACGCCCCGGAAGTGAGCCCGACGGTGTCGACGCCGACGAGCCAGCGCTCGCGGATTCCCGCCTCGTCGTCGATCAAGTGGGCGGGCACACCGCCGGCGCGCGCCACCTCGACGAGCCGGGTCGAGTTCGAGCTGCTCGAGGAGCCGACGACGAGCACGAGCTCGACCTCGCGCAGGAGCGCCTTGACCGCCCGCTGGCGGTTCGCGGTCGCGTAACAGATGTCATCGCGGCGGGGTGCCTCGATCCCGGGGAACCGGTGCCGGAGCACGTCCACGATCGCTGCGGCGTCGTCCACGGACAGGGTCGTCTGCATCACGTAGGCGACCGGGCCCGGGCGGGGGAGCTCGATCAGCTCGGCCTCAGCCGTCGTCTGGACGAGCACGATCGAGCCGGGCGCCTCCCCGATCGTCCCGACCACCTCGTCATGGCCTGCATGACCGATCAGCACGATCGTGTAGCCGAGCGCGGCATAGGTGCGCGCCTCGGAGTGCACTTTCGACACGAGCGGACACGTGGTGTCGACGACGCGCAGCCCGCGGGCGCGGGCGGCCGCGTACACGTCCGGTGCGACCCCGTGGGCGGCGAGGATCACGACCTCGCCTGCCGGCACGTCCTCCTCCGAGTCGACGAACACGACGCCGCGCTCCTCGAGATCGCGGACGACGTGGGTGTTGTGGACGATCTGGCGGCGCACGAAGACGGGAGCACCCCAGAGCTCGAGAGCCTGCTCAACCGTGTCGATCGCCCTCTCGACCCCCGCGCAGTAGCCGCGGGGCGAGGCGAGGAGAACTCTTCGTACCACCGCGACCGATGGTAGCCACGCGACCCGCGCGGGCGGGCGGTGAACCGCCGCTCCGCTAGCCGGGCGCCCTCGTCACGCGCGCGGTCTGGGCGAGGCCGACGCCGAGCAGGACGAGCAGGCAGCCGGCAATCTGCCCGCCGGCGAGCTCCTCGCCGAGCCACGCGTACGCGACGAGAGCCGCGACCACCGGCTCGAGCATCGCGATCACCGTCACGCGGGTCGGCGAGAGGTGGCGCAGCGCCCCGAAGACGAGCAGGAACGGGACGAACGTGCCGAGGACGAGCACGAGCGCGAGCAGCACCGGGAACGGCAGGTTGACCTGGGCGATCCGACCGAGCAGCGAGACGTCGTCGTCGAGCACACCTGCCGGGAAGGTCCACCACGGCTGCGCGAACGTCCAGAAGACGAGCGTGACGATGAAGCCGATCGCGGGCAGCGAGAGCGTCTCACGCCCGCGCTCGAGGCTGCGGTCGGCGAGCAGGATCCAGCCCGCGTAGGCGAGCGAGGCGACGAGAGACGCCGCGACGCCGCCGCCGTCGAGGCCGCTGGCGCCGCTCCACAGCTCGACGACGAGCGAGAGCCCCGCGAGGGCGAGGGCGAGCGCGAGCCAGAGACGCCGCCTCACCGGCTCGCGGACGTAGAAGCGCGCCCAGAGGGCCACCCAGACCGGGGACAGGTACTGGAGCACGAGCGCGACACCGATCTCCAGCCGCTCGATCGCGACGAAGTAGAAGAACTGGACGAACGCGAGGCAGAGACCGAACGCGACCAGCCACGGCAGCTCGCGCAGGCGGACGAGCAGCGCCCTGGGCTTCACCGCGAGGACGAGCGCGGTGAACAGGATCGCCCCGCCGAGGGCGCGCACCTCGGAGAGACGGAAGCTCGAGAGCCCCGACTGGAGGATCACCTTGCTCAGCACCCCGTTTGCGGCCCACAGCGACGCAGCCGACACGACCATCGCATACCCGAGCAGGGGCCGCTGCCGCGCGGCCGGCCGGGCCTCGAGCTCGGCCAGCTCGGGCGTGGTCGGGGCGTCGAGCACCGCCCGAGGCTACCAGCGTCCCGCCCGCCCGGCGGCGCTGTCACACTGTGGGCGAGACGGGACGTGGCGCAGCCTGGTAGCGCACCTGCTTTGGGAGCAGGGGGTCGCCGGTTCGAATCCGGCCGTCCCGATCGAGCGCTACTGCTGCTGGCCCCCGCCCCGTGGCTCTCGCGGTACGCCCCCCGCCTGGAGGAAGGCATCGAGAGCGCCGAGGTCGTGATCGAAGAAGATCAGCATCCCCTGGCCCTGTGCGTCGAGCAGGTTCTTTGCGCTGTAGACACCCGAGATCACGGCGGCCGTCTGGACCCCGCCGCCGAACTGCTCACGCCACGCGCGGCGCTTGCCGTCCGTCTCCCGAATCAGTCTCTTGTAGGAGTTGGTCGCTGAGTTCGAGACCTTGCACTCGATCGTCAGCAGGACGCCGCTACGCAGGAGCACCGGCACGTCGGACTTGTGCCCGGCGACAAGCTGCTCGGTGGTGAACTCGCCGAGGCCGAGGAGGTCGCGAACGTTCGCGGGCACGATCCCGAGCGATTGGACGTACCGCGGCCCGAGTGACTGCGATCGCTTCCCGAACTCCGCAGGAGATACGAAGGTCAAGCCGGAGGCGGTTAGCTGCGCTCGTACCGCCTTCTCCTGGGCGCGGGAGCTCTCCATGCGCTGACTTGTGCCCTGCTGCTGGATCGCCCACAGCTCGGCCGTAACATCGACGGCACGCTGGATCAACTCGGGTGTCGGATCGCCCGGCGGATCCTCGGCCATCCACGGGAACCGCTCGCGACCCAGGAAGGCAAGCAACGTCTCGACCGGGCCCAGCGTTCTGGCGATCACCTTGAAGTTGTCCTCGCTGAGCTGGGGGACGGTGATGAAGCGCGCCGGTGCCAGAAGCGTGCGGTTCTCGGGCCGAGTGAAGAACGCCGGGTCAGCCCGGAGCGCGCGCAGGTTGTCGGTCCTGGCGAGCAGCTGGCTGACCGCCTGAGTACACCGCGCCTTCAATTCAATGTATTCGTCCTGGAGCCCGCGGCCCCAGCTCGCCACGAAGAGCTCGATCGAGCGCTCCCGGCGCTCCGCCAGCTCCGCCTCGCTCCAGAACGGAAAGGGGACGTGGGTCACGGTCGCAACAGCCTAGATCGACCGCGTGCGGATTGGGAAGCTGGCGTGACCGTGGCGAAACGGTGCCGAAATCGTCCAGCCACCGGCAGTCATCCGGTCGCGGCCCTACCCTGGGAAGATGACGCCCGAGGCGGTCATCGAGTCGCTCGTCGTCAGCACGCAACTGCGCGCCGGCTGTCGCGACGAGGAAGGGCTTCGCGCCGCCTGGAAAGAGGTGCTCTCCGGGCTCGATCTGCCACCTCTTGCGCTCGCTGCAGCGCGGAACGGGATCGACGTCATCGGGGCTGCCTATGCACGCCTCTTCACCGGCCGGCAGCGTCGACCGCTGGGGCAGTTCTACACGCCGTTCTGGGCGGGTGACGTGATGGCCGGCTGGATTCTCGAAGGGGCTCCCGAGCGCGTGCTCGATCCCGGCGTTGGCTCGGGAGCGCTCTCGATCTCGGTCGCGCAGCATCCGCGACGAGGACCCGCGCGGATCCTGGGCGTTGACGCCGATCCGGTGGCGATAGAGATGGCCCACGCGAATGCCAGGCTGCGGGGCATCACGGGCTTCGAGGGCCGCGTCTGCGACTTCCTGTCGGACGAGGTCGGGATCACGCCCGACGCGGTGATCTGCAATCCGCCCTACTCGCGCCACCATGCGATCCCGGAGCAAGAGAAGCGCGCGATTCACGAAGGACTTGAGCGCCGGCTCGGGCTGAAGCTGAGCGGCCTGGCCGGCCTGCATGTCCTCTTCCTCGTCCGCGCCCTCGAGCTCGCAGCGCCGGATGCGCGACTTGCGTTCATCACGCCCTCGGACTGGCTCGACGTCAACTACGGGCGGAAGGTCAAGGAGTACCTTCTGGAGCGGGCGCAAGTCGAGGCCATGATCCTGATCGAGCCCGAGCGCCTGTTCTTCGATGGCGTGCTTACGACTGCGGCGATCACGTTGATCCGGAAGGGATGCACGGGCGGCGAGACCGCGCTCATCCGGCTCAGCGGTGATCTTCCCGCTCCCGAGGACGTGATCGCGGTGATCTCACACGGCCAGGGTGGGTTGCCGCGCGAGAGCGTTTGCCTGAGTGCAGACGCAAAGTGGGCACGGCACCGGCCGCGGAAGCGCAGAGGGATGCGCCTTGGAGAAGTGGCTCGTATCCGCCGGGGGATCGCGACCGGGGCAAACGGCTTCTTCGTCTTGTCCGAGCGGGCGCGACGCCGGCTGGGCATCCCGACTGCGCAACTCGCGCCCTGTCTGGCCTCACCGAAAGTGATCGAAGGCAATGAGGTCTCCGCTGAATCGCTGGAATCGCTGCCCGAGGATGTTCCGCGCTGGCTCGTCGATTGCCGCGACGGCAGCGAGATCGAGCGTGATACCCCGCTCGGACGCTACCTCAGGCACGGTCGTGATCGCCTGCGGGTGCACGAGGGCTACCTGGCGTCTCGACGACGACCGTGGCACGCCCAGGAGATGCGCGCGAGCTGCCCAATCGTGTTCTCGTACTTCAACCGCGAGCGCCCCCGCTTCGTCAGGAATCGTGCCGGGGCGGTTCCGCTCAACAACTGGCTCATCGTGGAGCCGAAACCGGGAGTCAACACCGATCGCCTCTTCGAGACGCTCACGAGCCCGGCATTCATCGAGCGCCTGGCCGACCACAGCAGGGTCTATGGCGGAGGGCTCTGGAAACTCGAGCCGAAGGAGCTCGAAGCCGTACGGCTTCCGCGTGGCGGCCGAGGCTCGCTCATAGCGCCCGATCTGACATAGCCGTCCCGATCAGCATCCCTTACACCGGCCTGCTTTTCTCCTCACACGGGCCGCCTAGGGTGGGGCCCGTGACTGCTCTCGGACGCATCGTCCTCGCCATCGCCCTCGCGACGGTCGCGCTCGCCCTGCCCGCCCCTGCGGCGGCGGAGTCGCTCGGTTTCAACAACGCGCGCCAGCTTGTCGCGACCGGCGCCAAGACGTACGCGCTCGTGTGGCTCGATGGCGAGCGACGGGTCATCGTGGGGGAGCGCCGGGTGGATGGCTCCGCGTTCACCTCGGAGAGAACCGTCTCGGAGGGTGGGACATCGACGCCGGCGATCGCCGTGCGGGGTCGCACGCTTGCCGTGGCCTGGGCGAGCGGCGGCTCGGTGTACGCGCGTGTCCGTGCCGGAGGGGCGTGGCGGCCGACCGAGCGTCTCGGCGCGGGCGCCGCCCCGTCGCTTGCCGCCGTGAACGGCACCCTGGGGATCGTCTGGCACTCCCGCGACGAGAGCGAGATACTGTTCTCCCGCCGCACGACCGGGGTGTCCGGATCCTGGTCGGCCCCCGTGACCCTCGCCAGCGGCTCGGGCGAGCGTGTCTCGTTCGCGGGCCTCGCCGGCTCCGGCTCGCGCTTCGCCGCCGCGTGGAAGCGCGGCGACCGCGGCAGGTGGGAGGTGGAGCTGCGCCGCTCGGGCGACCGCGGCGCGCACTGGGTCGCCACCCGCTCGCTGGGCGAGGGCGGCGACCCGGCCGTCTGCCTCACCGGCACGTCGCGGATCTGGGTCGGACTGCAACGGCGGGGAGGGGGAATCTCCGTGCTCGGCTCGACCGACGGGGGCGCGACGTTCCGGACGCGGTCGGTCGGCGAGGGCTGGTTCGCCCATCTATCCTGTTCCCGCTCCCGCGCGCTCGTCTCCTGGGAGCAGACCCGCTACCCGCCGCAGCATCCCGACGAGAGCGCGAAGAGCTTCGGGCTCGCCCGCGTCTCGGCCGCCGGTGCCGTAACCGCGCTTCCGTCGCCCGCTAGCTCGTACGTCGCCTCGCCGACAGCGTTGCTCCACGGCAAGCGCGCCGTGGTCGCCTGGATCGACACCAGCGACGGCCGCGGCCTCTTCGGCAAGCTGCTGCTCGCGACCGTCGCGCTCTGAGCGCTCTCCCGGCCGCGGCCGCTACGCTCCCCGCGTGAGGCGCGTCGGAGCAATCGCGCTCGTTGCAGCGCTCGTCGGCGTCCCGGCTGCGCAGGCGGCCGCGCCGCCGTTCCAGGGTGCCGTGTCGGTGATCCGGAAGCCCATGCGCGAGCGCATGACGGGCGTCTCCTGGCACCGCGGCTGCCCGGTCGGGCTGCGCAACCTGCGCATCGTCACGGTCCGCCACTGGGGGTTCGATCACCGGGCGCGGAAGGGGAAGCTCGTCGTCCACCGAGACGTTGCCGCCGACGTCGTCTCGGTCTTTCGCACCCTCTACGAGGAGCGGTTCCCGATCCGCCGGATGCGTCTCGTCGACGCCTACGGGGGCAGCGACTTCGACTCGATCGAGGCCGACAACACCTCCGCGTTCAACTGCCGCGCGGCCACCGGATCGTCGAGCTGGTCGCAGCACGCGTACGGGCTCGCGATCGACGTCAACCCGATCGAGAACCCCTACGTCGAGGCCGGGCGCGTCTACCACGCCGCGAGCCGCCGCTACGTCGATCGCTCGAGGCGCCTGAAGGGCATGATCCATCCGGGCGCTGCCGTCGTTCGCGCATTCGCCCGCATCGGCTGGGCCTGGGGTGGCAACTGGACCGGAACGGTGAGGGACTACCAGCACTTCGCGGCCCCGCGCCGCTAGCCGGTGGGGCCCGAGCTCGCGCTGGCGGTCGCGCTCGCGCTCGCGTTTGCCCTGACGAACGGCATCCACGACACGGCGAACGCGATCGCGACGCTCGTCGCCACCCGTGCGGCCACGCCCTTCCAGGCGGTGCTGCTGGCTGCCGTGTTCAACCTGCTCGGGCCGCTGCTCGTCGGCGGGGCCGTCGCGGGCACGATCGCGGGGATCGTGGACGTGCCGCAGGTCGATGTCGTGTCCGTGGCCGGAGCGGCTCTGCTCGGCGCGATCGCCTGGAACGTCGTCACGTGGCGCTTCGGCCTGCCCTCGAGCTCCGGTCACGCGCTCCTCGGCGGGCTGGTCGGCGCCGCGCTCATGGCGGCGGGGCCGGGAGCCGTCACCTGGGGCGGCCTCGACGGCTGGAGGCCCGTTGGCGCCGCGGGCGTCGCTCTCTACCTCGCGGTCGCCCCGGTCGCGGGCGCCCTCGCGGGTCTGCTCGCGGCGCGGGCGGCGCGACGTGCGCTGCGCCGCGCGACGAGAAGGGTCGAGGCGCCGCTGCGCGGCGCCCAGTGGGCGATGGCGTCCGGGCTCGCCTTCAGTCACGGGTCGAACGACGCGCAGAAGGCGGTCGGCGTGATCGCCGTCGTGCTGGCCGCCGGGGGCGAGACGGACGGTCTCGGGGCTCCGCTGTGGGCTGTCGTGGCCGCCGCTGGAGCTCTGACGCTGGGCGTGGCGCTCGGCGGCTGGCGGATCGTGCGGACGATCGGCCGCCGGATCTACGACCTCCGGCCGCTCGACTCCCTTGCGAGCCAGTCGAGCTCCGCCGCCGTGATCCTCGCCGCCTCGCTGGCGGGGGCGCCAGTCTCGACGACGCACGTGGTCGCGGCGTCGGTTGTCGGGGTCGGTGGCGGCCGGCGACGGTGGCGCCACGTGCGCTGGGAGGTCGTGCGTGAGATGGGGGCGGTCTGGGTCACTACGATTCCCGCGACCGCGGCGCTCGCCGCGGTGGCCCTGCTGGCCTGGAGGTTGGTGACGTGACGCTCCATCGGTGGTTTCTCCCGAGCGCCCCCGACGTGCTCGGGACGCTTCGCGAGCAGCTCACGGTCACCCTCGAGGGGCTCGAGGCGCTGCGGTCCTGGGCCGGTGGCGATCCCTCGCAGGCTGACGTCGTGCGCGCCTGCGAGCACCGGGCGGACGTGCACAAGCGCGAGGTCAGCGAGCTCCTCACGACCGCGTTCACGACGCCGCTCGAGCCCGAAGACCTGCTCAGCCTCTCCCGCGGGATCGACGCGGTCATGAACGGCGCCAAGGATGCGGTGCGCGAGGCGGAGGTGATGGCGCTCGCGCCGGACGGGCCGATCGCGGAGATGGCTGCGCTGCTCCTCGAGGGCATGCGCCGTCTGGGCGAGGCGCTCGAGCTGCTGGAGGCGAAGGCGACAGAGCGTGCGACGGCGGCGGCTGACGCGGCGATCAAGAGCGAGCGGCGGATCGAGCGCGTCTACCGGCGGGCGATGGCGACGCTGCTCGAGGTCGACGATCTGCGCGAGGTGATGGCCCGCCGGGAGCTGTACCGGCGGTTCTCGCGGCTCGGCGACGGTGTTGTCGACGTGGCCGAGCGCATCTGGTACGCGGTCGTGAAGGAGGCGTGAGGCGTGGCGGACGGTGTCGAGTCTCTCCAGGGGTGCCTGCTGGTTGCGTCGCCGGCTCTGCTCGATCCGAACTTCCGCAGGGCCGTCGTGCTCGTCACCGAGCACACGGCGGAGGGTGCGATGGGGCTCGTCCTGAACCGCCCCGCTCCGATCGCCGTCGCGGACGCGGTCCCGCACCTGGCGTGCCTCGTCGAGGAAGGCGCCTTCGTGCATGTCGGCGGTCCGGTTCGGCGCGACGCCGTCGTCGCGCTCGCGGAGCTCGACGATCTGTCTCAGGCGGCCGCGGTCGCGCTCGACGGCATCGCCTTCCTGCCCGCCGACGCCGACCCCGACGCTCTCGCGAGATCGGTTGGTCGCGTCCGCGTCTACGCGGGCTACTCGGGCTGGGGACAGGGCCAGCTCGAGTCGGAGCTGGCCGAGTCGGCCTGGATCGTGGTGAGCGCCGAGCCGGCCGACGTGTTCTACGCCGACGCGGACGGGCTGTGGGCGGCCGTGCTGCGCCGCCAGGGCGGCTCCTACGCGCTGCTCGCGCTGATGCCGCTCGACCCGTCGCTGAACTGACGCTCAGGGAGCAGGCTCGAGCGCGACCCGTCCCGGCGCGGCGAGCGGGGAGCGCCCGAGCGCGTAGAAGCAGATCTCGACGGAGGGGCCGATCAGGAGCGCGAACGCGACCGTCCCGACACCGATCTTCCCGCCGAGCACGGCGCCCGCCGCGAGAGCGGCCAGCTCGATCCCGGCGCGGGCGGCGCCGACCCGGATCGCGAGCCGCCTCGCCGCCACGAGCATCAGGGAGTCGCGCGGCCCCGCGCCGAGCCCGGCGCCGATGTAGAAGGCCGAGCCCGCGCCGAAGAGCAGGATCGACGCCGCGAGCAGGCCGACCCGCCCTCCGACCGGTAGCTGGGCGAGCGAGCGAATCGCCGGGGAGCGCAGCAGCAGGTCGATGAAGGCGCCGATCAGGATCGCGTTGGCGACCGTCCCGACTCCCGGCCGGGAGCCCATCACCCACGCGACGAAGAGCACGATCACGCCGACGGTGATGTTCGCGACCCCGAACGAAAGCGGGGTCGTACGCTCGATCCCCTGGTGCAGCACGTCCCACGGAGACAGGCCGAGCCGCGACTCGAGCAGGAGCACGATCCCGAGCGAGCACAGGAAGAGGCCGAAAAGGAGGCTCGCCGAGCGGGCGGACAGCGGGCCGCGCACGGATGGGGGAGCTCCACGGCGCACCGGCTCGAACACTAGAGCGCGGCTGCCGTCCGGGGTCGCGGCGGCCTCCGCCACTACAATCCGGCATCCGGCCGAGCAGGATTATGGATGCAGCGCCGCCACCACTCCACCCCGATCTGGCGGAGCTCGCGTTCCTGCTCGGGGCCTGGCGCGGGGGCGGCGAGGGCGAATACCCGACGATCGACCCGTTCGCCTACGAGGAAGAGATCCGCTTCTGGCACCACGGCACCGGCTTCCTCGCGTACGCCCAGCGCGCCTGGGTGCCCGCGGACGGGGAGACGCTGCACTCGGAGCTCGGCTTCTGGCGGCCCGTCGGCGCCGGGCGGCTCGAGGCTTGCCTCGCCCACCCGTTCGGCCTGACCGAGATCGCCGCCGGGGAGCTTGACGGCACGGCCGCGCACCTCGCCTCTCTCGACGTGCCGCGTGGCCCCACCGGCCTTCCGGTCACGCGGCTCGAGCGCAGCTACCGGGTCGAGGGCGACCGGCTCTCGTACGAGCTCTGGATGGCGACGGAGCGCACGCCCCTGGCCCGCCACCTGACCGGGCGGCTCGAACGAACGTCATGACGAGCGGGGGAGGCGTGGCGGCGAAGCAGGCGGCCCTCTACGGCGGTATCGATCTGGGCGGGACGAAGATCCAGGCGGTCGTGGCTGGCGCACGCGGACGCGTGGCCGGCGACGCCCGTGTCGCGACCCCGAGGGACGGGCTACCCGGCGTGGTCACGGCCATGGCGCAGGCGCTGGGGCAAGCCGCTGCTGCCGCCGGCTGCTCGACCGCGCAGCTCGCCGGGGTCGGCGTGGGGGCGCCCGGACCGGTCGACGCGGACGCGGGTCTGCTGCTGAGCGCCGGGAACCTCCCCTCCTGGGATGGGCCGTTCCCGCTCGCCGACGCGCTCGCCGAACGGGTCGGTGCTCCCGTCCGGCTGGGCAACGACGTCCAGGCCGCCGTCGAGGCCGAAAACAGGATGGGAGCGGGGAGGCCCTACCGCTCGTGGCTCGCGGTCTGGTGGGGAACCGGCGTCGGCGGGGGGCTCGTCCTCGACGGCCGCTCCTGGGTCGGTCGCGGCGCCGCGGGCGAGCTCGGCCACGTGGTCGTGCGCGCGGGCGGGGCCCGCTGCCCGTGCGGCCGGCGTGGGTGCCTCGAGGCGTACGCCGGGCGTGGCCCGATGGAGGAGCGAGCGAGGCGCGCCGCCGCGCGCGGCGAGAAGACCCGGCTCTTTCGGATCATGGAGCGCCAGGGGAGGGGGAGGCTGTCAAGCGGCGTCTGGGCAGAGGCGCTCGAGGCTGGCGACCCGCTCGCCGTCACGCTGGTCGAGCGGGCGCTCGGGGCGCTCGGGGCCGCGATCGGGTCGGTCGTGAACCTCCTCGACCTCGAGGCGGTCGTGATCGGCGGCGGCCTCGGCTCGCGTCTCGGGCAGCCCTATGCCGAGCGGGTCGCGGACGCCATGCTCCCGCACCTGATCGTGCCGGAGCGCCCGCCGGCCGTCCACGTCTCCGAGCTGGGCGATCGGGGCGCCGCGATCGGCGCGTCGATGCTCGCGCAAGTTTTTCGCGGCAGGACGCTCTAGCAGAGTGAGCGTACTCTCCCCCTCCCAGCGGAGTGCCCCGACGGGGGATGCCGGATCCCCCGTCGGGGCCTACGAAGAGAGACACAGCGAGGGGTCGAGACCGCGCACAGCATGGTAGGGGCGATCGAGTATCCACCGGTTCCGGACGTCCCGCTCGAGCAGGCGCTCGAGCGGCTGTTCTGGCGCGCCGGCTTCGGGCCGTCGGCCGCCGACCGCAAGCGTTTCCGCCGCGACGGTCTCGGCGCCGCGATCGAGTACCTGTTGAAGCCGCAGACCCGCGGCGTGTTGCGCGGCCCCTCGCCGGGGGTCGAGGATCGCAACGGCACGCTCCGGCCGCTTCGCCCGCTCGAGGAGTACGGCCACGACGTCCTCTGGTGGCTCGACCGCATGGTGCGCACACGCGCCCCGCTCGTCGAGCGCATGACCCTGAACCTGCACGACCACTTCGCCACTTCGAACGAGGGCCTCGCCGACCAGCGGCTCTCGCTGCGTCAGAACGCGCTCCTGCGCCGCCACGCGCTCGGCGACTTCGGGACGCTCGCGCACGGGATCCTGCACGACTTCGCGATGCAGTTCTGGCTCAACCTGATCGGCTCGCACCGCGACGCGCCGAACGAGAACTTCGCCCGGGAGCTGATGGAGCTGTTCACGCTCGGCTCCGGCTACACGGAGGCCGACATCCGCGAGGCGGCGAGGTCACTGACCGGCTTCGAGTTCGACTGGGACGGCGAGGAGTACGCGAACCCGCGGCGCTACTCCTGGAGCCGCGAGGCCTGGGACCCCGGCAGGAAGCGGGTCTTCGGGAAGAGCGGCCGCTTCCGGCCCGACGACGTGATCGACCTCTGCCTGCGCCACCCGGCGCACCCGCCGTTTCTCTGTCGCAAGCTCTGGGGCTACTTCTCCCCGGACGAGCCGCCCGCCGGCACGCTCGCGCAGCTGACGAGCGCCTACACGGCGTCGGGGCGCAAGCTCGTCCCGGCTCTCCGGGTGATCTTCCGCTCGCGTGCGTTCTACGACAACCTCGACGAGCCGGACCTCGTCAAGCCGCCGGTCGTCTTCCTGGCCGGGGCGATGCGGGCGACCGGGACGTTCGTCCGCTCCGACGCCTGGGTCTGGCTCCTGTTCGGGATGGGGCAGGCGCCGTTCTACCCGCCCCACGTGGGCGGCTGGGACCAGAACGAGTCGTTCCTCTCCGCCGCCGCCTACCTGTCGCGCTCCCACGCGGTCGCGCACCTGCTCGAGGAGCACGCGTTCCCGGACCGCGACGTACCGGCGAGCGAGACCGCTGCCGCGGCGCTCGCCGGCGCGAAGCGCTTCGCGGGCTCCCCCTGGACCTCCCCTGCCACGGACGCCCGGCTCGCGCGCCTCGCCGCAGAGCTCGGGCCGGGGTGGGACGGCGACGACCACTGGGCGGCCGAGCGGCGGCGCGTCCTGCGCCACCTGCTGCTCGCCGGCCCCGACGCGCAGGTTCACTGACATGGTGCCCCGGCGGCCCGCGCCCCGCCCGCACGAGCTCCACCGCGCCTGCTCGGACTTCCGGCGTACGACGCGACGGGCCCTGCTCGGCCGGGGCGCCGCGCACGTGCTGCCTCTCCCGGAGGCCCTGCTCGAGGCGGGCGCCGCCGGCTTCGCGGCGGAGCGGCGAACCCGGCGTGAGCTGCTCGCGGGCGGAGTCGGCGCGTTCGTTGCGCTCGCCGCGGCCAGCCGGCTGACCCCCTGGGATCTCGTCGCGCGCGCGAGCGCCGCCGAGACCGGCGATCCGATCCTCGTCACGCTGTTCCTTCCCGGCGGCAACGACGGGCTCGGCACCGTGATCCCGCTCGCCGGCGCGGACCGCGACGTCTACGAGCGCAGCCGGCCGCGGCTCGCGATCCCGCCGGAGGCGGCGCTGCCGATCCCCGGCCACCCCGAGCTGGGCTGGCACCCGGCCGCCTCGGGCCTGCGCGACCTGTACGACGCGGGGCGGCTCGGCGTCTACCTTGCGGCCGACTACCCGAACCCGGACTTCTCGCACTTCCACTCGGCGAAGTTCTGGCGCAGCGGCACGCTCGACCTGTCGGCTGCGACCGGCTGGCTCGGCCGCTACCTCGACGAGGCCGGCTCGCTCGACAACCCGCTCCAGGGAATAGCGGTCGAATGGTCGACTGACGACGTCCTGGCGAGCCGCCGCGCGCCGACCTGCGCCCTGTTCTCGCCCGGCGACTTCGATTTCTGGTCCCCTGACGTCTGGGACACGGACCGCATGCTCGACGCGCTGCGCGAGCTCGGCGGCAGCCCGGCCGCCCCGGCGCGTCGAAGGGCGGTCGAGATCGCCCGGCAGGCCGTGCAGGTCCGCGACGCGCTCGGTCCGCTGCGGGCCGAGGACGAGCAGGGCGGAGCCGCGGCACCCCCGCGTGCCTACCCCGACTCCGACACCGGCGCCGCGCTGCGAAACCTCGCGCGCCTGCTCGGCGCCGGGCTCGGCGTGCGGGTCGCGACCGTCCAGAGCGCGGGCATGTTCGACACCCACGAGGGCCAGCCGGACCAGCTTCGCTGGAACCTCTCCGACCTCGGGGCCGCGCTCGTCGCGTTCCAGGCCGACCTCGAGCGGCGCGGGCTTGCCGAGCGGGTGGTGACGCTCGTCTGGTCGGAATTCGGCCGGCGCGTCGAGGACAACGACTCGCTCGGGACCGACCACGGCGCCGGTGGCCTTCTGCTCGCGGTCGGCCCACGCACCAACGGCGGCCTCGCCGTGCCCGCCTGGGGCCTCGACGACCTGGACGCGACCGACGGGAACGTCCCGGTCGCGATCGACTTCCGCGACGTCTACGCGGGCGTGCTCGAGCAGCACCTCGGGATCGAGGCAGCCCGGGTCCTCCCGGGCTACGCGGGCGACCCCCTCCGGGTCATCGCGTAGGCGCCGGCGCCCGCACCCGGTCCTCCTCGGCCAGGAAGCGCAGGAAGAAGAAGGCGACGAGGCCGAAGAAGAGCACCGCCTCGGACGCGGCCATCAGCACGCCCGCCACCTGCTGGTCGGCGAGCGGGGAGAGCCCGAAGACGCGGGGCGCCTGCTCGTAGAAGCCGTAGAGGGGGCGGGGCAGGAACGTCAGCAGGAGGCCGAGCGGGCTCGCGAGCAGGAACGCCGCTGCCAGGTAGCCGGCCTTCGCACCGGGGCCGAGCGCCCGCGGCGCGGCCTGGAAGACGGGCCAGAAGAGCAGGACCCCGGCGGCCGCGTAGCTCGCGTGCTCGAGCACGAGCAGCGAGCCCTGCCGGCGCAGCGCGGCCTCGTAGAGCGCGGGGACGTGCCAGACGGCGATCGTGGCGAGCCAGAGCGGGAGCGCCACGAGCGGGTGGACGAGCGCCCGCAGCGGGGCGCGCCTCGCCAGCGCCGCCGCCGCCGGCGGCCCGAGCGCGAGCACGGCGAGCGCGGGCGCCCACTCGGCCAGGACGACGTTCTGGAGCACGTGGGCGGAGAGCAGGTACGTGGTCGCGAGCGTCTCGACGGGCGTCGTGAAGATCGCGAGCGCGAGCAGCGCGGCGCCGCCGCCGGCGAGGCGCCGGAGCACGGGGGCGCGCCGGCGGTGCTGGACGATCGCGGCCGCCGCGCCGAGCGTGGCGACGAGTCCCACCTCGAGCCAGGCGGGCTCCCAGGCCCACGGGGAGGGCTCCACGCGGGGAGGGTAGCCGCTACCCTGGGCGCGAGTGCCGCCGCCTGCCAGGCTGCCGTTCCCGCCGATGGAGGCGGAGCTCGTCCGGGAGCTGCCCGACGGCCCCGGCTGGCAGTACGAGCCGAAGTGGGACGGCTTTCGCGGCGTGCTCGAGAGCCTGGATGGGGAGCCGCGCCTCTGGAGCCGCAACGGACGGCCGCTCCTTCGCTACTTCCCCGAGCTTGCCCCGACCGGCGCGCTCCTGCCGCCCGGGTCGGCGCTCGACGGGGAGATCGTGATCGAGCGCGGCGGCGTGCTCGACTTCGACGCTCTCCAGCAGCGTCTGCACCCGGCGGAGAGCCGTGTCCGGAAGCTCGCCGCGGAGACCCCGTCGCGGCTCGTCTGCTTCGACCTCCTGCTCTGGGCGGGCGAGGAGGTGTGGCGCCTGCCGCTCGCGGACCGCCGGGCCCGCCTCGAGGGTCTCGGACTGCCGCTCGCGCTGTCTCCGGCCACGCTCGAGCGGTCGGTCGCCGAGGGCTGGCTCGAGCGGCTCGAAGCCGCCGGCTTCGACGGCGTCGTCGCGAAGCGGCTCGAGCGGCCCTACCGCTCCGGCGCTCGCGACGCGGTGGTGAAAGTCAAACGGCACCTGACTGCGGACTGCGTCGTCGCGGGCGTGCGTTTCGACGCGGCCAGCGGGCGGATCGCGACGCTCCTGCTCGGCCTCTTCGACGAGCGCGGGCGGCTTCTCCACGTCGGCTCCGCCGCCGTCGGGGCGCGCCGCCACGACGAGGTCGCGGCGCTCGTCCTGCCGCTGCTCGACGGCGCCTCCGGGCGGGTCTCGGAGCCGAGCCGCTGGGGCGCGAGCGGGCTCGAGGAGGTCAGTGTCCGGCCGGAGCTGGTCGTCGAGGTCCGCTACGACAAGTGGCAGGGAAGGCGCTTTCGTCACGGGACGCGACTCCTGCGCTTCCGTCCGGACACCGACCCGGACGCCTGCACGGTCGAGCGGGTGCGCCCGCGGCCGCGGCCCGGCGACCCGACGGTCGCCTCCCTGCTCGGCCCCGCGTAGCCGCCGCTACCCGGCCGGGGGCTTGAGTCCCAGCCGCGGGAACAGCGGCAGCAGGCTGACCGCACGCTCGCGCATCCCGGCGGTCAGGTCGCCCGCGTCGGCGACCCGGTCTCGCATCGTCGCCAGCGTGAACGCGCCCGGGTCGGCCTCGGCCACCTCGGGCCAGGCGAGCGGGGCGGAGGCGCGCGCGTCGGGGGTCGGGCGGATCGAGTAGGCGGAGGCGATCGTCCGGTCGCGGGCGTTCTGGCCGTAGTCCACGAAGACGCCGGTGCGATCGGCGACCCTCCAGGTGGTCGTCGCCAGCTGGGGGACGAGTGCGACGACCCGCCGCGCGATCGCCCTGGCGGCGCGGCGAACGTCGGGGAACTCGAGCTCGGGCAGGATCGGGCAGAGGATGTGGATGCCCGTTGCGCCCGACGTCTTCGGGTAGCTCGCGAGCCCGAGCCCGTCGAGCACGTCGCGGGCGGCGAGCGCGATCTCGCACACCGCCTCCCACGGGTCCTCCTCGCGGGGGTCGAGGTCGACGAGCAGGTAGTCGGGCCGCTCGATGTGCTCGACCCGGGAGGGCCAGACATTGAGGTCGATGCAGCCGAGGTTCGCGACCCACGCGAGCCCGGCGGCATCGTCCACGACGGGGAAGTCGGCGCTGCGTCCGCTCGGAAACTCGACGTGAACCGTGCGCACCCATCCGGGGCGATGCTGCGGTGCCCGCTTCTGGTAGAAGAACGTGCCGGCGGCCCCGTCCGGGTAGCGCTTCAGCAGCATCGGCCGGCCCGCGACGTGCCCCAGCACGAACGGCGCCAGATCGACGTAGTAGCGAACGAGGTCGCCCTTCGTCAGCCCGCCGCGGGCGAAGAACACCTTGTCGAGGTTCGTCAACGCGACGTCCCGCCCGGCCACGAGCACGTTCCAAGGGTTGCAGATCACCATCCGGAGGGGTAGCCCCCGTCCGGCGGCGGCGGTAGGCTGCCGCGACAGATGACGGCAGGAGGCGAACGAGGTGACGCGCTGCTCCTGCGGCACATTGCAGCGGTCGAGCGTCTCGTCTCCCGCGACGGTGACAGCGGCAGCGCTCGCACCCGCCTCGAAGCCGAGCTTGGTGTCGAGCGCGCGCGCCTGCTCCTCGGAGCGCTCGACCGCTCGCCGGGCCGCGGGGTCCGGCGGTTCCGTCCGGCCGCGTCCGCGTGAGCTAGGCTAGTCCCCGAACGCGGGCGTAGCTCAGTTGGCTAGAGCGTCAGCCTTCCAAGCTGAGGGTCGCGGGTTCGAGTCCCGTCGCCCGCTTCTCCGAGCTG
>JAHDVS010000020.1:0-24691 GCA_023382435.1 Thermoleophilia bacterium
CCGTCCCAGGTCTCGCCGACGACGGGGAGGCTCCAGGAGTCCTCGGTCATCAGCCCGCGCTCGATCGCCCAGGCAATCAGCGCGTCGCGGACGACGCCGACCGAATGCGTGTTCGTGAGCCCGATCGGGGTCGTCAAGAGCCCCGACTCGCGCACCCACTCGAGGCCGGTCAGCTCGCCGTTCCCGTTCAGCCGGTGACAGCCGGCGAACACGGGGTCGGCTCCGGGGTCGCCCTCGCGCGGGAAGATCACGGTCACGCCGGTCCGGACCGAGTCGCCCTCAGCCACCGTCCGGTGGCCGACGCGGACGCCGGCGACGTCGGTGATTGCGTTGGCCGGACCCGGCTCGCCGCCGCCGATCCGGATGCCGAGCTCCCGCGCCCTCATTCCGCCTCGATCAGGCCGCGCCTCAGGTAGGCCGCGCATGCCTCCCGTACGAGGCCCGCGCAGCTCCCGGCGCCGCGCTCGTCCAGGCTGTGCGCCAGCTCCTCGAGCTCGGCCGCGGTGGAGCGCCCGGGCCGGAGGCGCTCGTAGAAGGCAAGCAGCTCGTCGTCGGTGAACGCTGTTAGCTCGGCGCCGCGGCGCAGGTTCTCGGCGAGCTGGCGGTTCCCCCCCGCCTCGGCGAAGCCGGCCTGGAGGCGCAGGGTGGCGGGGCTGATCCGCAGATCCGCCGGCCCGATCTCGCCCGCGAGCACCGCGGCCAGGGTGACGTCGGCGACGCGGCGCCCGGTCGTGGTGGAGACGGACTCGCGCGAGCCGTCGGAGAGCGGGTAGGTCAGGCCGGCCACTGCGCCTCCACCTCGACCGGGTCCCCGGGCCGCACGAGCCGCCGCTCGAGCGCGACGAGCTGGACGACGCGGGCGTGGTACTTCGGGCCGAGCGGCTCGCTCGACTCGGGGAGGAGCAACGGCTCCGGCGCAGCGCCTCTCGCGAAGCGGGCGGCGTTGCGGCCGAGGCCGCGGTACAGCTCCGGGGTGACGCGCGGGGCGATCGAGAAAAGCTCGAGGTTCGCGAGCGGCGGCAGGTCGGCGCGGTGGATCAGAGCGGTGCCCTTGGCCTGGAGGCCGACCGAGACGCCCGAGCCGGAGAGTCGCGCGGCCGCCCAGCCGATCGCGCCGAGGTCGATCGAGTGACCGACCCGCACGATACGGCTCGCGACGCCTTCCTCCTCGATCCCCGCGAGCACCTGGCGGAGCACCTCGGCGACCGTGAGGCCGCCGAGCGCGGCCCAGATCTCGACCGCGAAGGCCGGCGAGACGCCCACGACGACCTCGTCGGGGCGGACGCGCGAGCGGGCAGGCCCGACCTCGGCGAGCCGCACGCAGCCGGCGGCCGCCGTCTGGTCGGCCAGCAGGTCGGTGCGCTGCCACACCTGGCGCACGCTCGCCACCTCGGCGCGCCGTCCCGCGGACATGCGGTAGCCGGTGCCGGGGCCGGCGTAGTCGTTCGGGTCGGTCAGCGCCGAGAGCACGTGCATCCCCTCGTCGAAAATCGCCGCCGTCTGGAGGAAGTCGCCGAGCAGCCGCTGGCGGAGCATCTCGAGCACGCGCTCGGCCTCGGTCTCGTAGCCGCGGGCGGCGAGCGCGCGCACGGCGTCGAGGGCGGTCAGACCCGTCTCCATGATCCGCTCGCCGATCGCCGGGACGAGGTCGGGCGCCAACTCCGGGACGTCGAGCGAGCCGTGGGCGACGACGCAGGCGTCGACGTCCTCGTCGCTGAACCTCGCGAGCTCGAGCTCCTCGTAGACGGCGCGGCAAGCCTCGGCGGCGCGCCGGCGCAGCGCGAGCAGCTCGGCGTCGTCGCGCGCGCGCAGCGCGCCCTCGAAGCCCCAGTCGCGCTGGATCACGAGGTAGTCGTCGATGTCCTCCGCGTTCAGGTTCGACGGCCCGAACGCGTTGTCGTAGGCGGGAATCGAGCCGAACCCGGAGAAGAGGAAATCGGCGCCGGCGAGCAGGAGCGGCAGCGTGTGGGCGACGCGGCGCAGGTCGGACGACGACATCAGCGTGTCGTTGCCGGAGCACGACTCGAGGTCGTGGAGCATTACGCAGAGGTTCTCGGCGATCACCTCGCGCATCCCGCCGGGGACGGAGGCGGTCACGTTGACGCCGTCGATGCCGCCGTTCTGAACGCCCTGCGAGCCGGCCGCCCTGGTCACGGCGATGCAGCGCGCCTCCAGGTAGAGCAGCGACTTGCCCTCCGCCGCGCCCATCAGCGCCTCCGCGCCGGAGCCGGAGGTGAAGCGCATCTTGAGGCCGCGCGACGCGTAGCAGGAGGCCAGGAACGCCTTCGACCACGGCGTGTCGTCGCCGTCGAGGAACACCTGCTCGGTGCCGTAGACGGACACCGTCTCGGCATAGGTCGTGAGGCCGCGCAAGCCGAGCTCGAGCTCGGTGCGCTCCTCGACCGAGCACTGGGTGAGAGCGCCGGCCGCGGCAACCTGCCCGCCGACAAGGAGCGCGAGCGCGTTCGAGGGCGCGTCGCGGAGCACCGGCACGGTCGTCTCGAGCTCCCGGAAGCCGAGCGCGACCGCCGCCGCGGCGTCGGCAGCGAGCAGGAGCGGATGGTCGACGCGGTTCGTCACGTGCGCCTGGATCGACGGGGTGCGCCGGACGCGCAGTTTCTGGATCGCCTGGAGGATCTCGACCGACGTGAGCAGGGCGAGCGTCTTCGCGATCTTCGCCGGCGTCATCCCGGCCGCGAGGCGCACGACCTCGGCACGCGGCACCGCCGGGTCGACGAGCATCCGCGCGAACGCGACGGTGTCGAGCGCCATCGCCTCCGGCGCGACCTCGACGTCGATGCCGTGGCGGGCGACGAACTCGTCGATCAGGTCGAAGTCCGCCTCGGGGGTGCCGTCGAGCTCGACGACGCGGCCGTCCTCGACCGCGAGCGACGGCTCCGGGTCGAACGGGCTCGAGAACGCGACGAGCCCGAGCGACGGGTCCTCCGGCACGAGGTTGTCCCGCGAGATCGGCCGCGTTGCGTAGAAGGCGGCGCGCAGCGAGCCGGCATCCCGGTCGACCGTGCTCATCGTGGCTCGCATTCTACGGCCCTCCGGGCCGCGCCCCGCTAGCCCCTGAGCAGGAGCTGCGTGCAGCGAAACAGCGCGAGCGTGCGGCCGCTCTCCTCCGACGTCACGCGCGCGTCCCAGACCTGGGTGGTGCGCCCGCCGTGAGCGAGCGTCGCCTCGCAGGCGAGCGTGCCCTCCCGTGCGGTCGCGAGGAAGTTGCTCTTCAGCTCGATCGTCGTGAACCCGGTCGCGTCGCCGGGGAGGTGCGTGAACGCCCCGAACGCGCAGGCCGTGTCGGCGATCGCGACCACCGCCGCCCCGTGCAGGTAGCCGTTCGCGGCGAGCAGGTCGCGGCGGACCGGCAGGCGGGCCGTGACGGCGCCCTCGTGCAGCCCGGTGATCTCGACGCCGAGCGTCCCCGAGAACGTCCCCGCGAGCCGGGCGTTCGCCTCCTCGACGGTCACGGGGCAGCCCCGTCCGCGAGCGAGAGCCACAGGTGGATGGCCGCGTAGGCCCGCCACGGCCGCCAGGCCTCGGCGCGCGCCGAGACCTCCGCGGCGCTCGCGGGGCGACCGCTCACGGGGAGCGCGTAGCGCAGGCCGAGGTCGGAGGCGGGGAAGGCGTCCGGGTCGCGGAGGCCGCGCATCGCGATGTACTCCGCCGTCCACGGGCCGACCCCCGGCAGAGCGAGCAGGCGGACGCGCGTCTCCGCGAGGTCGGCCGCCGGATCGAGGGACAGCTCGCCGGACGCGACGGCGGCGGCGAGCCCGCGGATCGCGGCCGCGCGGGCGCGCGTCAGGCCGGCCCGCTCGAGCTCGGCGCCGGCGAGGGACTCCGGCGAGGGGAACAGCCGGGTGAGCGTGCCGCCGCCCTCGAGCGGCTCGCCGAAGGCGGCAGCCACCCGACCCGCAATCGTCGTTGCCGCCCGCACCGAGACCTGCTGGCCGATGATGCCCCTGGCGGCGAGCTCGAACGGGTCCCACGCTCCCGGGACGCGCAGCCCGGGGCGGCGCTCGACGAGCCGCGCGAGCGCCGGATCGGCGCCGAGAGCCGCGCCGACGGCGACGGGATCGGCGTCGAGATCGAGCAGGTGCCGAGCCCGCTCGGCCAAGCCGTCGCCGTGCCTCGGCGGGGCGCCGACCCGCAGGCGGAAGCTCTCCTGCTCCGGCAGGTGCTCGAGCTCGGCCACGACCGCGGCGCCGCGGATCCGTGTGGTGCGCCGGTAGACGCCGTCCTCGACCGCCTCGACGCCGGGGATCGCCCTGGCGGCAAGGAACCCCGCGAGCGCGCCCCACGCGAGCGGCGGGCGGTACGGCAGCACCCACTCGCTTCGCTCTGCGACGTCGCGGCCCACGCAAGCGAGCATACGCCCTCGCCGCCGCGCCCGGCCACTGGACTCAACCTCCGCGCGGGTAGAGCAGGAGCTGCGTGCAGCGGAACAGCGCGACGGGCCGCTCGTCCCCCTCGAGCCGGACGCGGGCATCCCAGACCTGGGTCGTGCGCCCGCCGTGGACGAGGCTCGCCTCGCACTCGAGCACCCCGTCGCGGACGACGCGAAGCAGGTTCGCCTTCAGCTCGATCGTGCCGGCGCCGGTCGCCGCCTCGGGCAGGTGCGCGACCGCGCCGATCCCGCAGACCGCGTCCGCGAACGCGGTGATCGTGCCGCCGTGGAGGTCGCCGTCCGTGTTCAGGAGCTGCTCGCGAACGGTGAGACGGGCGCGCATGCGCCCGCCGCCGACCTCCGTGAACTCGACACCGAGCAGGCCCGGGAGCCTGCCGGTGCAACGCGCGTTCGCCTCCCCGACGGTCACGGAACGGGCCCGCTAGCGCGGCCTCTCATGACGTTCAAGCGGACACCGCCGGCCGGGATCGGTCGCGACCATTGACGTAGGAGCCGGACCTGTCCGGCCCGCAACCCGGCCTGTTTCCCGCCGCTCGCATCGTCCGGGGCGGGACAGGTCCCGCCCCTACACCTCCCCCGAGCCTGAGACGCCGCCCTAGCCTGCTTTCCCGCCGAGCCCGGGGCCGGGCGCACCGACGAGCGCGGCCGCGTTGCCGAGGCCGAGGCGACCGGCGTCCATGTCCTGATGGGCCTGGCCGATCTCCTCGAACGTGAGCAGCCGCCCCAGGCACGGGTCGATCTGCCCGGCGCGGACGAGCTCGTTGTACGCGTACGCCTGCGGGTCGTTCGTCCCGTGCGAGCCCTGGAGCCGCTTCTGGCGCACCCAGTGGTAGCGCAGGTCGACCATTGCCGAGTAGCCGGTCGTGCCGGCGCAGATCACGACCATCCCGCCTGCCTCGCAGACGAAGATCGAGGTCGGGATCGTCGCCTCGCCCGGGTGCTCGACCACGATCGTCGGGTTGCGGCGCTCACCGAGGATCTCCCAGATCCTCTTGCCGAAGTCTCGCGCGGCCGCCGTCCAGGCCTTCTGGCCGGCGCCATCCGTCCAGTGCGGCGGGATGCCCCAGTGGTCGAACTCGGTGCGGTCGATCCAGCCCGCCGCGCCGAGCCCGACGCAGTACTCGCCCTTGTCCGGCGACGAGACGACCGCGATCGGGGTCGCGCCCGCGACCTTCGCGATCTGGATCGCCTGACAGCCGACCCCACCCGAGCCGCCCCAGACGAGCACGACGTCGTCCTCGCCGACCTCGTTGCCCTTCCAGCCGTGCAGCATCCGGTAGGCGGTCGTGCCGACGAGAGTCGGCGCCGCCGCCTCCTCCCAGGTCAGGTGGTCGGCCTTCGGCATGCACTGGTGGGCCTGGGCGACCGCAAACTGCCCGAACGAGCCGTTGTTCGTCTCGTAGCCCCAGATCCTGGCCGACGGCGCGATCATCGGGTCCTTGCCGGAGAGCACCCAGGGGTCGGCCGGATCCCAGTAGCCATGGTGGATCACGACCTCGTCGCCGACCGCCACGTTCTCGACCCCGTCGCCGACCGCATAGACGATCCCGGACGCGTCGCTGCCGCCGACGTGGTAGTCCCGCGGATCGCCGGCCTTCTGGCGCACCGCGATCACGTCGATCGGGATCCCCCTCGCCGCCCAGACGTTGTTGAAGTTGATCCCGGCCGCCATCACGGCCACCAGCACCTCGCCCGGCCCGATCTGCGGCGTGTCGATCTCCTCGACCCGGAAGGCGTCCTGTGGCTCGCCGAGCCGGTCCTGCCGCACGACCTGCGCGAGCATCTTCGGGGGCACCTCGCCAAGCGGGGGCAGCGTACCGATGGAAACCGAGTCGGACATCGTCGTCTCCTCCTCCGTCAGGGCCGGTCGCCGAGGAGCGCGGCGGCCCGGCGGCGTAGCTCGCGGGCGATCACGACGCGCTGGATCTCCGTCGTGCCGTCGACGACCTGGAGCATCTTCGCGAGCGCGATGAAGCGCGGGAGCGGGGTCTCGTTGAGCCAGCCGTAGGCGCCGAGCACCTCGCTGCACGTGACGGCGGCGCGCAGGGCCGCATCGGGGCAGAAGCGCTTGGCGTGCGCAGCCGCGACGGCCCCTTCCGGGCCGCCGAGCAGCTCCGCGGCGTGCCGGTAGAGCAGTCGGCCCGCGACGACGTCCGTCTCGACGTCGGCGAGCGCGAACTGGATTGCCTGGAGGTCGAGCTCGACTCCGCCGAACATCCGCCTCGACGCCGCGTGGCGAAGCGCGATCTCGAGCGCCTCGGCGGCGAGGCCGACCGAGATCGCGGCGATGTCGACGCGGGCGACGTCGATCGCGCCGAGCGCGGCCTGGAAGCCCGCGCCCGGCGGCGCGATCACCTCGGTCGCGGACACGCGGGCGCCGTCGAGCTCGACGTCCCCGATCGGCAGGAACGCGGAGGCCATCGTGTCGTAGAGGCGCGAGACCCGGACGCCCGGCTGGTCGGCGGCGAGCGCGACCACCATCACGTCCTCGTAGCCGGGCCCAGCGCCGGTGCGGCAGACGAGCGCGAACACGTCGACCTCGCCGGCGAGCGAGACCCACGCCTTGCGCCCGCTCAGCAGGTAGCCGCCCGACCCGTCGGGCTCGGCACGGGTCGTGATCGCGCCGGCGTCGGAGCCCGCATGCGGCTCGGTCAGGCTGAAGCCGCCGAGCGCGCGGCCGCTCGTGAGCGGGCCGGCCCAGCGCTCGCGCACCTCATCGTGGGCGAAACGGGTGATCACCGTCGTGACCGCGTTGTGCATCGAGAGCGCGAACGCGTAGCTCGCGTCCGCGCGGCCGAGCTCCTCGAACACCCCCATGCCCTCGGCGAACGTGAGCCCCTGGCCGCCCGCCTCGGGCGGAGCGAACAGGCCGCAGAGGCCGTCCGCAGCCGCCGTCTCGACGGCATCGCGGGGGAAGCGGCCCTCCCGCTCCCAGCGCTCGACGCTCGGGGCGACGACCTCGCGGGCGTGCCTGCGTGCAGCCTCGACGACGCTCATCGAGCGGTCTCCGGGGCGCTATCGCCGAAAGGCGTCACGCGCCTCCTCCCGAGCACGCTCAGGGAAGCTGGGCCATGGCCCGCTGGACGACCTCTTCGAGGCGGTCGAGCTGGCCGGAACGGGCGAGCACCTGGCGGGCGGCGGTGCGAACTTTCGACTCGAGCGCGAGATCGCGTGGGCGTCCGGCCGGCGCGACCGCAGCGGCCGCCGAAAGTGGCGCCGCGACTTCGCCGCCGTTGCCGCCGGCGAGGATTCCGTCGAGGTCCGCGACCCGCTGCGAGACCTCGGCGGCGGCAGCCCTGAGGCCGTCGAGCTCGGCGGCGGAGAGGCCGACGTCGACGATCTCGAGCACGCCGCCCCGGCCGAGCCGGGCGGGCACGCCGACGTAGACGCCGCCGTCGATCCCGAGCTCGCCGCGGCAGTAGGCCGACACGGGCAGCACACGCCGCTCGTCGCGGACGATCGCGCGCACCATCTCGGTGATCGCGGCACTCGGCGCCCACCACGCCGACCCGCGCTTGAGCAGCCGCACGATCTCGGCGCCGCCGTCTCGGGTGCGCTCGACCAGGGCGTCGATGTCGGCGGCCGGCATCGCCTCGGCGAGCGGCCGGCCGTTCACGGTCGAGAGCCGCGGCACCGGCACCATCGTGTCGCCGTGCGAGCCGAGCGTGAGCGCCTCGACGCGCGTGGGCGGCGTCTTCGTGTGCCAGGCGATGAAAGCGCGAAAGCGCGCGGTGTCGAGCATTCCGGCCATGCCCATCACGCGCTGGGGCGGGAAGCCGGTGAGACGCTGCGCGAGCGCGGTCATCTCGTCGAGCGGGTTCGTCACGACGATCACGACGGACTGCGGCGAGCGGTCGCGGACCTCGCCGGCGACGGCGGCGATGATCTTGCCGTTCGCCTCGAGCAGATCGGCGCGGCTCTGGCCCGGCTTGCGGGGCAGGCCCGCGGTGATCACGACCACGTCGGAGCCGGCCGTGTGGCCGTAGCCCGTTCCGCCCGCGATGAGCGTGTCCGAGCCGGCGAACGGCAGCGCCTGGCCGATGTCGAGCGCCATCGCCTCCGCAACACCGTCCACCACGTCCACGAGCGCGAGCTCCTCGCAGAGCCGCTGCTCGCCGATGCGCATGGCGGTCGACGATCCGACCATGCCCGCGCCGACGACCGTCACCTTCGTCATCGACAGCCACACCTCCGGTTGGCGATCGGTTGCAGTTGGAGCGCCGCGCCCGGCCCGGGCTCGGGGGCGTCGCAGGCGCAGTCGCCGCAGCAGAGGCGAAGCTCCTTGAACACCGCCTGGCAGACGCGCTCGACGAGCTCGGCCGACGCGACAGCGGGGAAGTCGCGCCAGAGCACGCGCCGCACCACCGAGCGCACCCGCGACTGGGCGGCCAGCAGAGCGACTGCGTCGTGGTCGACGATCCGGCTCACGAGGGCACCCCGCGCCTCGCGAGCGACTCGATCGCGGCGAGCGCGCCGTCTCGCGCCGCCAGCACCTCCGACTCGAGCCCGGCCACCATCAGCCGCCCGAAGCGGCCGACGTTCGAGATGTAGACCTGGTCGATGTCGGAGGCCTTCTCGGCCTCGTTCGCGGCCAGCGTCACGTAGGCGGCCGGGGCGATCTCCATCACGAGCAGGGTCTGGCCCGGCACGAGCAGGGCGCCGCGCCGGAACTTGTTGATCAGCTGCGCCTGGTAGGGATCGACGTTCGTGATCACCTGCGCCGACGCCACTTCGGGCACGATTGCGTCCGCCTCGGTCAGGCCGGTCAGCGAGAAGATCGCCTGGGCGGCGGCCTCGATCGCGGACGGGTCGAACGAATGCACCTCGAGCAGCCCGAACTCCCGCTCGACGAACTGCGTCCCGGGCCTCACGTCCGCTGCCTTCAGAGCCACGTCGGCCACCCGGTAGACCTCGTTGGACGGCGCCACCTCGATGAACAGCTCGGCCATCCCGGCGACCGGGATGTCCCCCTGTACGGTCGCGCCGACGTAGGCCGCGTACTGCGGCTGCATGCAGTCGATCCGTACGTAGCTGCGAAGCTGGAACTCCGGCACGCCTACCTCAGCAACCCGTCGATGTCGTCCCCGGGGCGCGCGATCACGTGGGCGGACACGAGCTCTCCGACGCGAGCCGCCTCCTGCGCGCCGGCGTCGACCGCGGCGCGCACCGCCGAGACCCCGCCCGTCACCGTCACGGTCATGAGCCCGGGATCGACCCGCTTGACCGGCCCGGACAGCGTCACCTGGGCCGCCTTCAACATCGCGTCGGCGGCGGCGATTGCGGCCGTGAACGCCCGCGCCTCGACCATCCCGATCGCGCTAGCCATGTGCCATCACCCTTTCTACGATCTCGCGCACGAACGCCTCCAGATCGGGCGACGCAACGGGCGGGCCGAAATGCATGGGCCCCTTGCCGCCCTCGTCGAGGCCCGCCTCGCGCCACGAGCGCACCGGCATCGCCACGCGCTTCACGTTGACGAGATGGCGCGGGCCGATGTTGTCGGAGGTGATCGTGCCCCCGATCGTGCCCGTGCCGAGCATGTACGAAGGATCGACGCCCGTCGTGAATCCGGAGGCGCCGAAGATCGCCGTCTCGTTGACGACGATCCGGTAGGCGGGCATCCGGTTGGCGAACCGGCCGATCACACCGTCGTCCTCCGCGTGAACCGCCGCGGTATGCCCGTCGCCGCCGTACTTGAGCAGGGCGTGGACGGTCGCGAACGCGTCTTCCTCGCTGCTGCCCTCGTACCACTTCAGGATCGGGCAGAGGATCTCGCGGGAGAGCGGATGCTCGCGGCCGACCCCGATCGGCCGGACGACCAGCATGCGCGTGCCCTCCGGCACGGCGATCCCGGCCATCTCGGCGAGCTTCGACGGGAACTGCCCGACGATGTCGACCGCTGCGGGGCCCTTGGCTCCCTGCGGGAAGCACATCCGCTCGACCGCCGCCTGCTCCCGCTCGTTGCAGAAGTAGGCTCCCCGGGCCTCGAGCTCCGAGCGCAGCCGGCCCGCGACCTCCGCGTCGACGACGACGGCCTGCTCCGATGCGCACGGCGTGCCGTTGTCGAACGTCGACGAGACGATCAGCATCGCGGCGGTCTCGCCGAGGTCCGCCGCCGACCGGTGCACGTACGCGGTCGTGTTGCCCGGGCCGACCGCGTACGTCGGCTTGCCAGACGAGTAGGCGGCGAGCACCATCGCGCGGCTGCCCGTCGCCAGCACGAGGTCGGTCCGGTAGTGGCGCATCAGCGCGTCCGTGCCCTCGAGCGACACCTCGGTCATGCACTGGACGAGGTTCGGCGGGGCGCCCGCGGCGGTCGCCGCCTCGTCCATCACCCGTGCGGTCTCCGCGGAGCAGCGCACCGCCCGCGGGTGCGGGGCACAGACGATCGCGTTTCTCGCCTTGAGCGCGATCAGCGCCTTGAACATGACAGTCGAGGTCGGGTTCGTGACCGGGACGAGCCCGGCGATCACTCCGACCGGCTCCGCGATCTCCACGTAGCGGCGGCTCGGATGCTCCGCGATCACCCCGACGGTCGGGACGTGCCGGATGAACTCGTACAGGAACTGCGAGTTGAACAGGTTCTTGAAGGCCTTGTGGTCGGGCCTTCCGTACCCGGTCTCCTCGTAGGCGAGGTCGGCGAGCCGCTGCGCGTGCTCGGTGCCGGCCTGCGCCATCGCCTCGATCACCCGGTCGACGTCCTCCTGGCCGGCGCCGCCCCAGGCCTCGGCGGCCGCGTGCGCGCGCAGCGCGAGCTCGTCCGCCTGCGCCTTCGACCGCTCGACGTCAGCCATCCCGTCCTCCCGCCTACCGGTAGTAGGGCAGCGCCCGGCAGACGCCGATCTCGCGGCAGCGCCCCCCGAGCGGCTCGAAGTTGACGTAGTGGAGCATCTCGTCCTTCGTCATCCCGTCCAGCCCGAGCACCTCGAGCGTGCGGCCGTGCTTGCGGAAGTCGATCTGGGTCATGGAGCAGCCGAGATCGATGATCACGTCCGTCATCCGCGTGTCGACCCCGAGCGCGCGGCCGAGCTCCGAGACCGGCACGAGCGTGTTCGGAATCTCGTCGACGAGGTGGTTGTAGGTGAGGATGTGCGGCGGCGCCGTGAAGCCCTCGTAGTAGGGGTTGCGCTGCATCGCATCCCACATGTCCGAGCCGGTGACCCGGTAGGACTGCTCGTACCACTCCTTGACCGACCAGATCTCGCGCAGGCCCAGCGTGCGGGCGAGATCGCACTTCTCGCCGTCCATCTGCTCCATCACGAGGTTGGCGACGGTCGGGCCGATCTGGTTCTTGTAGAAACGCAGGTCGGTGTTGCCGCCGGCGACCTCCTCGACCACGTGCGAGTTGAGCAGCATCGCGGTCGGGTGGACGACGCCGCCGATGTTGTTGATCGACGTCTCGAGGACGTTCTCGCCCGCCTCGATCTGCGGGTAGAGGCCCCGGATCACGTTGATGAACTGGTCGTTCGCGGAGGCGGGGAGCGCCGAGGCGCGCATCCTGAACTTCTCCTTCAGGATCTCGACCGTGCCCGGCCCGCGCTGCTCGGCGGCGTAGATGAACGTCTGCGTCTCGCCGAGCACGATGTCGGCGCGACAGGCGAACCGCGTCAGCACCTGCGCGAACTCGAGCGCGCCGCCGGTCCGGCCGGGGTTCAGGCAGATGACCTGCCCGTCCTGGAGGATCGGCGCGAGCAGCGTCGCGTAGACGCGATGGGCGATCGCGGGCGCGGCGATCATGATCAGGTCGGCGCCCTTGACCGCCTCGTCGATCGAGCGGCAGATGCGCGCGTACTTCGCCTGGCCGCGCACCTCCTCGCCGATCATGTCGACGCCGCCCTTGGCCTCGATCGGCTCGAGCTCGCGCCCGTAGATCGAGAACACGGTGACGTCGAAGCCGAGCAGCGTCAGGTGCCCGGCCATCGCCGAGCCACCGTGCCCCGCGCCGAGCACCGTTATCTTGGTCTTGCCCGCGCCGTAGCGCTCACGGTGCGGAGAGGGCTCCCGCGTAGCGAGCGGCGGGTCGGGGATGAGACGCGTGTTCGGTGGGTGCGGGACCATCGCCAGCCCCCCGCCCGCGCCGCCGTTCGGGGGCGCCTGCACGGGGCTGCTCGCCCCGGCCGCACCCTGACCGCCCAGCTCGCGGACCACCGCGCGAACGATCGCGTCGAAGTCAGCGCCTTGCATCTGGCGCACCTCCTTCTCGGTCGTCTCGGGGGTCTACTAGGCCGTGGCGGAGGTCTTGACGCCGGGGAGCAGCGCCTCGACGTCCTCGTGAGGCCGCGCGATCACGTGCGTGGAGACGAGCTCGCCGACCTTGGCGGCCGCCTCCGCGCCCGCATCGGTCGACGCCTTGACCGCGCCGACGTCGCCGCGCACGAGGACGGTGACGTAGCCGCCGCCCACCTGCTCCTTGCCGACGAGCGTGACGTTCGCGGCCTTGACCATCGCGTCGGCGGCCTCGATCGCGCCGACGAGCCCGCGCGTCTCGATCATCCCAAGCGCCTGCATGCTGCCGTTCCGTGCCATCGTTCCTCCTCCTGTGTCTCGAGCCCTCGGGCTCGTACCTTGCCTGCGGGACTGTGGGGTGCTCATTCCTTGTGGTACGTGACCTTTCCGTCGATCGTGAGGGAGTCGAGGATCGCGACGATCGCCGCGTCCGTCGGGACCGCGCCGGTCCTCCCGGTGGTGCGAGCCGCAGAGCCGCGGGCGACGAGCACGAGCTCGCCTTCCCCGGCGCCGACCGTGTCGGTGGCGGCGAATGCCGGGCCGTTCGCCGCGCCGTCGGGGCCGGCAGCGCGGACGAGCAGGAGCTTCGTGCCGTGAAGCCCCTCGTCCTTCGCGGTGGACACCGCCTGACCGACGACCCGGCAGACGTCCATCAGGTGACCTCGATGTAGCGGTCGCGCTCCCAGTCCGTCACCTGGCGCGCGAACACGTCGACCTCGTGACGGAGCATGGCCGCGAACGTCCCGACGAACATCTCCCCGAACGCGTCGCGGAGGAATGCGCTGCGCTCGAGCTCCACGACGGCGGCCTCGAGCGAGGTCGGGATCCGCGGCGACGTCGTGTCCAGGTAGGCATCGCCGGTGGTCATGTCCGGGAGGGGCAGTTCACGGTCGAGCCCGTCGAGGCCGGCGTGGAGCAGACCCGCCTGGACGAGGTACGGGTTCGCGTCGGCCGCGGCGCCCCGAGCCTCGAGCCGGGTCGACTCGCCATGGCCCATGACCGCCCGGACGGCCACGGTGCGGTTGTCGCCGCCCCACGTGACGCAGGTCGGGGCGAACGAGTAGTCCTCGACTCGCTTGTACGAGTTGATGGTCGGGGAGTTGATCGCGGTCAGCTCGATCTGGTGAGCGAGCAGGCCGGTCAACCAGCGGCGCATCAGGCTCGAGCGGATCGTCCCTCCGCTGAGATCCGATTCCGCGAACGCGTTCTTGCCCGTCTCGAGCGAGCGGAGGCTCTGGTGGACGTGGAGCCCGTTGCCGGCCTCGCCGAAGAACGGCTTCGCCATGAACGTCGCCCGCAGGCCGTGCTGGCGCGCGATCTCCTTGACGACGTACTTGAAGATCATCGTGTTGTCCGCGACCTGGAGCGCCGGCCCGTACTCGAGGTTGACCTCGACCTGGGCGGGGCCGTACTCGACGTTGCACGCCTCGACGACGATCCCGAACGCCTCGAGCTTGCGCCGCACGTCCCCGGTGACCGGCTCGACCTCACCGCCCTTGGACAGCGAGTAGGTGTGCACGCCGCGGTAGACCGGCACCCAGTCCGGGGTGCAGAGGTGAAACTCGATCTCGGTCGCCATCATCGGCTCGTAGCCGTGTCCCCTCACCTTTTCGACCGCGGCGCGCAGGTGGTTGCGGGTGTCCACCGGCAGCGGCTCGTGGGTCTGCTCGTCGACCGTGTCGCAGATGCAAAACGCGGTGCCCTCCTGCCAGGTGGCGAGGCGCAGCGTGGAGAGGTCCGGGATGGCGAGGAGATCCGGCCAGCCGGAGTCGCTCGTGCAGAACGGCGTGTCGAAGAGGTTGCACCACATGTCCCAGACCATCACGACGTTCGCGAGCGCGAACCCCTTCTCGGCGAGCTTCGGAAAGTGACTCGCCGGGACGCGCTTGCCGCGTGGTAGGCCCCACACGTCGGCGAAGGCGCACTCGACGGTATGCACGTCGTGGCGGTCGAACAGTTCCTTGACGCGAGCGAGATCCTCTGGGCCGACCAAGCTAGCCTCCTCTCCCGAAGGTTTCCGGCCCGACGGCCCAGTCGACGCCCGCGAGCGGCACCCCGGTCAGCGCGGAGGCCTCGAGCGAGACCGCGCGCAGATCCTCGGGCTCGAGATTGTGGACGTTCCCCTTCCCGCACGACTTCGCGATCACGGTCATCTCCATCACCATCGCCGTGAGGAAGTTGCGGACGCGCTCGGCGCCCTCCTCGGGATCGAGGCGGGCTTCGAGCTCCGGGTCCTGGGTCGTGATCCCGACCGGGCAGCGGCCGGTGTGGCAGTGGTGGCACGCACCGGGCTCGGTGCCGAGCGCGTGGTAGTCCTCGACGAACCGGGGCGCGTTGCACCCGAGCGCGACGAGCGCGGCGGTGCCGATGGCGACGCAGTCCGCACCGAGCGCGAGCGCCTTCGCGGCGTCGACGCCGTTGCGGATCCCCCCGGAGACGATCAGCGTCACCTTGCCGTACATGCCGATCTCCTCGAGCGCGCGGCGTGCGGCCGGGATCGCTGCGAGCGTCGGGATGCCCGTGTGATCGAGCTGGAACTCGGGCGCCGCAGCTGTCGAGCCCTCGGTGCCGTCGACGACGATCGCGTCGCAGCCGGTCTTCGCGGCGATCTTCACGTCCTCGCGAACGCGGCACGCGGGCAGCTTGAGGATGATCGGGGTGCGGTAGTCGGTCGCCTCCCTGAGCTCCATGATCTTGACCTGCAGGTCGTCCGCACCCAGGAAATCCGGGTGGCGTACCGCGGAGCGCTGGTCGACTCCGACCGGCAGCGTGCGCATGCCCGCGACTTTCTCGGAGACCTTCATCCCGAGTAGCATCCCGCCCGTCCCCGGCTTCGCGCCCTGACCGACCACGATCTCGATCGCGTCGGCCTTGCGCAGGTGCTCGAGATCGAGCCCGTAGCGGGAAGGGGTCATCTGGTAGATGAGCCGCGTCGAGGCGTCGCGCTCCTCCTCGAGCATGCCCCCCTCGCCGGTGCAGGTCGCCGACCCGGCGCGCGAGAAGCCCATCCCGAGCGCCATCTTCGCGTTGGTGCCGAGCGCCCCGAAGCTCATCGAGGTCAGGTACACGGGGATCGCGAGCTCGAGCGGCTGCGAGACGAGGTCGGGTCGCCCGCCCCCGATCGTGGTCTCGGAGACGCAGAGCTCGCGGTAACCCTCGAGCGGCAGCCGCGTCATCGCGGCCGGCAGGAACACGAGCTCGTCGAGCGACGGGAACTTCTGGAACGTCGAGAAGCCGCGGATCTGGTAGCGGCCCAGCTCCGCCTTCGCCTGGATGTCCCGGATGATCTCGGCCCGCCAGATGTGCGAGCGGCCCTGGACGATCTCTGGTTCCTGCCCCTTTCCCGTCATATCTTCAGCCAGGCCTCCGGGTTGCGGTTGTCGAAGTACCAGAGCTTCTGCCCGGCGACGATCTTCTTGAACGGGAACTCGCCGTCGATCCCCTGCGCGCGCAGGAGCGCGTGCACGCGGGCGGAGTCGTCGTCGTCGGGCTCGACCACGTTCGCGTCGTTGCCCAGGCCGCGGATCTCGCCGGCGACGTAGATCCGACCCTCCCAGAGCGAGTCGCCGAGCGCCTCGCCCGCGTTGCCGAGCACGATCAGGTCGCCCGCGTGGGTCATGAAGCCGGCGAGATAGCCGACGGAGCCCTCGACGATCAACGTGCCGCCCTTCATCGCTGCGCCCGTGCGCGGGCCGCAGTCGCCCTTCACGTGGATCAGGCCGCCGCGCATCCCGGCGCCGGTACCGAGCGCGGCCGAGCCGCCGACGCTGATCGAGCCGCTCGCCATCGCCTCGCCGGTGCCCCAGCCGACGTTGCGCGCCACCTCGATCACGGCACCGTTGTTGAGCCCGCCGCAGTAGTAGCCGCACGAGCCGTCGAAGACAATCTTCAGGCCGGCGCCCTGCCCGACGGCGAGGTTGTGCCTCGAGCGCGGGTTGCGCATCACCACCTCGGTGACGCCCTCGTCGTTGAGGCGGCGAAGCTCGCGGTTGAGGCGCTCGACGACGTCGACGTCGACCTCGACCCGGGTGTCCGAGAGGTAGGTGATCCCGGCGATGGCCGCCATCACACGATCTCCTGTAGCACCTGGCCGTTCGTCTCCCAGACGAAGACCGAGCGCGGGTCGGGATGGATGGTGTCGAGCTCCTGGGGGAACACGGCGCGAATCGCCTGCTCCTCGGTCGCCATGCCGAGGTCGCCGTCGACGTTGGCGACGACGAGGTGCTTGACGGCGAAGCGGTCCTTCGCGGAGCCGATCGCGTCGCGCGTGCAGAGCAGGTACGCGAAGCAGCCGTCGAGCTCGTAGACGGAGTCCTTCAGCGCCTCGTAGAACGTCTGCCCGTGCTCCATCTTGTCGGCGAGATAGACCGCGATCAGCTCGGAGTCGTTGCCGGTGTGGAAGCGGTAGCCCTGCTGCTCGAGCAGCCGCCGGAACTTGTAGTAGTTGGTCAGCTGGCCGTTGTGGGCGATCGCGATGTCGGGGAACGGCTCCGCCCAGAACGGGTGCCCGTAGGCGACCGCGGTGATCGACTCGGTCGCGAGCCGAACGTGGCCGAGCCCGTGCGTGCCCCGGAACGCGCTGATCCCGTGGCGGGCGTCGACGTCTTCCGCGTCGCCGAGGTCCTTCACGATCTCGAGCGAGTGGCCGATCGACTGGATCTCGACGTGGCCGGGCTCCTCGATCGCGTGCACGAGCTCCCGGACCGTCCCGCCGAAGCGGACTTCGAGCCGCACGAAGCGATCCTCCGCGTGCTGCGCCCGGTCGACCGCGTGGTCGACCGCGACGTCGCCACCCGCGGCGAAGACGCTGTGCATGATGTCCTCGACTCGCTTCTCCCACTCGGTCGCGTCCGGAAAGCGCAGGCGGACGATCAGACGGTCGGGATCGGGCTCGCCGTAGAGGGCAAAGCCGGTCGAGTCGGAGCCCCGGTGGCGCATCGCGGCGCACATGCGCACGAGCGACTCGCCGATCGGCCCGGGCTCCCTGTAGAGGATGCCGGCGATCCCGCACACGGCTACGCCGCTCCCGCCGCCGGCTCGGCCATCAGCGTCACGAGCGCCTGGTGGGCCGCCTGGATGTGCCCCCGGACGAGGGCGCCGGTGCGCTCGGGGTCGCGGGCCGCGAACGCCTCGACGATCGCGCGATGCTCCGCGTGGGTTCGCTCGAGCGCGCGCGCGCTTTGCGCGTAGTAGGCGTAGATGCGAAGCGCCGTCTGCTGCGACCAGATCGCCTCCAGCAACTGCATCAGAACCCGGTTTCCGCACGGCGCGCAGAGACGATGGTGAAACTGCCGGTTCAGCTCGAACGCGCGCTCGAGGCCAGAATCGGCCGCCTCCTCGAGCTCCGTCGCGAGCTTTCTCAGGGCCTCGACCTCGACCAGCGTCGCGAGCCTGCAGGCGGTCGAGGCGGCATTCGGCTCGAGCAGCTCTCGTACGTCGTAGATCTCGTGGACGTCACGCTCGCCGAACGTGCTCACGAACGCGCCGCGGCGCGGGACGATCGTGACGAGCCCCTCGCTCGCGAGCACCGCCAGCGCCTCACGCACCGGCGTGCGAGAGACACCCAGCTCCCGGGCGATCAGCTCCTGGTTGATCCGCTCCCCCGGCCCGATCCGGCCCGCGAGGATCGCCCGCTTGATCGAGTCGTGGATCCCAACAGCGAGCTGCGGCGGCGGCTGCGGCAGATCGAGTCCCCGCGGCGCTCCGGCCCGGTCGCGTGCCTCGGGATCCATGATCAGAGTCGACAATATGCGGATTTGATCGACAGTGAGCGCATATAGTATTCGCCCGTCGAGCCGTGTCAAGGGGGTGGCCTGATGAATCTCGATCTGCCCGAGCAGCACGAGCTTCTGCGCCGAACCGTCCGCGAGCTGGCCGGGGAGCGGATCGCTCCGGTTGCGGAGGAGCTCGACCGCGAGCACCGGTTCCCGTACGAGATCGTCTCGGCGCTGGCCGAGCTCGGCCTGATGGGCGTGCCGATCCCCGAGGAGTACGGAGGCGCCGGCGCCGACACGCTCGCCTACGCGATCGCGATCGAGGAATTGACTCGCATCGACTCCTCGGTCGGGGTGACGGTGGCCGCGCACACGTCGCTCGGCACGATGCCGATCTACCTGTTCGGCTCGGAGGAGCAGCGGCACCGCTGGCTGCCGGACCTCGCCTCGGGGCGGCGGCTGGCCGCATTCGGGCTGACCGAGCCGGAGGCCGGCTCCGACGCGGGCGCCACCCGGACGGCCGCGACGCTCGAGAATGGAGAGTGGGTGATCGACGGCGCCAAGATGTTCATCACGAACGCGGGCACCGAGATCACCGCGCTCGTGACGATCACGGCGCGCACCGGCCCCGACGAGATCTCGAACCTCGTCGTCGAGAACGGCACCCCGGGTTACGAGATCTCGCCGCCGCTCTCGAAGCTCGGCTGGCGGGCGTCCGACACGCGGGCGCTCACGTTCTCGGGCTGCCGCGTGCCGGAGGGGAACCTGCTCGGCCCGCGCGGCAACGGCCTGCGGCAGTTCCTCGAGATCCTCGACGGCGGCCGGATCTCGATCGCCGCGATGGGGCTCGGGCTCGCCCAGGGAGCCTACGAGCAGGCGATGGCGTACGCGCGGGAGCGACACCAGTTCGGGCGCCCGATCGCGAGCTTCCAGGCGATCCGCTTCAAGCTCGCGGACATGGCGACCGAGATCGAGGCGGGGCGCCAGCTCGTCTACCGGGCCGCGTGGCTGAAGGATCGGGGGCGCTCGTTCGCGCTGGCGGCGGCGATGGCGAAGCTCTACACGGGCGAGCTCTCGAGGCGCGTCGTCAACGAGGCCGTGCAGATCCATGGCGGCTACGGCTACATGGACGAGACGCCGATCAGCCGCTTCTACCGCGACCAGAAGATCCTCGAGATCGGCGAGGGCACGAACGAGATCCAGCGCCTCGTGATCGCGCGGCACCTCGGCCTGCCGTGACCGGGCCGCGGTGGACGCGATGCCCGCGGAGGCCCAACTGCAGCCCGCCCGGCGGGGCTCCTACTCGGCACCCGGCCGCACCGCCAGCACGACCTTCCCGAACCGATCGGGAGCGTCGAGGCGCTCGTGCGCTCCGGCAGCGTCGGCGAGCGGGAAGACCGAATCGACGACCGGGCGCCAGGAGGCGTCGGCGACGTGGGCGAGCAGCGCGTCGAACTCCCGCGGGCTCCCCATCGTCGTGCCCTGGATGCGCTGGTACTCGAAGTAGAGGCGCGTGATGTCGACCTCGCCGCGGTCGCCAGTCGTGTCGGCGAAGTTGACGAGTCGCCCGCCCCGCTTCAGGCACGCGAGCGCGCCCGGCCAGGCGGCGGCGCCGACCGAGTCGACGACCGCGTCGACCGGACCGATCCGCTCCGACCAGCCGGAATCGGTGTAGAGCGCACCGCCCTCGGCGCCGAGCGCGCGGGCGCGCTCGAGCTTCTCCTCGCTCGATGTCGTGACGAGAACCCGCGCGCCCAGCTCGCGGGCGATCTGGATCACGAACGTGGCGACGCCGCCACCGGCCCCCGGCACGAGGATCGTCCGGCCGGGCCCCGCCTGCACGTGCGTCACGGTCGCCCGCCAGGCGGTCAGCCCGGCGAGCGGCAGCGCCGCCGACTCGGCCCAGGTGAGCCGGGGAGGTCGCGGCCGCAGCTGATGGGCTCCGACGACGATCCGCTCCGCGTAGGTGCCCTGGTCGGGGACGCCGAGAATGCGAAACGCCGGCCCGGGCGCCTCCTCGTCCTCGCCCCAGTCGAGGCTCGGATCGATCACGACCTCGTCGCCGGTGGCGACGCCCTCGACGCCGCCGCCGACCGCGGAGACGATCCCGGCGCCGTCCGAACCGAGCACCTGCGGCAGCGACACCTTGCCGCCGCGGCGGATCCACCAGTCGCGCCGGTTCAGGGCCGCCGCGACGAGATCGACGCGCACCTCGCCAGGGCCCGGCTCCGGGTCCGGTAGCTCGGCGGGCACGAGGCCCGTAGGATCATCGAACGCTCGAAGCTCGACCGCGAGCATGCTGACTTGCTCCTTTCGTCGTCAGGAGGACTCGATGGGAAGGCTAGACGGGAAAGTCTGTGTCGTCACGGGCGCCGGCGGCGGGATCGGCCGCGCCTGCTCGCTGCGCTTCGCGGAGGAGGGCGGGCGGCTCGCGTGCACCGACGTCCTGGAGGAGCCCGGCCGCGAGACGGTCGCGCTGATCGAGGCTGCTGGCGGCGAGGCCGCGTTCTTCGCGGCCGACGTCACGGACGAGGCAAGCGTGGCCGCGCTCTACGGGGCGGTCGAGAGCCGCTTCGGCGCCGTCCACGTGCTCGTCAACAACGCGGGCGTGCTCCTGCCCGGCGACGGCTCGGTGCTCGAGACCGAGCTCGAAGCGTGGCGGCGCGTCCTCGACATCAACCTGACCGGGGTCTTTCTCTGCTGCAAGCACGGGATCCCGAAGCTGCTCGCGGCCGGCGGCGGCTCCGTGGTCAACATGGGCTCGATCTCCGGCCTCGTCGGCTCGGCGACCTCCCAGATCGGCTACGCCGCCTCGAAGGGCGCGGTGATCGCGCTCACCCGCGACATCGCCGTCGAGCTCGCCCGACGTGGCGTCCGCGCGAACGCGCTCTGCCCGGGCCCCGTCGAGACGCCGCTCGCGCTCCAGCTCTACACGGACGAGGCCGCCTGGGAGCGCCGCCGCGTGCACATCCCGGCCGGACGGCTCGGCAAGCCGGCGGAGATCGCCGAGGCAGCGCTCTTCCTCGCGAGCGACGAGTCGAGCTGGGTCACCGGAACGTCGCTGGTCGTCGACGGCGGCATCGCAGTCGCCTACACGACGCCCGAGTAGACACGGATCCGACCTGCGCAAGTCGGCCCGCCGGGCCGCTGAGCCGGCTCAGAACACCTCGACGTACTCGTCCCACTCCCAGTCGGTGACGTGATCGTCGAAGCGCTGCAGCTCGTGGCGGCGCATGACCGTGTAGGCCGAGACGAACTCCTCGCCGAGCAGCTCGCGCAGCTTCTCGTCCCGCTCGAGCGCCGCGAGCGACTCGCGCACGTCGGTCGGCAGCTGGGGCTTCGTCCCGTCCTCCTCGGCGGGCGGGAACGCCGGCGACTCGAGCTCGAGCCGCTCCTCGATCCCGAGCAGGCCCGCACCGAGAATCGCGGCGGCGGCGAGGTACGGGTTCGCGAGCGCGGTCGGGGCCCGGTGCTCGACGTGGCGCGACTCGATCGACCCGCCCTTGATCCGTACGAGTGCGGAGCGGTCCTCGAGGCCCCACGAGACGTTGGTCGGGCTGAACGTGTGCGTGCGCCGACGCTTCATGCAGTTCACGGTCGGCGCGAGCAGCGCGTACGCCGAGCCCGCGTGCCGGAGCTGGCCGGCGATGAAGTGGCGGCAGAGCGCCGAGATGCCCTCGGCGTCCGTCCCGTCGGCAAGCACGTTGCGGCCCTCCGCGTCGAGCAGGCTCACATGGGTGTGCATCCCCGACCCTGCCGAGCCGGAGAACGGCTTCGACATGAACGTCGCCACGTAGCCGTTCACGTGGGCGAGCTCCTTGACCGCGTTCTTGAACGTGAACGTCTGGTCGGGCCCGTCGAGTCCGCGGCCGGGCGCGTAGTTGATTTCCCACTGGGAGCCCGCGTACTCGCAGTTCATCGTGATCACCGAGAGCCCGAGCGCCTGCACCTGCTCGATCAGCTCCTGGATGAACGGGACGTACGTGTTCCGGACCGTGTTGAAGATGTGGCTGCCCTCGAACAGGAGCTCGTGGGTATCGCCGTCGAGGAGGTAGAACTCCGGCTCGAAGCCGAGCACGGGCTCGTAGCCGAGCGCACGGCAGCGCTCGAGCACACGGCGGAAGACGTGGCGGGGCAGCGCCTCGAGCGGCCGGCCGTCGTCCCAGCGGGAGTCGCAGATGAAGCGCCCGGTCGCCTCCGCCCACGGCACGATCGCCGCCGTCGCCGGATCCGGCACGAGCCGCTGGTCGCCGTAGGCGCGCTCCTCGTTGTAGAGCGTCCCGCCGACCACGTCGGAGCGCGTGTCGAGCACGCCGGCGCCCCCGTACATGTTCAGGCCCTCGTCGGCGTACCCGGCCGCGTGGTCGATCGGCACGAGCTTCGAGCGGCTCGTCCCGTGCAGGTCCGGGAGCTCGAAGCGGACAAAGCGCACGCCGTCGGTGCGCCACTCCTCGATGATCTCTGCGGCGGTCTTCCCGGCCATCGCCCCTCCCTCACCCTGTTCGGCGGTTGCGTTGGCGAGGAGCGTAATCGAGCCGTACCCGGCCCGGCGAGAGCCAGCCCGCTCACAGATCGCCTACTCTGATGTGCGGAGTGCACACCGCCGAGCACGAAAGCGAGGCGCTGTTCGCGTTGATCGCGCGCGTCAACTCGAGCCTCGACGTCGACGAGGTGCTGAACCACGCGGCCGCGGTCTGCGCCGAGTTGGCAGGCTGCGAGGGCGCGCTCGTCTACCTGTGGGACGAGGAGCAGGAGCGGCTCGTGGTTCGGGGCGCGGTCGCCGGCTACGAGGACTGGATCGGCGCCTACTCGCTCGAGCTGGGCGAGGGCCTGACCGGCTGGACCGCGCTCACGCGCAGGCCCGGGATGATCGTCGATGAGCCGCTCGCCGACCCCCGCTACAAGCTCGTCCCCGAGCTCCACGACACGCGCTTTCAGTCGGTGCTGACGGTTCCGGTGGTCGGTCGCGGCGATCGCCTGGTCGGGGTCCTGACGCTGCACACGCGGGCGCCGCACGAGTTCACGGGCGACGACCTCGCGCTGATGCAGGCGATCGCGAGCCTCGTCGCGGGCGCGGTCGAGAACGCGAAGCTCCACGAGCAGGCGCTCCGCAGCATGAAGGTGTTCAGAAGCCTTGCCGGCCTGTCGCGGCAACTGGCGGTGGCCTCACGCTCTCCCCAGACGTTGCAGCGACTCGCGCTCACCGCCCTCGAGCTCCTCGACGCCATGCTCGTTGTCGTGCTCCGCCTCGACGAGCCACGTGGGAGGCTGCTCGTCGAGACCTGGGTGGGAGGAGACGGCGGGGTCGTCCGCGCCGACACCGTCACGGCCGACGGACCGTGGGCGTGGCTGCTCGGCGGCGGCCCCGCGAGCATTCCGGTCTCCCGCGACGACGTGCTCGTCACCGGGGTGGTCGCACGGGCGGAGCCGCGCTCGCTGTTCGCGGCGCCGCTCGTCTTCGAAGGACGACCCGTCGGGCTGCTCTGCTGCTACGCGCGGGAGCAGCGCTCACTGGGCGAGGACAACCTGGCGCTCCTCGGTACGATCGCGAACCATGCCGCGATCGCGCTAGAGGAGGGACGCGCGCGCGCAGCGGCCGACGAGCGCTCGCGCACGCGGGAGCTCCTGGACGCGCTGCGCGCGGGAGAGCCGGCGCCGGCAGCCGCGAGCGCGCTGGGAGTCCGGGTCTTGGACCCGCACGTCGTCGTGATGGCCGAGCCCGAGCCGGGTGACGATCCGGCCGAGCTCTGGGCGGCGATCGCGGCGCGGCTCGGCTACGTGTTCTCGGGCACGGTGGCGGACGCGCGCCGCACGCTCGTCGCGCTCGTTCCGGTGCGCAGCGAACGCTGGAGCACGCTCCTCGAGCAGGCGCTGACGGAGGCGCTCGCAAGCGCACACGCGCAGGTAGCGGTCGGCTACTCGGACTCGACCGCGGAGGGCGGCGACTACGCGCTCGCGTTTCGCCAGGCCCGGCTCGCCTGCGCGATCGCGCACGCGTCCGGGCCGGGGCGGCCGGTACGCGGCTACCCCGGCCTCGGCGCCCAGCGCTACCTGTGGGCGATCTCGCAGGAGCGCGACCCGGACCCGCTCGAGCTCGCGGTGGGTCGCCTGCTCGAGCTCGACCGCGGCCGCGGCAGCGACCTGTTCCGGACGCTCGAGGCATACCTCGACTTCCAGGGCAACGCCCGCCAGGCGGCGGCCGCCCTCTACGTGCACCGAAACACCCTGCGCCAGCGCCTGCGCCGGATCCACGAGACGATCGGCCTCGACCCGGCAGACCCCTCCGTCGCGTTCGACCTCCTCCTCGCCGTCCGCCTGATCCGCTTTCGCGAGCTGGGCG
>JAHDVS010000020.1:24791-41342 GCA_023382435.1 Thermoleophilia bacterium
CTGTCGCAGGAGGACGTGATCGCGGCCGGCGGCCTCGACATGGACGGCTGCCTCGAGGCGATCGACGAGACGCTCTCGCTCTACCAGCGCGGTCAGGCGATCTGCCCGCAGAAGGCGTCCCTCCACTGGTCGGAGGGGATCGACTCCGAGGAGCGGGACGGGCGGATCATGGCGATGCCCGCCTACGTCGGCGGCTCGCTCGCGATGGCCGGGATGAAGTGGATCCCGAGCGTGCCGGCGAACCCCTCGCGCGGCCTGCCGCGGGGGATCGGCGTGATCCTCCTCTCCGACCCGGAGACCGGGCTCCCGGTCGCGGTCATGGACGGCACCGTGGTCTCTGCGATGCGGACGGGCGCCGTCTCCGGCCTGGCGGCCCGGAAGCTTGCGAAGCCCGGAGCACGCACGCTCGCGCTGGTCGGGCTCGGCGTGCAGGCGCGCACGCAACTGCTCTCGCTCGAGCGGACGCTGCCCGACCTCGAGGAGATCCGCGTCTACGACCCGAGCGAGACGCAGGTCGCGCGCTTCCTGGCCGAACAGTCCGAGGGCCGCCCCCCGCTCGTGCCGGCCACGAGCCCGCGCGACGCCGTCCGCGGCTGCGACGTTCTGGCCGCCGCGACGATGGCGCCCGAGCCCTGGTTCGCCGAGGACTGGTGGGAGCCCGGGCTGCTCTTCCTCTGCGTCTCGGGGCACGACCCGGAGCTCGCCGCGATCACCGCCGCCGACCTGATCGTCACCGACGACGTCGCGCACGAGACGCACCACCCGACGAGACCGCTCGCCCGGGCCGAGGGCGCCGGCCTGCTCGACCGGGAGGAGGTCGTGCCGCTCGGCGCGATCCTGACCGGCGACCATCCGGGCCGCACGGGCCCGGACGAGCGGATCTTCGTGACGCCCGTCGGCATGGGCATCGAGGACGTCGCCTGGGCCGCTCGCGTGTACCGCCGCGCCGCCGAGGCCGGCCTCGGGCACAGGGAACGGCTGTGGGACACTCCGATCTGGACGTGAGAAGGAGGACGCATGTGCGGAATCGCCGGCTTCCTGGCCAAGCGTGAGGGCGTCCCGGTCGCCGCGAGCATCGTCGAGATGCTCCAGGCGCTGCACGGGCGCGGGCCGGACTCGACCGGGCTGTCCCTGTACGGCGCGCCCTACGAAGGCGAGTTGCTCGCCTCGGTGTGGGCCGGCGATGACGGCGGCGCCAGCGCGCGCGACGGGATCCTCGAGGCGATCGACCGGCACGGCCGGGTCGCCTCGGTCGACTTCACCGAGGGCTACTTCCGCATCGGCCTGACGCCCGAGGACGCGAGCCCGCGTGGGCTGCGCGAGCTCGCCGAGGCGGTCGAGAGCGCGAACCCGGGCGTGCGGATGTTCTCGCTCGGGCACAGCCTCGAGGTCCTGAAGTACACGGCCGACGCCCGCACGCTCTACGAGCGCTGGCACCTGGGCGACCAGCCGTACACGCACGCGATCGGACACGTGCGGATGGCAACCGAGTCGCGCGTCGACGTCAACCACTCGCACCCGTTCTGGGCGCGGCCGTTCCCGGACGTGACCGTCGTCCACAACGGCCACGTCACGAACTACTACAAGAATCGGCGCATCTACGAGATGCGCGGCTACACGTTCCAGACCGAGAACGACACGGAGTTCGTGGCCGTCTACCTCGCCGAGCAACTCTCCCTCGGGCTGACGCTCGACGAGGCGGTGCGCCGGTCGATCGATGACCTCGACGGCTCCTTCACCTACCTCGTCTCGACCGCCGACGGCTTCGGCGTCGCCCGTGACCGCTTCTCCACGAAGCCGTGCCTCGTCGCCGAGACCGACGCGTGGGTCGCGGTCGTGTCCGAGGGGATCGCGCTCGCGGGCGCGTTCGGCGACGAGACCGAGTTCCACACCTACGAGCTGCCGGGAGGGGAGGCGCGGGCATGGACACGAGCGTGAAGTCCCCCGCAAGCGGGGCCGCGATCGTCGACGCTCACGGGAGGTCGACCCGGGAGATCAACGAGGAGATCAGGGCGCTGATCGCCGCGGGACAGCGCGAGATCGAAGTTCTCCACCCGGGCTCTCGCCACAACCTGGCGGTCGGGATCCTCGAGCCGGCGCGGCTTCGGTTCCGTGGCGACGTCGGCTACTTCTGCGGAGCCCTCTCCGACGGCCTCGAGATCGAGGTCGACGGCAACGCGGGCTGGTCGCTCGGCGCCGACATGATGGGCGGCAAGATCGTCGTCCACAGTAACTCCGGCTCCTCGACCGCGCCCTCGATCCGCGGCGGTCTCGTCGTCGTCGAGGGCTCGGCCGGCGCGCGCAGCGCGATCGCGGGCAAGGGCGGGGTCGTCGTGATCGGCGGCTCGACCGGCTACATGTCCGGCTTCATGAACCAGCGGACGCGGCTCGTCGTGTGCGGCGACGCGGGCGAGGCGTTCGGCGACTCGATGTACGAGGGCGAGCTCTTCTGCGGCGGCGAGATCGCGAACCTCGGCTCCGACACACTGCTCGAGGAGCCGACCGACGAGGAGTCGGCGTGGCTCGCCGAGACGCTCGAGCCGTTCGGCCTCGGTCCGAAGCGCACGTGGCGGAAGGTCCGGTCGGCCGGGAAGCTGTGGCGCTACGACAAGAAGGAGTTCGCGGTCTGGAAGGAGGCGCTCTAGCGTGGGGAAACGGATGTCTGATGCGAACGGCGGCCAGGAGACCTTCGCGACCGAGCACCGGACGCAGCGCGTCTCCCACGTCTGGTCGCCGGAGACGGTCGAGGAGATCCAGAAGAAAGCGCAGCTCGGGCGCTACGTGTTCGGGGCGTTCTCGACGACGCGCCGGTTGCCGAGCTTCGACGACCTGACGTTCATCCCGTGCACGCTCTCGCGGGTTCCGCTCGAGGGCTACCGGGAGCGGTGCGAGACGAAGACCGTGCTGGGGACCCGCTGCCCGAAGCCGGTCGAGCTCGACACGCCCGTGTGCATCACGGGGATGAGCTTCGGCGCGCTGTCGGCGAACGCTAAAGAGGCGCTCGGCCGGGCCGCGTCGATGGTCGGCACGTCGACGACGACCGGCGACGGCGGGATGCACCACCGGGAGCGCGGCGCTTCGAAGACGCTCGTCTACCAGGTGACGCCGAGCCACTACGGCAACAACCCGCACCACATGCGCCAGGCGGATGCGATCGAGATCGTGGTCGGCCAGGGCGCGAAGCCGGGCACCGGCGGCGTGCTACTCGGCTACAAGGTGTCGGACGAGGTCGCGAACATGCGCGACCTGCCGATCGGCGTCGACCAGCGCTCGCCGGTGCGCCACCCCGACTTCATCGGGGCGGACGACCTGCGCCTCAAGATCGAGGAACTGCGGGAGGCGACCGGGCACCAGGTGCCGATCTACGTGAAGCTCGGCGCCTGCCGTGTCTTCGACGACGTGCGCCTAGCGGCGAAGGCGGGCGCGGACGTGGTCGTGATCGACGGACTCGAGGGGGCGACCGCCGCATCGCCGCTGCTTCTCCTCGACCACACGGGCGTTCCGACGCTCGCCGCCGTGGTGGAGGCACGTGAGGCGCTGATCGACATCGGCAAGTACGGCGAGATCCAGATCGTCGCGGCCGGCGGGATCCGCTCCGGCGTCGACGCCGCGAAGGCGCTCGCCCTCGGGGCCGATGCCGTCTACATTGGCACTGCCGCGATGATCGCCCTCAACTGCAACGCGCCCCTCTTCGTCGAGGACTACGCGAAGCTCGGCGTGCAGCCCGGGACGTGCCGGGAGTGCCACACGGGCCTGTGCCCGGTCGGCGTCACGACGCAGGATCCCGATCTGACCGCCCGCCTCGAAGTCGAGGCAGCGACCGAGCGGGTCGCCAACTTCTTGAACGCGATGACGATGGAGATCCAGATGCTCGCCCGCTGCTGCGGCAAGTCGGACGTCCACAACCTCGAGCCCGAGGATCTCCGCTCGTTGACGCTCGAGGCGGAGGCGATCACGGGCATCCCGCTCGTCGGCAGGATCCACCGGTGAAGCACGTCGTCACGGCCGAGGACGTGCGGCTGCTCGCCGAGTCCGGCGAGCGCGAGCTGATGCTGCGGGAGCACACGCTCCTGACCGACGCCGCCCGCGACGCCGCTCGCGTCCTGGGCGTTCGGCTCGTCGAGGGCTCGACCTATTCGACTGCCGCCCCCGGGCCGGTCGCCGCGTCCGCTCGCCCGGGCGTCGCGGGCCTCCCCGCACCGGCCCTCGCAGGCATGTCCCGGTCCGGGCAACGGGGGCAACGGGGTCAGACCCCGGGGTCAGACCCCGCGGCGACGCCCGGAGCGATCCGGGTCTCCGAGCCTTCGCAGACGGCCTGGTTGAGCGAAATCGTGGGCGGTCTGCCCGCGCCCGCGATCGCGGGGTTGAGTCGAGGGGACTCAAGGGGTCTGACCCCGGGGTCTGACCCCGGCGCTCCCCTCTCCGCCACCGACGAGCCGCCCGCCGCGTCCGGCCTCGAGACCCGGCTCCTGATCGGCGGCGAGTGGCGCGAGGCGGCCGGCGGGGCAACCGTGCCGACCGTCGACCCGGCCACGAACCGGACGATCGCGGACGTTTCGGCGGCGCAGGCCGAGGACGTCGATCGCGCCGTGCGGGCCGCGCGGGCCGCCTTCCCGGTCTGGCGGGACATGGCCCCTGCCGAGCGGGCGCGCATCCTGCTTCGTGTCGCCGAGCTGATCGAAGCCCAGAAGGACGGGCTCGCGCGGCTCGAGAGCCTCGACGTCGGCAAGCCGATCCGCGAGGCGACCCTGATCGATCTGCCCGCCTGCTGGGACCCGTTCCGCTTCTACCAGGGTCTCGTGCGCGCGATCGACGGGCGCGTGCTCGCGCTTCCGAAGACCTCGCTCGACTACGTACGCAAGGAGCCGATCGGCGTGGTCGGGATGATCATCCCCTGGAACTTCCCGCTCCACATCGCCTGTCGCAAGGGCTCGGCCGCGCTCGCGGCCGGCAACACGATCGTCCTCAAGGCGCCCGAGCTCGCGCCGCTCACCTGCCTTCAGCTCGGCCGGATCTGTCTCGAGGCGGGCATGCCGCCCGGGGTCTTCAACGTCGTCCCCGGCCTCGGCGAGGTCGCGGGCGCTGCCCTGGCCGAGCACCCGGACGTGAACAAGATCGCATTCACCGGCTCGACCGTGACCGGCCGCTCCGTCATGCGCGCCGGCGCCGGGTCGATCAAGCGCGTCTCGCTCGAGCTGGGCGGCAAGTCGCCGTCGATCGTGTTCGCGGACGCCGACCTCGACCGGGCCGTGATCGGATCCGTGTTCGGGATCTACATGGCTCAGGGCGAGGTGTGCTCGGCCGGCTCGCGGGTGCTCGTCGAGCGTGCCGTCTACGACGAGTTCGTGCAGCGGTTCGCCGACAAGGCGAGACGGATCCGGGTCGGACTGCCGTGGCGCTGGGAGACGCAGCTCGGCGCGCTGATCTCGAAGCGCCAGTGCGAGCGCGTCTACGAATACGTCTCGCTCGGCACCGCCGAGGGCGCAACCGTCGTCCACGGCGGCGTGCGCCCATCCGACCCGGAGCTCGCGGCCGGCAACTTCATCGAGCCGACCGTGTTCGCGAACGTGCGCAACGACATGCGCATCGCCCAGGAGGAGATCTTCGGCCCCGTGGTCGTGATCGTCCCGTTCGAGGGCGAGGACGAGGCCGTCAGGCTCGCGAATGACGTCCGCTACGGCCTCGCCGCGGGCATCTGGACACGCGACACCGGTCGCGCCCACCGGGTCGCGCACGCGCTCGAGGCCGGCTCGATCTGGGTCAACCACTACGGCGCGTACCCGAGTGAGGCGCCGTTCGGCGGCTACAAGGAGAGCGGCACCGGCCACGACCTCGGGCTCGAGTCCCTGAACGAGTACCTGGAGACGAAGAACGTGCACGTGAACATCGGCACCGAGCGGTTCGACTGGTACGAGTCGTGATCGCACGACCGAATCCTGGTGGGGGTCGGCCGCAACCGGCCCGTCGCGGACGAACGAGGAGGGAACGGAGATGAACGGAGCGCTGGGGCTGATCGAGACCCGCGGGCTCGTTGCCGCAATCGAGGCGGCGGACGCGATGGTCAAGGCAGCGAACGTCAACCTCGTCGGTCGCGAGTCGGTCGGCGGCGGCTACGTCACGGTGATCGTGACCGGGGACGTCGGGGCGGTCAAGGCCGCCATCGACGCGGGCGCGACGGCCGCCAAGAAGATCGGCGAGCTCGTGTCCGCGCACCTGATCGCGCGCCCGCACGACGAGGTCGCGAAGGTGCTCTCGGCAGCGGGCGAGTAGCGCCGTGGGGCTTCGGATCATCTGCGAGGGGGAGGTCGTCGAGGCCGACCTGTTCGAGGACCGGGCGCCGGGGATCTGCGCCTACCTGAAGTCGATCCTGCCGGTCGACAGCACGATGGTGCACGCGAAGTTCGCGGGCGAGGAGACGATCGCCATGGTTCCGTTCTTCACGGAGCAGGAGAACCCGAAGTTCGACGTCGTCCCGGGCGACATCGGCTACTACCCGGGCCGTCAGACCCTCTGCTTCTTCTACGGACAGACCCAGCCGTTCGGCGAGGTCTCCTACTGCGCGAAGGTGCGCTCGAATCTCGAGGGGCTGCAGCGGATCGGGCGGCGGGTGCTCGAAGCCGGCCACGCGCCCGTGCGCCTGGAGGCGCGCTGATGGCCAGCCGCCAGGTCGCCGGGCTCGTCGACGAGCTACGGGAGTTCACCGGCCGGCGCTGGCTCGGCGAGCCGCCGGACGTGCAGCGCCTGCGCGCGTTCTCGCTGCCGCCGATGGGCAATCTCCCGTGCGTTCTCTACTGCAATTTCGACCTGTTCTGGGCGGGGGAGCAGCTCCAGGTGTGCCGCCAGGCTGCGCTGGCCGGCGACCTGCGGCTACCGGAGCTGGCGGAGGTGTCGGCGCTCCTGCTCGAGCGCACGGCGGCTCGCACCGCGAAGTGGGAGATGACGGAGACGGTCGCGCTGCTCCGCCGCGCCGCCTCGGTGCTGCGCGAGTGGCGGCCGGACACGGCGCAGGAGTTCGCGGTCGTGATCGAGCACCTGATGATGGCGATCGACCGGATCCAGGCGGCCGTCGACGCGATCATCCCGTGGAGCGAGCTCGACCGCTCGGTCCGCCTGCGGCCGGGCACCTAGATGATCGATCGATAGAGGAGGGCGAGATGCAGCTCTGTCGTGTGGTGGGGAGCACCGTGTCGACCGTGAAGGCGCCGGGACTGGCGGCGTTCAAGCTCCTGAACGTGACCCCGGAGAAGAGCGAGGGGCCGGAGTTCGTCGCCGTCGACGGGGTAGGCGCGGGCGAGGGCGATCTCGTGCTCGTCGCGACCGGCTCGGCCGCCCGGGAGCTCGAGGCGACGCGGGGCCTCGCCGTCGACGCCACGGTGATCGCGATCGTCGATCCGGCCCGGCGCCCGTAGTGGCCGAGCTTCGCGCGTTCGTCGAGATCGACGCCATGCAGCCGCAGTGGGCAGCGTACGTGGCGCAGACCTGCCAGGGCGACCCGCCGCACGCCGCGATGGCGCAGCTCTACGTGGAGGTGGCGCCCGCGAACGCGGTCTTCCCGCTCGTCGACGTGGCCGTCAAGCATGCGGACGTCCGCTCCGGGCTCCAGGTGGTCGAGCGCCAGTTCGGGACGCTCGAGCTGCACGGCCACGACCCGGCTGCCGTCCGCCTCGCCGCGGACGCGATCCTCGAGCGCCTCGGACTGTCCCGGGCCGACCGCGTGCCGCCGCAGGTGCTGGCCGACGAGACGGTCACGCGCGTCGACCCGAACCAGGCCCAGCTCGTGAACCGGATGCGGGTCGCGAACCTGCTGCTCGAGGACGAGACGATGTTCCTGCTCGAGATCGCGCCGGCCGCCTACACGGCCGTGGCCGCGAACGAGGCCGAGAAGCGCGCCGACGTGAAGCTCGTCTACGCGGCGATTCTCGGAGCCAGCGGTCGCCTGATCATGTCCGGCCGCGACGACCCCGTGCGCGAGGCGCGGGCGGCGGCGCTCGCGGCCCTCGATGCCTGATAGCAGTCCCCGGCGGGACGCCGTTACGATCCCGCCGTGAGCGATACCACCTACGACCCCGAGGCCTTCACAGCTTTCGAGACCGAGGGCTGGAACGCGATCGCGGAGGGCTACGGCGGCTTCTTCGGGCGGTTCACGGCCCGCTGCGCCGGGCCGCTCCTCGACGCGGCCGGCGTCGGCCCCGGAGCGCGCGTCCTCGACGTGGCGACGGGGCCCGGCTACGTCGCAGCCGCCGCTGCCGCTCGCGGCGCCGAGGCGACCGGGCTCGACATCGCTGCCGGGATGGTCGCGCTCGCGTCGCGCCTGCACCCGGAGGTGACGTTCGTCCAGGGCGACGCCGAGCGGCTGCCGTTTGCGGACGCCAGCTTCGACGCGGTCGTCGGCGGCTTCTGCATCCTCCACTTCGCGCGTCCCGAGCGGGCGCTCGCCGACTGGGTCCGGGTGCTGCGACCCGGCGGGCGGGTCGCGGTCTCGATGTGGGCGGAGCCCGCGCGCAACCGCGTGCTCGGCGTCGCCTTCGACGCGGTGCTCGAGTGCGCGACCGAGACCCCCGCCGGCATGCCGGTCGGGCCGCCCCTGTTTCGCTTCTCCGACGAGCGCGAGCTGGCCGGTCTGCTCGAGGGGGCCGGGCTCGCGGAGGCGAGCGTGCAGCCGGTCTCGTTCGTGGAGCGCTTCGACGGCCCGGACGAGGTCTGGGAGGGCATCCTCGCGAGCACCGTGCGCACGCGCGGCCTGCTCGTCGCCCAGGACGAGGAGACGCAGGCGAAGATCCGGGCGTGCTTCGAGCGGCTGTGCGCCGAGCACCGCTGCGACGGGGGGATCGAGCTCCCGGTGGAGATGCTCGTCGCGGCGGGTCGCCGGCCGTGAGGTACGCGCGGACCGTCGAGATCGCCGCCCCGGTCGGGCACGTCTTCGCCCTGCTCGACGATCTCGACCGCCACCGGCTGTGGCTGGACGGGCTCGAGGAGGTCGTCTCCCGGTCGCGGCGAGACCCGGGGAACCCGGTCGGCTGGCACTTCACGATGAGGATGGGCGGGCCGCGGCGCGTGGAGTTCGACGGGGAGGTGATCGCTCGCGAGAAGCCGAGCCACGTGGGCCTGCGGATCGGCAACCCGGCGTTCACGATGGACACCCACTACCGGCTCACCGCCGCCGGGCCCGGCACGAGGCTCGACTACGAGGTCGAGGTCACAAATCACACCCGGGCGACGCGCGTCAGCTCGCTCCTGCTCGGCTCGGAGACGCGGCGCCTGATCCGCAAGCAGCTCCGGAAGCTGAAGAAGGCGGCCGAGGCAGGCTAGGCGCGCGCGAGCCCGACCGGACAGGCGACGCCGGTGCCGCCGAGCCCGCAGTAGCCGCCCGGGTTCTTCGCCAGGTACTGCTGGTGGTAGGGCTCCGCGTAGAAGAACGGGCCGGCCGGGCCGATCTCCGTCGTGATCGTCCCGCAGCCCGCCCGCACCAGCTCGCGCCGGTACGTGTCGCGCGAGGCTTCCGCGGCCGCGGCCTGCTCGGGCGAGAACGTCCAGATCGCCGAGCGGTACTGGGTGCCGACGTCGTTACCCTGGCGCATCCCCTGCGTCGGGTCGTGCGCCTCCCAGAATGTCCGCAGCAGCTGCTCGTACGTGACGGACCGCGGATCGAAGACCGCGAGGACGGCCTCGGCGTGACCGGTGCGGCCCGAGCAGACCTCCTCGTAGGTCGGATTCGGCGTCACGCCCCCCGCGTAGCCGACCGCGGTCGTGTGCACGCCCGGGAGCTGCCAGAAGCAGCGCTCCGCGCCCCAGAAGCAGCCGAGCGCGAACAGCGCACGCTCGAAGCCGGCCGGGAACGGCCCTTCGAGCGGCACCCCGAGCACCTCGTGGCGGGCGGGCACGAGCGTCGGCTCGGAGCGCCCGGCCAGGGCCTCACCCGTGCCCGGCAGCTCGAGCGCCCTGGAAAGAAGTCGGCGCGCGTTCACGAGATCAGGATAGCCTCCGCCCCACGCCCTCCCGCCGCCTGGCCGGCAGCTCGACCCCGGTAGGATGCTTCGACGATGACGATCGCGCAGGCGGCCTCCGACACGTGACGCGGCTGGCCGGGTCCGGGTAGCTGGCGATGGAGCGGATCGAGGCGTTCGGCAACCACCTGCCCGTGCGAATTCGCTTCGGGGAGGGAGCGATCGGCTCGCTCCCGGACGTGTTGCGGAGCGAGGGCGCGGCGCGCCCGTTCGTCGTCATCGACGAGCACGTCCGGGAGCTTCCCTCGGTCGCCGCGGCGCTCGCGGCAGCGGGCGGCGAGGCCGGCCGGTTCGTCAAGGGCGCCGGCGAGCCGACCGTCGACGAGGTCGATGCCGCCGCGGACGCGCTGGCCGCCTCCGGCGCCGACTCCGTGGTCGCGATCGGCGGCGGCTCGGTGCTGGACACCGCGAAGGCCGCCAGGGTCGTCGCGGCGCAGGGCGGGCCGTACCGGCGCTTCGCCGCGGGCGGCGTCACGTACGAGCCGCCGCGGATCCCGCTCGTCACGGTCCCGACCACGGCCGGCACGGGTTCGGAGGTGTCGGGCGCTGCGGTGGTCACGGACGAGGCCGCCGGCACGAAGGCGGGCATCGCGAATCCGCTCATGCGAGCCCAGCATGCTCTCGTCGACCCGCAGCTGACGTACAGCCTGCCGCGGGCTGTCACGCTGTACGCCGGCGTCGACGCACTCGCGCAGCTGATCGCGGCCGTGGTCGTGACCGTGCGTACCCCGATCGGAAACGCGATCGCGCTCGAAGGTATCCGCTTCGCCGCGGAGGCGCTCCCCGCGGTCGTCGCGGACGGCTCCAACCGGGAGGCGCGGATCCAGATGTCGTGCGCGAGCCTGCTGGGCGGGCTCGCGATGAACATCTCCGACTGCGGTTCCGAACACTCGATCGGCCAGGCGATCGGAGGGCGGTTCCACCTACCGCACGGCCTGACGATCGGCCTCGTGCTGGCCGAGACGCTGGAGCACGACCGCACGGGCGTGCCGGGCCTGCTCGAGCGGGTTGCCGACGCGCTCGATGAGCCGGCCGGCGGCCCCGCGGACGGCTCGCGCGCGGTGCGCGGCGCTAGGCGGATCCTCCGCGAGCTCGACTTCGCGACGCTCTCCTCCGTCGGCGTCACCGAGGATCACCTGGACGAGCTCGCCGAGGCAGCGCTAGCCGACTACTTCATCTCCCTAGCACCGGTGCCGTGGTCGAAAGCCGACGTCGTCGCCTGCTACCGCGCCGCGCTCGCGATCGAATCACGCTGACGCCCGCCTCCCCCCGTCCGACCGTGCGGGCTACGCGCGGACCGGTTGCGGACAAGCCGCAGCCGAGGTACGCGTCCCCCCCGATTCGGCGCTAGTTGGCCCCGATTAGAGTCGGTTCGACCCCGCACCCGGCAGCAGCCGAAGGCAAGCGGGAAGACCAGGCTAGGGGGAACAGCGATGAAGAAGGTCCTAGCAGGAAGAACCGTCTGGGAGCTGGGAGGCCTGATTGCAGGCGTCGTCTTGCTCGCTTTTGGCGCCGCGGCCATCTACATGGGCGCGAGCGGGCTCGGCACGGTCAAGACCAACGTGCAACAGGAGAAGATCACGGCCGGCAACGACATGACGCCCGCCCTGATCAAGGAAGGCTGGGCAGAGACCGGGATCACGACGCCGGTCACCTTCCCCACCTGCGGCCTCACCGAGGGCGAGTCGATCGACAACGGCACCGAGGCGCGCTGCTTCGCCGAGTACATGCGGATCCACGCGCTCGAGTCGAGCGGCGGCCTCACCTACTCGGAGATGGGCCGCTTCGTCGCGGCGGCCGACCCGACCAACCCGGCCGGAACCAACAACGCCGACGAAGCGCTCATCGACGACAACGACAAGCCGGTCGCCAACGCTGCCCGCAACACCTGGGTGACCGCGACGGCGCTCTCCAGCGCGCTGAACATGGCCTTCTTCGCCGAGAACGTGGCCAAGTTCGGCATCATCGTCGGCATCGCGCTCGTGCTCGCTGGCATCGGCTTCCTCGTCCTCGCCGAGGTGACGCTGCGCAAGCGGATCGCCGCGACGACACCAGCCGAGGTGACAGCCAGAGCGGCGGAGGCCGCGAGCTGACAGGAGACCGGACGGCTCGATCGGCCCTGACCCGGTGAGGCCGGGGCCGGTGATCACGGAGGGGCGGGCCCTGACCCGCCCCTCCGTCTTCGCATCAGGAGCTCCGGCCCCGGGCCATCGCCCTCGCGACCGTGGTCACGCACCCCGCCACGGCGAGCACGGCCGAGGCGACCACGAGCGCGGCACCCGCGCGGGCGAGCGCGGCGCCCCCGGTCAGGATCCCCACTCCGACGAGCTCGACGCCCGCGGCGAACAGGAGCGCCTCGAGCTTCCACGGCAGCCGCGGGTAGAGAGCCGCCTGCTTCGGGCGGGGGCCCGGCGGCCACGTGCTCCACGCGGACAGAGACAGCAGCTTGCCGAGATGGCCGAGCGTGACCCCGGCCGCCCAGCCGACGACGAGGAACAGCGCAAACACGGCCGCACCGCGCCAGGCGTCGAGCGCGCCCGCGAGCGTCGCGAACCCGAATGCGGCGGCCTGGACGAGGAACGCGGCGCCGGCGAGGACGTGCGCGAGCGGCCCCTCGACCGCGTCCAGGCGACGGCGCAGCGCGACCCCGGCCACCTGCGCGCCGAAGCGGCCGAGCGCGAGCACGACCACCGCGCCGCCCGCGCCGGCCAGCGGGTCGATGCCTGACGCGATCCCGGCCAGCATGAGCCACAGCCCGCCCGTGAAGACGAGCTCGACTGCCGGCAGCCGGCGCGGCGGCGCCGCCGGCGCGAGCGCGAGCATGGGAACGAGCGTCCGCCCGACGGCGAGGATCAGGAGCGTCAGCCAGCCGAGACCCGCGAGGGCGAGGTGCACGAGCACCATACGCTGGAACGGGACGCCCAGAACGTCAGGCCCGCTCGCGCCGAACACCGCGGCGCCGAGCACGAACGCGGTGACCAGGTGAAACGCCGAGAGCGCCACACCCGTCCGGCTGGCGACGAGGAGCTTCTCGCCCGGCGCGCGAACGACCAGCCCGGCCAGCTCCCGGACTACCAGTGCGAGACCGACCGCGAGCAACCCCGCCGCCGCCCAGGTCAGCACTTCCAGGTCGGCCGCGATCCCGGCCGCGAGCGGCGCCCCCGCCCCGAGCAGCGGCAGCGCGAGCCAGAGCCTCCGTTCCGACGGCAGCTCGTTGCGCAGCATCACGGGCAGCGTGTGCCAGGCGGCCCCCGTGACCGCGAACGGGAGGAAGACGAGCCCGGCAAGGTGGATCGCAAGAAGCGGCTCCCCGGCCCCCAGCCAGCCGTCGACGAGTTTCGGGACCGCGGGCACGAGCGCGCAGGCCGCGGCCAGCCAGCCGAGCGCGGCAACCGCGAACGACGTGGCGACGAGCGGCCAGGAGGCCGGTCTGCCGACGCCGTGGATTCTGAGCGGACGCTGCACCACCGGCCGGAAAGCCTCGCAGATCGCGCCCCTGGCGCGACGCGTACACTGCCTGGAGCGGGTCCGGAAGGCCCGCGCAGGGGATGGGTACGCAGATCCGGCCGATCATCGGGATTACCTCGTACGCCCAGGAGGCAGCATGGGGCGCCTGGAAGCTCCCTGCCGCCGTCCTCCCGTTCTCCTACGTGCGCTCCGTCGAGCTCGCGGGCGGGCGGCCGATCCTGATCCCGCCGGTCGAGCACGCCACCGAGGAGACGATCGACATCCTCGACGGGCTGGTTCTCTCCGGCGGCGCCGACATCGACCCCGAGCACTACGGCGCAGAGCGCCACCCCGAGACCACGATCACGCAGCCCCAGCGCGACCGTGCCGAGCTCGCGCTGCTCGAGGCCGCGCTCGAGCGGGAACTGCCCGTGCTCGCGATCTGCCGCGGCATGCAGATGCTGAACGTCGTCCACGGCGGCGGGCTCCACCAGCACCTGCCGGAGCTCGTCGGGCACGAGGGCCACCGCGAGGTGCCCGGCACGTTCTCGCTCCACGATGTCCGCCTCGATCCCGAGAGCCGCACGGGCCGGCTACTCGGCGAGCACGCGACCGTCCACTCCTCCCACCACCAGGGTCTCGACCGCGTGGGCGAGGCGATCCGGGCCGTCGGCTGGGCCGATGACGGCCTGATCGAGGCGATCGAGGACCCGGCGCACCGCTTCGCGCTCGGCGTCCTCTGGCACCCGGAGGAGGACGAGGAAAAGCGGCTGTTCGCGGCGCTCGTCGAGGAGGCTCGGTTCTATCGCGGAGAACGTGCGGGCGCCACCCCACGGCGAGGCGACAGGGCCGCCCGGGCCCCGCGCCGACCACGGGTTCCGGCGCCGACCGAGCGCTGAGGCGAGCGTGTTCTACCGCCCGTGCGACGGTCACGGCCTCCGCCTCGACCCGTTCAACGCGATCGTCGTGCCGCGGCCGATCGGCTGGGTCTCGAGCGTCGATCGCGACGGCCTCGTCAACCTGGCGCCGTTCTCGTTCTTCAACGCGGTCGCCTACCGCCCGCCGCAGGTCGCCTTCTCGGCGACCGGTCCGCACGCGCTCGGCGGCGCGAAGGACTCGCTGCGCAACATCGAGGAGACCGGGGAGTTCGCGGTCAACCTGGCGAGCTGGCCGCTGCGCGAGGCCGTCAACGCGACGAGCGCGCCCGCGCCGCACGGGACCGACGAGTTCGAGCTGGCGGGATTGACGAAGGCCCCGGCCCGGATCGTCCGCGTGCCACTCGTCGCCGAGAGCCCGGCGCAGCTCGAGTGCACGCTCGTCGAGGTCGTCCGGCTTCGCGCCACCGACCCGGCACGGCCGAACACGCTCGTCGTCGGCGAAGTCGTCGGCGTCCACATCAGCGACGACGCGATCGCGGGCGGCGCCCTCGATACGCGGCGGCTCGAGCCGATCGCCCGGCTCGGCTACGACGAGTACTCCCGTCTCGGGGAGGTCTTCTCGATGACCCGGCCGGGCTGGCCGTGAGGGCTACGGCGTCGCGAGCACGACCAACCGCTCCTCGGTCATCTCGCGGATCGTGTAGGCCGGACCCTCCTTCGTGTTCCCGGACGCCTTGGTGCCGCCGTAGGGCATCTGGTCGACCCGCCACTCGGGCGCCTCGTTGATCATCACGCTGCCGAACTCGAGCGCCCCGGTCGCCCTGACCGCGGGCCCGATCGAGCGGGTGAAGATCGCCGCCTGGAGGCCGTACTCGGTCGAGTTGGCGAGCTCGAAGCCCTCCTCGAGCGAGTCGTAGGGGATCACCGAGCAGACCGGGCCGAAGACCTCCTGCCGGCAGACCTTCATCTCCGGCGCCACGTCGGCGAGCAGGGTCGGGCGGATGACGCCGTTCTCCTCGACCCCGCCGGCGAGCACGCGGGCGCCGCCCGCCTTCGCCTCCTCGACCCAGTCGAGGATCCGCTCGCGGTTCGACGCGTCGATGACGGGCCCGACGTCCGTGGCGTCGTCCGCCGGGTCGCCGGCGCGCAGCGCCTCGACCTTCGGGACGAGCCGGGAGACGAAATCGTCGAGCACCTCGCGGCGCACGTACACGCGCTGCACGGAGACGCAGGTCTGCCCCGCGTAGGCGAACGCGTGCGTGGCGACTTTTTGCGCGGCCAGGTCGAGGTCGGCGTCGGCCTCGACCAGCACCGGGGAGGCGTTGCCGAGCTCGAGCGCGACCTTCTTCTGCGGGGCGCGCGAGCGCAGGCTCCAGCCGACCTCGGACGAGCCCGTGAACGTGATCATCCGGACGCGCTCGTCCTCCACGAGCACCTCGGCGACCTCGGACGCGGGCCCGGGCAGCACGTTCAGCCAGCCCGGCGGCAGACCCGCCTCCTCGCAGATCGCGGCGAGCCGAAGCGCGCTCACCGGCGTCTGGCTCGCCGGCTTGAGCACGACCGCGCAGCCGGCGGCGAGCGCCGGGGCGAGCTTGTGGGCGACCAGGTTCAGCGGGAAGTTGAACGGGGTGATGGCGCCGATCACACCGACCGGGACGCGCACCGTCCACGCGATGTGGCCGTGCCCGGACTGGGTGCCCGTGATCGGCACGGACTCGCCGCTGAGCCGGCGAGCCTCTCCGGCCGAAAGGCTGTACGTGTTGACGCAGCGGGAGGCCTCGACGCGGGCGCTCTTGATCGGCTTGCCCGCCTCGGCCGAGATCGTGCGGCCGAGCTCCTCGACCCGTTCCTGCACGAGCGCGGCGACGCGGTCGAGGATGTCGGCTCGCTGCCAGGCCGGGAGCGGCTCGCGCATCGCCCGGGCCGCCGCGTCGACGGCCCGGCGAGCCTCCTCCTTGCCGGAGCGGGCGACGGTCGCCACGACCTCGCCCGAGTAGGGCGAGCGCACCTCGAGCACCGAGTCGGTCTCGACCCACTCCCCGTCGACGTAGAGACGTTCCACTGTCGTGCTCGCTGTCGCCATGCTTCCTCCCCGTATCGGTCTGGGAGGAAGGGTACGCGGACCGCGCTGCCCGCAGTGGCGAGGCTCAGCCGATCCGTTTGTCCAGCCCGGCCCACTCCCGCTCGCGCAGCACGTGCTTCTGGATCTTCCCGGTCGAGGT